>NZ_JBHILR010000002.1:0-265706 GCF_042193415.1 Bartonella sp. TT121SHDZB | reverse complement strand
ATGACATTCAAAAGATCTGATTGTAACCAACGGGATAAAAAGCCAAATTTTAAAGGTTTTGGGAGAGAGCCATTGGTTACATGACGGCGGAATGTTGAGACACTCATATGAAGCAATTTTGCACTTTCACGGTCTGTCAAAAGAATATCATTTTCTGTCATACTAAAATCCTTTCTATCAAAAAATGGTAACACATCATAACCATTTATTAACCACATTTTGGTTCATTTAGAAAGATGTTTTATTTATAGAAAACAATATTTTATCATATAATTTCTGATGTGATAATTTATGACTCTTATTGAGAAAGAATGAGAGAGAAGAGAGCTAAAGTTATCCACAGATCATGGGGTTATGCACCCCATATCTTAAGATTGACCTGTGACATAAGCCGCCCATTTATCCATATAGATCCGGCGTTGTTCTAGATAATCAGTGCGACGATAGGAACGTTCTACTTTACCGCCGACCGTATGACTTAGAATGGTTTCAGCGACCTCATAGGGAGCATCAGTTGTTTCAGCAAGCCAATTGCGTAAACTAGAGCGAAAACCATGCGGGCAGGCTTCAAGTCCAATACGTTTCATATATTGTGACATACAACTATCCGCAAGAGGCCCCCGTCCTCTAGGAGAAAAGAAGAAATCATTGCGAGAAAGTAAGCGTGCTTGTTTTAAAATTTCTAATGCTTCTGTTGATAGAGGCACGCGAAATTCTGTTGTAGCATCCCGTCTTCCTTTCATATTCTCAGCAGGGATAGTCCATATATCTCCATCAATCTGATTTTCACGAATATGACGTACGGGATTGGTACGAACCCCTGTCAGAATAAGCAAACGCAAAGCCAGTTGTGTTATAGCTGTTTTTTGACAAAGCGTTTGATAAAAGGCAGGAACCTCTCTCCAATTCATTGCTGGAAAGTTTTGCGTTTTATGGCGTTGTTTACCTAAGAGCGCGCGTGCTTTTTCTGCTGCTTGTAAATCAACATCCAAACCCAAAGCAGCCGCATGTTTGAGACAAATATTAAGACGGTTCAGTGCTTTACGCGCTGTATCAGCTTTTGTATGCCAAATAGGGGCAAGGGTATTGCGTATCTCTGTTTGTGTAATCTCTGAAACCGGCAGACAGCCTAATTTGGGAAGAATATAAAGTTGTAAAGGTGAAAACCAGAATCCATTTTTCCCATCCCCTTTTAATTCAGCTTTACGATTTTCAAAAGTTTCTAAAGCAATGTCTTTTAAGTAATGGAGATTGCTTATTGCTTCACGCTTTTGTTTTTCACGTTCTTTAATAGGGTCACGACCCTCATGCAAAACAGAGCGCCACCCAGTTGCTAATTCACGGGCTTTTTTTAAAGAGACATGTCTTAAGGCACCCAAGCCCATTTCGCGACGCCGCCCATGAATGGTATAACGATAAATCCATTGAGCACCTCCATCTTTACGCTTATGAAGAAGCAAGCCGGCACCATCATTATATTTGCCAGCTCCCAATGTTGCGACAGCCCTTGCATTAAGACGGTTCATAAGAGCCATTTTAAGTCCTTTCTTATACAAATTTTATCCACACACTCATCCCACTTGTGACGTGCAAGGGAATGGTTTTGATTGATTCAAGATAAGCAGGTTTGAAATGAGAGAATCTTACGTTATTCGAGACTCTCAATCAATATGAATAACGACAAATTATCATTATAAATCAATACGTTGCCTAATTGAGGAAGAACATGAAGTTATAAAGATAAAAACCAGTTTCCAATTTTGTTTCTCTAACGTTGTGTCCTGTATGGGAAAAAAGATTATTTTTCTTTTAGTTTTGGAAGAAAAAGAACGGTAGAGTTTAATCCCGACAAGCTCTTAGCAAGAATGCAGACAAGTTAGGCAAAAGTTGCTTAATACAACGATTTTAAATTTATCGTGGGAACGGGGTGTCGAACTTTTTGATACGCTCAACAGTTTGTTTTATTTAGCTCCGCCTTATCTTATGAAGAAGAAGTGTTATAGCTCTGGCAATTTTGTTGAAGATGATTTTGTAAAAATTGCGAACATTCTTAAAAGCATTCAAAGGAAATTTGTTTTGAGTTTAAATGATTGTGACGCGGTTCAAGAGATTTTTAAGGATTTTGACTTTTTAGAAGTTGAGACCCTTTGGACCTCTGGTTTTGCTAAAAAAACACCCCGAAAAGAACTCTTGATTCGAAATAATTGAAAAATCTCAAAAAGATTTGTTAGATTCATAAGAATGTTTCTTTTCTAACAGGACTTTCTAGATGGTTACATCCTTTGGTAAAATCTTACATAATAAGCTTCGCATTGATTATTCAGAATACCTTTCAGATATGGCTGAGAAATTAGACATATCTGTAGCATTTTTATCTTCTGTTGAGATTGGCAAAAAGTCTGTACCTGTTGGCATGGAAGAAAAGGTCATAGAGCTGTATGCTTTAGATCAAGAGACAGCTTTTCATTTAAGAAGGCAATCAGATACTTGCTACACAAGTTTTACGATCAAATTTTCTAATCCGTTGAGTCGTGAAATTGTTGGCATGTTTGTGAGATTATTGCAGTGTTTTTCATAACAGGATTTAGCAGAATTTAAAAAATTATTAGAGAAAGTTGGCAGAACAAGATATATTTTGTAGAGGAATATTGAAAAATCCTATTCCCTGAATTTTATTCTATCATCCCTCATGCAAAACAGAACATCCCAAACGGAGTACACTTGTTGTTGCGTATTTACACGTTTGTTTTAAAGAAATATTTTTCAAGGTATATGGCACCCACTTCATGTCAGCATCCATGAATGGTATAAAACGATAAAGCTCGCAATATAATATAAAATCTATTGAGTACCACTACTTTTTATGCTTAATAAAGAGAGAAAGCTCGCACCATCATACACTTTGCTAGCCACCAATGTTGTGCGGACAGACTTTGGCTGTTAAAAGCGTTCATAAGAGGCATTTAAAATCTTGTCTTTAATGTTTTTATCCATACGGTTCATCATGTTTGTGGCGTGCAAGAGACATGGTTTTGATTAATTCAATATGGAACAGTAAGAGAATCCTACGGTATTAGTTTTTTTCGTTCAACATGCAAATAATAAGTTATCTTTATAAATCAAAGCAATGTAGTAGGACGGAGATATTTCTGTAAAGAATCTAGAAGTTTTTTTGCGAGTATTTGATTTGATGAAACTTTTGTGGTGCCTGGTTTTTATAAAGGCAATATTTGATTTCACTGTTTGCTCTGGCGTTGATTTTGCAATAACAGATAATAGTTTATTGCATGCAGAATGCTGTTATTCAGATTTCGGTAAAAAGAAATTTATGAAGAATATTATCATTAACAGTTATGCGAAAATTTAATGAAAATGAATCCAACTTTAATACACATAATTTTAGTGTGATTTAGTTTAAAAATTCTCATTGAATGCAAAATTAAAAGTTTAAGAAGTCTTATTTTCAAAAATTCTTTATTTTTTTGTGAGTGTGTCATTTTTGCTACAGATCTTTCAAAAAAGATGCTCTATATACATATCATTTTGGATATTTGGAGAGATTTTATGAATACAAAACGTTTAATAACGGCGTCTATTTTTTCTTTAATTTCAGCGTCTACAGCACTAGCTGCTGATGTTATGATTCCTTATCAGCCAGCATCATCGACTGCTTCTACCATTGTTGCCCCTACTTTTTCATGGACAGGTCTTTATTTAGGTGTCCAAGCTGGTGGTTTTTCGAGCAAAGCTGATATAGCTCTTGTCGGTCAAGATAAGAGTTTACTACTGGATAAAGAGTTCTCTCCTAAACTTTCAGGTTTTGCAGGTGGTTTTTATGCAGGTTCTAATATTGATCTCGGTGACAGCTTTATTTTTGGTATTGATACGGATTTAATGTTGTCTGGAAAAAAACACACAAAGACCATTACCATAGGTGCAGCTGATAATGCTACAATAGAGAATGCAGTCGTAAGATCCCGCAGATCTGCAGAAACACCAGCACCAGCACCAGTGTCAACAGTAACAGTATCACAAACGCTAAGTTCACAATCGCAAGTATCTGGATCGGCTGCGCCAAAACCAGCAGAAGAAAAGGCACAAAAGTCGCAAGGGGAAGCGAACACTAACGTTAATCCAAAAACATCAGAAAATACCGTACCATCCACCACACCACAAACGTTACCAAACTCAACAATAGATACGTCAGCACAGAGATCAGAAGCAGCAAAAATAGTGTCAAGAGCGTCATCAGTAAGCTCAACTCCAACAGCAGAATTAAAGGCAAAAGTGCAATTAGCATCATCTTCATTAGCAAGATCAGACACAGGAGAGACATTGGTAAGCCGGGTAAATGAATCAAAACCAGTTTCACCGAAACCAGCATCCTCCAACGCAGAGGCAGGAACACCAGATCAGTCAAAATCGCTCGTATTGGCAAAATCAGCTACAGGAGAGCAACCATCAAAAGTAGGGGGAAGTGGATCAAGCGTTTCTGTGCAATCAATGCCTGTACAACCAGCTGTAACAAAACAAATACCATCTATCCCATCAACAGGATCAGAATCGAGTAAGCCGGCAGAAAAAACACCTACATCGGTGCAACTATCAGCAGCGGAAAGAACAGTACCGAGTGCACAACTTGTACTGGCGAGATCAGGATCATCTGGAACAGATCCAAAAACTTCCAATGGAACAAACGGTGCTCAACACGGGAATCATCATGGTGCCCATGGTAGTGGACATGCTTATCCACATGGTGCGTCTCACGGAGGTGGGCATAGTTCTGGTGCACACTCGCATGGTGCTTACCCACATGCTTCTCGTTCTCATGGTGTACAGAATCTGGCTGGACACAGTGCACAAGCGGCGGATAAGGGCGATTCCAGTATATATGGTATAGAACAAATAAAAAAGATGGCTTCTGAACTTGGTCTTGATCAAGAGGATGCAGTTGAAACTTTAAGTCATACTTTCAAGCAAAATTGGGGTGGTGCTACACGGGTCCGTATTGGTTTTGCTGCTGATCGCTTTATGCCTTATCTTGCTGGTGGTATTGCTTATGGGCAATTTCAAGACACTGTATCAGTATCCGTTAAGGATGAGGGTGGAAGAGTTGTTTCTTCTAAGAATCTAACCGATGAAACCAAAACAATGATTGGTTACACTCTTGGCGGTGGCATTGATTTCGCGATGTTGGATAATGTGATTGTGCGTGCAGAATATCGTTATTCCGATTTTGGAAAAAAGAAATTTGCAAAAGAAAAACTTGAAGTTAATTACAAAACCAATGATTTCCGTGTTGGTGTAGCTTACAAATTCTAATTTTTTAAAGAGTAAATTTTTAAGAGGCTCCACTGACAGTGGAGCCTTTATTTTTAAAAGATCATTTTTTGATTTCTTTTCTTGTGAATTTCATGATAAAGCTCATAAAGTGTGATGATATATTTTCTTGATCGCTGCTTAATACGAATGATAAGCTCGGCTTTCCCTATAGATAAAAACCAGAGTTGCAGGGTTCAGGGAAGTTATGCAAAAATGAAATCGTAAAAGTGGACAGGAATATTTCACAATGACTGTGAAAAATGAAACAATAGATTATTCAAAAACTCTTTATCTCCCACAGACAAATTTTCCCATGCGTGCAGGTCTTCCGCAAAAAGAACTTGAATTGATGGCGCATTGGGAAAATATAGGGCTTTATGCGCAATTGCGCCAACAAGCAAAAGATCGTCCATTTTATATTCTTCATGATGGTCCACCTTATGCAAATGGCCATATTCATATCGGGCATGCTTTAAACAAAGTTCTAAAGGATGTGGTTGTTCGTTCATTTCAAATGCGCGGTTTTAATGCAAATTATGTTCCTGGTTGGGATTGCCATGGGCTTCCAATTGAATGGAAAATTGAAGAAAAATATCGCGCACAAGGAAAAAATAAGGACGAGGTACCTCTTAACGAGTTTCGTCAAGAATGCCGTGAATTTGCGCAGCATTGGGTAACCATTCAAAGTGAAGAATTTAAACGCCTTGGTGTTGTGGGAGATTTTAACACGCCTTATACTACAATGGCTTTTCATGCAGAAGCACGCATTGCCAGTGAATTGATAAAATTTGCTATGTCAGATCAGATTTATCGTGGTTCCAAGCCGGTGATGTGGTCTGTTGTGGAGCGTACGGCTTTGGCAGAGGCTGAGATTGAATATCATGATCATGAATCAGAGGTGCTTTGGGTTAAGTTTCCTGTTTTTGAAGCAAATTCTGATGATTTATATGGTGCTCATGTCGTCATTTGGACAACAACACCGTGGACAATTCCAAGCAATCGTGCAGTGAGTTATTCTTCGCAAATTTCTTATAGTATTTACGAAGTTGAAAGTGCTGAAAATGATTTTGGTCCTCAAGTGGGAGAAAAGCTTCTCTTTGCAGACGCTTTAGCGATGAGTTGTGCAGAAAAAGCCAAACTTGTTTTGAAGCATTTGCGTGTTATTTCTTTTGAAGAGTTGAAAGCTCTTGTTCTTTCTCATCCACTCAAAGGTTTAGCGGGAGGGTATAATTATAAAATTCCATTGCTTGATGGTTCGCATGTAACAGAGAGTGCTGGTACAGGTTTTGTCCATACAGCACCAAGCCATGGGCGTGAGGACTTTGAAATTTGGAATGATTATAAGTCCTTACTGGAGCAAGTGGGGATTGATTCATCTATACCGTTTCCTGTTGATGATGCAGGGTTCTATACGAAAGATGTTCCAGGTTTAGGACCAGATCGTGAAGGAGGACCTGCACGTGTTATTGATGATAATGGAAAAATGGGTGATGCCAATAAAGAGGTCATTAACGCTTTAATTAAAGTAGATCGATTGTTTGCACGGGGGCGTTTAAAGCATTCCTATCCCCATAGTTGGCGTTCGAAAAAACCCGTTATTTTTCGCAATACACCGCAATGGTTTATTTCAATGGATAAAGATCTTGGGGATGGTTCAACTTTACGCAGTCGGGCTTTGGAGGCTGTTTCAAAAACGCGTTTTGTACCACCTTCTGGGCAAAACCGCTTAGCCTCTATGATAGAAGATCGTCCTGATTGGGTTCTTTCTCGTCAGCGTTCTTGGGGGGTTCCTATTTGTATTTTTGCGAATGAGGATGGTGTTATTCTAAAAGATGAAGGTGTGAACGAACGTATTTTACGGGCTTTTGAAGCAGAAGGGGCAGATGCATGGTTTGCTGAAGGAGCCCGTGAACGTTTTTTAGGTGAGCGTGCACATGAGTCTTGGGTACAGGTTTATGATATTTTAGATGTTTGGTTTGATTCTGGAGCAAGCCATAGCTTTGTGTTAGAAGATCGGGCTGATTTGAAATGGCCTGCTGATGTTTATTTTGAAGGCTCTGATCAACATCGTGGATGGTTCCAATCTTCTCTTTTGGAAAGCTGTGGTACGCGTGCTTGTTCTCCCTATAAGGCTGTGATCACACACGGTTTTACTTTGGATGAGAATGGTAAGAAAATGTCTAAATCTTTAGGCAATACGGTTGTTCCGCAAGAGATCATTAAAACATCTGGAGCTGATATTTTTCGTCTCTGGGTGATGACAACTGATTATTGGGAAGATCAGCGTTTAGGCAAAAAAATTCTTCAAACAAATGTGGATTCATATCGTAAACTACGCAATGCAATTCGTTGGATGCTAGGAACTTTAGCACATGATGATGGAGAAGAAATATCTTATGGTGCATTGCCGGATCTTGAAAAATTTATATTGCATAGGCTTTTTGAACTTGATCAGTTGATTAATCGCGCTTACGATGAATTTGATTTTAAAAAGATTATGCGTGCATTATTGGATTTTTCAATCATTGAGTTATCGGCATTTTATTTTGATATCCGCAAGGATTCTCTTTATTGTGATGCGCCTTCATCAAAAAAACGCAAGGCCTCCTTGCAGGTTGTTCGTGAGATTTTTGAGCGTATGGTAACATGGCTTTCTCCAATGTTGCCTTTTACTATGGAGGAAGCTTGGTTAGAGCGTTATCCAGAAAGCCAATCGGTGCATTTGGAACAATTTCGCTCTGTACCAGAAGAATGGCAAAACCAATCTTTGGCTGAGCGTTGGAAAAAAATTCGGCAGGTCCGTAAAGTTGTGACAGGTGCTTTAGAGCTTGAACGTGCTAATAAGCGTATTGGATCCTCTTTGGAAGCAGCGCCTATTGTTTTTATTTCCAATCTGGTTTTACGAGAGGCATTAGAAAATGTGGATATGGCGGAGATCTGTATTACCAGTGCTCTAACAATTACGCAAGATACAATGCCTTCCGATGCTTTTACTTTGAGTGATGTTGAAGGTGTTGGTGTATATCCAAAGAAGGCGTTGGGAAAAAAATGTGCTCGATCATGGCGTTATACACAAGATGTTGGGAGTGATCTAGCTTATCCCGATGTATCTGCTCGTGATGCTGCTGCTTTGAGGGAACTACAGATTCTTGGTAAGATTTAAAACTTTAAATCAAGGGAAAGAAACGCGAGTATATTTCTCGTATTGATGAATATAGTTTTTTGTGGTACGAAATAAATTCCGTTGTTTTATCTGCAGGGGGGAAATTTGTATATGGACCGTTCTCTCATAAATAACGGGAATATTAATCAGCCATATACTTAGGAAATGGGATAAGCAGTGAGAAAATGTGAAGTAAAAATATTTCCAATAGGAATTTTGGGTATATGCTTTGTTTTAACGGGATGTAATGCGCTTACCTATGGTACCAATAAACCAGTTTCGATACAGTTTTTTGAAGATGTTGCTAATATTACTTCATTAATACCAACAAATAATAGCAGCCAGATTGTTATGAAACCTCATCCAAAACTTATAATACCAAGCCCTAGTTCACGCAGATTTTTGCCGGTACCACAACAGGATAGATCTGTCAATGAAATGGCAGCATCGAAGAAGCATCAAGGAAATACTCCTTTTCCTCACAAAGGATCGTCAGTTAATGGCGCTGGTTTAGAAAACCCTTCACAGTTGAATGCGAAGCAACGACAGGAATATTTACGTCGTCAGAGAGCACAAGTTGGAAGTTCGAAATACCGTCGTTATCTCACTGAACCACCTTTAAGTTATCGCCAACCAGCAAAAACCGCACCTATTGGTCGATAGGGGAAAGACAAAATATTTAAAGTAAAGTATTTTTCCGATCACTTATGATACCAAGCTCTCATTCGCGCACAGTTATAATGCTGCTGTAGGAAGGGTGTTATTTTCATGAAATAGTAATATGACAACAACATCGAGAGAATCCTTACGCGTTTCCTAACAAGAAACATTTCTCAAGCTTATTTTACAACATTGCTCATGTGGATAGTATAACGTAAAATCTATTGTGCTCTAACCATCTTTATTCTTATAAAGAAATAAGCCTTATATTTTCCAGCTCGTGGGTGTTGCTACAGCCTTTGGCACTTGAACGGTTCAGAAGAGGCATTTTTATTCCTTTCTTATGCAATTTTTTTACACATAAGCCTCGCTTGTGACACGTGTGAGCAAATGATTCTCACTTGAATCAATATGAGATGATTTATGATGAGAAAATCTTACGATATTCGGGGTTATGATTCAAGTTGAAAAATGATAATTTATCATTATAAATCAATGTATTGTGTAATAGATGCAATATGCAGTATTAAAAGAGTGTGAGAGAAAAAGTGTTTCAAAATAGCTTTTGCTATATATATATCAGAAGAATTAATAGTCTTTTTTGAGAAGTAGGATAATTTTTAAAGAGTGAAAGTTATGGAAGAAGAATTGTTTTTAGTATCGCTTTTGTACAAAAAAATCTTTAAGTAATTGAGCAGCTTCTTTTTCTTTAAAACCAGAATAAATCTCCGGTTTGTGATGACAGGTTGGTTGCTGATAAAAGCGTGGACCATTTTCTATAGCTCCCCCTTTGGGATCATTTGTTGCGTAATAGAGACGTCGTATGCGTGCAAATGAAATGGCAGCGGCACACATAGCACAAGGCTCAAGTGTTACATAAAGATCGCAATCAGGAAGCCTTTCGCTTTGCAATCTTTCGCAAGCCATACGGATTGCGCGTATTTCTGCGTGTCCTGTAGGGTCATATGCAGATTTGATAAAGTTACCAGCGCGTGCAATGATAGTCTTTCCGCGTATAATGACAGCACCTACGGGAACCTCATCTTTTTTTGCGGCCCATTGTGCTTCTAAAAGGGCTATTTCCATGGGCGTCAAAGTCATAATATTCTTTCTACTGAAGGTATAGAAAATCTAAAGGTTTTTCGATAGGGAATGCTATGGAATAAATAATTTATTACGCTTTTATAATGAAAAGAATACCTCTATTTTTTAAGTGTTTAAAACAAACTTGCAAGTCGGCAGATACATTATTGTCGTTAAAGGATAGAAAATGATAAATGATTATGCTACTTCCTCTTTCAGAATAAGCGGTATGGTGCATGTGAATAGTTTTCTGAACATACTTGCAAAGATTGGTTTGAAACGCAAATGAATGAAAATAATGAGAGTGAACGGATTGCTAAAAGGTTAGCGCGTGCTGGTGTTGCTTCGCGTCGAGATGCAGAAATGATGATTGTTGCAGGTCGTGTTTCTGTGAATGGTACAGTTGTGACAACGCCTGCTTTTAATGTTAGTCGCTCTGATGTTATTAAAGTTGACGGCAAACCTTTACCTCCTATAGAACGAACGCGTTTATGGCTTTACCATAAGCCAGCAGGCCTTGTCACCACGAACCGTGATCCTGAAGGTAGACCTACAGTCTTTAGTAATTTACCAAAAGGAATGCCGCGAGTTCTTTCTGTTGGAAGGCTTGACATTAATACGGAAGGTCTTTTGCTTTTAACCAATGATGGTGGCTTAGCGCGCGTATTAGAGCTTCCTGTAACAGGGTGGGTCCGCAAATATCGTGTCCGTGCTCATGGAAGAGTAAAGCAGAGCGCGTTGGATAACCTTAAAAATGGTATTGCGATTAATGGTATTTTCTATGGTTCAATTGAAGCATCAATTGAACGCGAACAAGGGTCAAATATATGGCTTTCTGTTGCTTTGCGAGAAGGAAAAAATCGTGAAATAAAGAATGTTTTAGGGGCATTGGGATTATCAGTTAATCGATTAATACGTGTATCTTATGGTCCATTTCATCTCTCTGATTTAGAAGAAGGAGCCGTGCAAGAGTTAAAAGGGCGGATGTTACGAGATCAGTTGGGGGAGCGTTTGATTATGCAAGCCAATGCAGATTTTGATGCTCCTATTCTTAAACCATTTTCAAATTCTGCAGTTGTTGCAGAAAAGCAAAGCCAGAAAGATCTTTCTGTTGTAAATGATGGTTGGGTTTTCTCAAGTGAAAGGGCGATACGACGCCGACCAAGAGATGGTTCTGTTGAACATAGTCGCGCGCGATTAAGTACAAAATCTCATGAGAATGTAAAGAAGGAGAAAAGTGAAGAAGGAAAAGCAGAGCGTTTTCTACCGCGTTCTCGCCGTGCTAATGTTTGGATGGCTCCTGGTGCACGTCCGCAAAGTGCACGTAGAAAGCCTTCCTATAGTGAGGAGAAATTGCATGATCATAAGAGCGATTTGGATGGTAGAAAATCCTTTCATCGAGGCAAGGAAAAACTAAAAGAAAGTCCATCACACAAAGAGAAGAGGGAAAGTTTTGTTCAAAAACGTGGCAAAATATCTTATGACGAAACGCATCCCTTTGGTAAGAAAGATCGCTTTTTAAAGGATAAAGAGAAAATGATAAAAGGTGGTCATGATGAGCATTCTTTTGAGAGAAAGAAAAAGGTAAAGTCGTTTGGTGGTGCTATGAAAAAATCTAAACCACATAGGGATGGTGCAAAAACTTCGAAGAGATTTGGAGGTTTCCGTGCGGATCATAGGCGGTAAATTTGCTGGGCGTGTTTTGTTTTCGCCTGTTAATCAGTCGATTCGCCCAACGAGTGATCGTACACGTGAAAGCCTTTTTAATATTCTTTCTAGCCGTGAAGAACAATTTTGGACCAATAAACGCATTCTTGATCTTTTTGCTGGTACGGGTGCTTTAGGCATCGAAGCACTTTCACGTGGAGCAAAGGCTGCTGTTTTTGTTGAAAACTCGGTTGAGGGGCGTGGGTTGCTTCAAAAAAATATAGAAGCCCTTGAATTACAGTCGATAGGGCGGATTTTGCGTCGAGATGCAACCAAACTTGGTAATATTGGAACAATGCTTCCATTTGATGTTATCTGCGCTGATCCTCCTTATAGCCGTTGTTTAGGTGAACGCGCTTTTGTAGAAGCTTTGCGAGGAGGGTGGGCAAAAGCTGATACACTCTTCATACTTGAAGAAAAGAAAGATACAATGATTCATTTACCTGACGTCTTTTATCTAGATGATGAGCGTTTTTATGGTGAAACAGCAATACGTCTCTATAAATTACGATCGCTTATATCTTGAGAAAGTTCTTGTGTTTATCCGATAGGATGAAAAAATGCTTTTACACAGTTTTCTTCATTTTATATGGTTTTTAAAAGGTTAAGCAGAAAATCAATAAAAGATTCTAATGTTAAAGGAATTGATGAATTTTTATTAGCTTTACTACAGAAGGATGTTTTTCTCCAATAGGATATATATCCTCGATAATATTTATGATCTTTTTTGTCTAATTTCTTTCTGCTATACCTTAATCATCACATTTCATCAGCAGTTGAAAGCTTTAAGCTATGCAGTCTGCATTTATATTTTATATGGTGCGGAACTTCTATTTTTGTTATTGTCTAAACTTAAAAAAGATATTTTGTTTAGTATTGAAAATATTGTTCATTTATCCTGAATATTTGTGTGTTTAGTTTAGTAATATCGCTTGTTGAGTTAGTCATTACATATTAAGTAAATCTGAGAGTATTAAGTATCTTATCGTTGTGCAGCTTTAAGGATACTTTTTTATATTATTCTTTATCACTAAAGATAAGTAATTTGTAAAAAAGGGGAGATTATCGTGTTTAATTGGATATATAGTGAAGAGATTAGTACAGAAGCAAGTGCTGAGCAAATTTGGGCTATATGGGAAGATGTGGCATCATGGCCTTGCTGGGATAGTGAACTTGAGTGGGTAGAACTTTCTGGTCCTTTCAAAGAAGGCGCTATAGGACGCATGAAACCTAAAAAGGGACCTACAGTAACTTTTACACTTGATAAAGTTATAAAAAATGTTTGTTTTTCTGATTATGCTAAACTTCCTTTTACACGTATGGGTTTTAATCATGAATATATTTGTTCAACAAAATCGGGTTCTTCAAATAACAAAATTCGTCATACTGTAACCATGTCTGGTTTACTTGCTCCTTTATTTGGAATGATTATTGGATCAAAAATTAAGTTACATCTTCGGGATGCAATGATTGAAATGAGTAGACGTGCTCTTACTGAAAACAAAAGCATTTTGTAAGGGGGTGCATTTATAAAGAAGTTAATACCTTAAAAAAAGGTGCAGAACTCTTAGCCTTGTTAGAATGAAATCAGTTATGAGTATATAGCAAATTGATGAGCTATGATTTGGTTTTAGTTAGCTGTTGAAATCGAGTCAAATCATCTGAGAAAATTAATTTTGCACCAAAGATCTTATAAAATTCATTGAATTTTTTTATATATAAAAGCTTATAAGATGCTCTCTTCATTGAAAATGAGAAAGGTTCAGAAGTTCATTACTTCTCTTATGATGTAGGTCCATATCGTCATAATATTTGCCTGTTTCTAATGTTGCAATATTTTTTGCATTTAAAATCTTCATAAGAGGCATTTTGATTTCTTCTTAAATAGTTTTATTCATATGCCCCTTACTTATGATTTGCTCGCAAATAGTTGTGATTGATTCAACATGAATAGGTTCGAAACAGAGAGAATTTTATGATATTAGGCTTTTTTATACAAATTACAAAACAATAAATTATAAGTATAAATCAAACTGTTAATTTTATTGAAAGATTACAAGATAATTTCTTGATTACTTTTAAATATAAAAAATGAGTTCTTTATGATATTACGTCCATTAGGGTAAAGAAGTTTATGACTGCTCATTTTGTTGAAACCATAATGGAAGAAAATATTTTTTACTCTGTTTAAGTTTTGTTTCATTTACAAGAGTGCTGTCTCATTATGAGAGAGTTTATAGAAGCAAAGAAGTGTATACAAATATAAGGCATTTTCTTGATTCTTGTTTGGAAATTAAAGAATGCTATAGGAAAGAGATGAGGTAAGTTTTTTACTACCCAGAGGAAGGAAGACCTGTGATTTAAATCATTTTATGCTTTTCGAATTTTTGAGGATTTTGGCTTAAATTCAAGTGTTATTGCTAAGACTTTTGTTAATTGCCAATTGTTCTGTTGATTTGATTGTCAGTGGAGATTTGGCTCCTAAAATGATAAGGGCCCATGAGAAATCTTGAAACTAAAGAGATTTTACGGCATATTACGTCTTTTCATAAAGAAGCTAAAAGGGAAATGATTTAATGCATTAAAAGAAAAAGAATGCATGAATGTGCATAATCTTATGAATCAATACACAAGAGTTATATTCTGATTTGTATAAATTTGTCAGAATGCTTATCAATGTAAATAATAAAATATTTTAGGGAGTCTATAATGACTGACAAAAACCAGATTGAGAAAGCTGTTTCGCTGGTTGAAGCAGCAAAGCGTTCTGGGGCAGATGCTGCTGATGCTGTTATTGTTCATGCTCATTCTACCAGTGTATCAGTTCGTTTTGGGAAAGTCGAATCGACAGAAGCAGCAGAGAGCAATGATTTTACTCTAAGGGTTTTTGTTGGAAAAAAAGTAGCAAGTGTTTCTGCTAATTTAGGATCTTATCCGCAAGAACTTGCGGAACGTGCTGTTGCGATGGCTAAAGCTTCTCCCGATAGTTTATTTGAAGGTTTGGCAGATAAAGAGTGTTTGGTTAAGTATCCTAAAGATCTTGATCTATTTGATGATTTTGTACCCAGCAGTCATTTTTTAACAGAAGATGCTTTAAAAATGGAGGCAGCAGCTCTTGATGTTAAAGGTGTAAGCAATTCTGGTGGCGCTGCAACAGCTTATGGCCGTAGTGGGTTTATTCTTGTGACCAGCGATGGTTTTTGTGGAGCCTATCGCTCAAGTTGTTTTTCACGTTCTTGTAGTGCTCTTGCCGGAGAAGGAACACAGATGGAGCGAGATTATGATTATACAACAGCCTTACATTTTTCTGATTTAGAGGCAGCAGAAACAGTGGGAAAGAATGCAGGGCTTGGTGCTGTTCGACGTTTGGGTGCAGTTCGTGCGGCGACTGGGGGCGTTGATGTTATTTTTAATCCGCGTACAGCACGCGGAATTGCGGGGCATATCGCATCTATGGTCAATGGAGCTTCTGTGGCTCGTAAAACGAGTCTTTTACAGAATTTTCTAGGCAAGGAAGTGATGAAGCCTAATGTTAATGTAACCGATCAACCTTTGCGATTACGTGGAAATGCTTCTCATCCTTTTGATGGAGAAGGGGTAGAGGGGCAAACACTCAATATTATTGAAAATGGTATTTTAAAAAATTGGCTTCTTTCATCATCTACAGCACGAGAATTGGGACTTAAAACAAATGGACACGGTGTGCGTTCGGCATCATTGGTGCAGCCGACCAGTACAAATTTTGCTATTGAACCGGGTTTAGTATCGCCTTGCGATATGATAAAAGATTTGCAAAATGGATTTTATGTGACCGAATTATTCGGTCATGGCATTGATTTTATTACTGGTCAGTATAGTCGTGGGGCTTCCGGTTTTTGGATTGAAAATGGTGAAATTGCTTATCCGGTGAGTGAAGTAACGCTAGGTTCTAATTTGCTCCATATGTTAGCGCATTTAACACCTGCCAATGATATTGATCGGCGTTATAGTACCGCTGCTCCAACATTGTTAGTTGAAGGGATGACACTTGCAGGAAAATAATACGCATCATTCTTCTGATTTAAATCTTTTGCGTGAGGTTTGTCGAGAGGCAGGAGATTTAGCAATGCGGTATTTTGGATGCACGTTGGATGTCTGGATTAAAGAAGGTAATTCCCCGGTCAGTGAAGCAGATTTTGCTGTTGATCATTTCTTGAAAGAGAAGCTTCTTGGAGCACGTCCAAATTATGGATGGATTTCAGAAGAAACAAAAGATAATCGAGAAAAACAAGATTATTATGAGCGCTCTTTTGTTGTTGATCCTATTGATGGAACGCGTGGTTTTCTTTCTGGCAATCCTTATTGGTGTATTTCGGTTGCCATTATTGAGAATGGGCGTCCTATTGTGGGTGTTCTACAATGTCCGGCTCAAGGGGATGTTTATGCAGCTGTAACGGGTGGAGGGGCAACATTAAATGGGATAAAACTTCCTCGTTTAGCCTTTGATGTTCATCGAAAATATAAAATTTCACTTGATAAATCGCTCGCACAAAAATTACCAGATGATTTTCTCAATCAAGTCAGCCTTTACCATTATCTTCCTTCTCTTGCTTATCGTATTGTTCTTGTTGCTCAAGATGAAATTGATATCGTATTAGTTCGTCCAAATTGTCATGAATGGGATATTGCCGCTGCTGATCTTATTTTGCAGGAGTGTGGAGGGTGTTTTTTATCGCTTGATGCCCCTTTACTATCTTATGGAATTGAACCTTACCAGTATGGACTTTTAATTGCTGGTAAAAATAATTGCTGTCAAGATATGATAGATGTTGTTCGTCAAACAAAGTTAGTTTAATCACGTAAAAGCGCGCTAAAATAATCTAAATGATATGGAGGCACATATGACTGAAACCAAAGAAAAAAAACAATATTTACATCTTGTATTTGGTGGGGAATTAAAAAATCTTAACAGTAATCAATTTAAGAATCCTGATGATTTAGATGTGGTTGGTATTTTTTCAGATTATCAATCCGCTCAAGAAGCATGGCAGGCAAAAGCACAAAGCAGTGTAGATAATGCATTACAACGTTATTACATTGTAGATTTGCATCAGTTTCTTGATGCTGAGTTAGGCGATGCAGAATAAAGCTTGAATATTTGGTCATTATAACTTGTAGATTGCTTCATGCTTTTGTTTAGTCGTCCTTTTCATAGGTACGTTCTTCGGGTAAAATAGAATGCCGTAAAAAAGAATATGCTTGTTGTTTAAAATTCATATGTTTTTTTAAGAAACATCTCCCAAAGCACCCAAGCCCATTTCATAATAGTGTTCGTGCAAGGTGTAAAATCCATTGTTGCACCACCATCTTTACGCTTAATAAAAATGCAAGATAGTGCTATCAACCTATTTACAACAGCAATATTATCATGACAGCGATCACTCGAAGTTTATGATTATATTGTGAATAGTCACTTTGCTCTTGAATAGGGTATGAGACACTAATGCGTTAAGATTAACAAAAAGAGTAGCATTATTAATGATACTAATTACTACTCTATTGAGATTATTAGCACTCCCTACTTATCTATTGGAATTTTTTCAACGAGTTATTTCTGTAAGCTTAGAAACCATAAAAGTCGTTAGAAACTTACCAAAATTAGAAATTTAGAGAAACTGAATAGATTTATAAAGTTAACTTACCTCATAAGGGGTTCTTGAGTACTCGTTTAAAACTACAATCTATAAGTTAATCGTTTTGTGTTGATTATATACAATCTTAAAAGGAATAAGATATCATGCAACCTCCTGAAAAGAGAGGATTTAAAATTTTGAAAACTCTTATTTAAATTGCTGTAAGACTTTTAAGAAATTCTCTATTAAACAAGATTAGATTTTTCTGGATTACCTTTAAGAGATGATATCACAATTTAAAATGAGAACGCTATACCATTCAAAAGTTTTTTTAAAAGATTTGTTTGACATATTCATTTTATTGAAATGAAATAATAGAGATTGAGCTTCCTTTTAAACATATTTTATTTATATTAAGTTGTAATGTCTATATGGATTATTTTTTGAAAAATTGACAATACCTAACATATGTAAAAATAAGTTTTTTCTCTAAAATACCAACGTGTACAATTCAAAGCCTCACTAAAATTATAAGAAGTATTTATTCAGTGAGCTGAAAAAATATGTCATAGGTTGTATGGTATTTATCATTTATATTTTCAAAATTATAATTGATTGAAAAATAGTTCTGTTATTTTTGAGTAAGATTTTTATAAGGTGCAGAATGAAGTGATAAAATTTCATTAAAAGAGATTTAAATAATGTGTATATGTTATTTTTATAGGAAAGTTTTAAAAAAAATATGGTGATAAAATTGCATTTTTTGTCCTTTATGTATTGAATTTTCTCATAGGTTAAGCGTTTTTTATTTAAGATATGGATGATATTAAAAAAAATACGGAAGCAACCACTAGTGTTGATGAATTTTTTAACAAAATAAGCATATAGATATCTTAAAATAGCTGGATGAGGTGATTTTAAATGATAGAATTAAAGGCACATGCGGCTCTTTTAACCTATCGAATAATTGGTTTTTGCTTATGTCCTGTTATTCCTTTTTATTTGTTTTTTCGTGCTCTTCGTGGAAAAGAAGAGTGGTATCGCAAAAAAGAACGTTTAGGTAAAAGTTCTCATGTACGTCCTCAAGGTTCGTTAGTTTGGTTGCATGCGGCAAGTGTTGGAGAAACACTTGCGCTTGCTCCACTTATTAATCATATTTTGTCTTTAAAAATAAATGTTTTATTGACAACGGGGACAGTGACATCTTCCACTCTTGTGAAAAAACATTTTGGTCATCGGTTGATTCATCAATATGCTCCTTTGGATTTAGATTTTGCAGTGCGGCGTTTTATTCGTCATTGGAAGCCTGATCTCGTTTTGATTTGTGAATCCGAAATTTGGCCTCTCCGTATTAAAGAACTTGCCAAAATGCGTATTCCGCAGATTTTGGTTAATGCCCATATGTCTGAACGTTCTTTTAAAGCTTGGCAAAAACAGCGCATTCTTGCCAAAAATATTTTTAAGGATATTGATTTGGCGATTGGTCAAAACGAAAGAGATGTAACTTATTACCATACACTTGGCGTAAAATCTGTTATGTTTTCTGGTAATCTCAAGGCTGATGTTTTTCTGATGGAAGATCAAGCATTGCTTGCACGTTATCGTAATGCTATCGGCAATCGTCCAGTTTGGGCAGCTATTTCAACGCATGAAGGGGAAGAGGAGATTGCTTTTGAGGTTCATAAGATTGTTAAAAATTATTTGCCCAATTTGTTGACAATTATTGTGCCTCGTCATCCTGAACGTTTAGAAGATCTTATCAAAAAATGTGACAGTAAGAGTTTACGTTTTATTCGTAGAAGTAAAGATACTGTTCCAGATATGAATACCGACATTTTATGGGGAGATACGATTGGAGAAATGGCACTTTTTCTTCGCTTATCACAAGTTTCTTTTGTTGGTAAGTCGTTGTGTGGAAACGGTGGACATAATCCCTTGGAATTGGCTTTGCTTGGCTCTGCTATTTTGACAGGGCCCCATGTTTCAAATTTTCAAGAGATGTTTCAGCAGTTTTTAACGCGTGATGCAGCATATATGGTTCAAGATACAAAACAGCTTGCTATTCAGGTATATAGGCTTTTAACCAATGAAACATTACGACAAGAAATGGTTGATAAGGCTCATGAAGTGGCAACAGGGATGGCAGGTGCACTAGAGCGCACATTAAAGATTTTAGATCCATTTTTACAACCCCTTGTAATACAAACAGGTTTACGTCAGCGTCAGGGTGGATATGCATATTAATGCACCTCATTTTTGGTGGAAAAATAAAAGCTTTTTGCGTTTTGTATTAGCTCCAATTTCATGGGGGTATGGTTATTTTTCATGTCGTTTTATGGCGAGACAGCCTCCCGTAATTGATCTTCCAGTTTTGTGTATTGGCAATTTTACATGTGGCGGTACGGGTAAAACGCCGATTGTTATTGCTTTTACAAAAGTGGCTAAAGAACTTGGTTTCGTACCTGGTATTGTATCTCGTGGTTATGGTGGATCAGTTAAAGGAGTGCATCTTGTAAATGAGAAATATGACAATGCACGCGATGTTGGAGATGAGGCACTTTTACTTGCACGGCATGCTATTGTAGCAGTATCACCTAATCGTTATGCAGCAGCACAACGGCTTAAGCAAGAGGGATGTAATCTTATTTTAATGGATGATGGATTTCAAAGTCGCCGTCTTTATATGGATTATGCGTTACTTGTTGTTGATGCGATGCGCGGTTTTGGTAATGGAGCTGTCTTTCCAGCAGGACCTTTGCGCGTACCATTAAAAACGCAGTTTTCTTTTATGGATAGTGTTTTATTGATTGGTCACTCCGATGCGCCTGATAATGTTGCTTTTCTTGTTTCACGTACTGGAAAGCCTTTATATCGTGCTCATCTTAAAGCAAGTGCCTCTGATGAAGTTGCAGGAAAATCATTTTTGGCATTTGCCGGTATTGGCAATCCAGATAAATTTTTTAAATCTATTAAAGAATTGTCTGGTTATGTGGTGCAAACTTATATATATCCAGACCACTATTTTTTCACCGATAAAAATTTAATGAGCCTTATACAAAAGGCTGAAATGCACAATTTATGGCTCGCAACAACAGCTAAAGATTATACCCGTATACAGACAATTCATACAAAAAAAGATTTGAAAAATCTTATTGTCTTTGATGTGAATATCGATTTTGTTCAAAAAGACTTCTGTCGTATGGTCCTTGAAGAGGTCATGACCCGCTTTAGAAAACGTTCCCTTGAATTTTCTTGTCTAAAAGGCAAAGACTAAATTTATAGCTTTCGGGGGGTTATTTTTCTTTTGTTTTTAACAATTGCTTGAGATATGGGTTGCACTCAAGTTCGCGCTGATAGGAGATTTCACAACTAGCATATGCTTCTTGGCGGTGATGATTCCAATATTTTAAATCATCTATAGGGATTTTTTGCCCGCTAACAGCGCAAATGGTATAGGTACCATATTCTATAATGTCATATCCGTTATTAGAATAATGAATTTTTGCTTCGCGTTCACCATTGGAAAACATTATAACTCCTTTTTACTTGATACAAGAGATTCAAAAAAAGTGCCATAAAATATATTATAAAGTCGAGAGTTAATTTTAAAATATTTTTCTTGTAAAAATGATTAAGAGTTTATTTTCTGCCAAAAAGCCGTTCTATATCTGCCAATTTGAGTTCAATATAAGTAGGGCGTCCATGATTACATGTACTTGTATTAGGTGTTGCCTCCATTTGTCGTAATAGTGTGTTCATTTCTTCAGGGCGTAAAAGGCGCCCTGACCGTATTGAGCCGTGGCAGGCCATCGTTGCTGCAACATAATCAAGCATTGCTTTTAAATTATTTGTTGTATTATACTCAGCGGCCTCATCTGCGAGATCTTTAATAAGGGCTTGGACGTTGATCTCTCCTAACATGGAAGGTGTTTCACGCACAACAATTGCTCCTGGTCCAAATGGTTCTATTCCTAATCCAAATTTTTGCAAAGCATCTTTATGCGTTAAAAGACATGTTGCATCCTCTTCAGAGAGTTCTACAATTTCAGGAATAAGTAATAACTGTGAAGGAAGCGGTTTGGAATAAAGTGCATTTTTGAGTGCTTCATAAACCAATCGTTCGTGAGCTGCATGCTGATCGACAATGATCAAACTATCTTGTGTTTGGGCGATAATATAGTTTTTATGGATTTGTGCTCTGGCCGCTCCTAATGGATAAGATAACTCTTCTGATGAAGATGTAGTGCTTGGAATGTATGCATCCCCACTTGGTGTATTTAAGCCCTCCATAATAGGAGCGGCATCTTCTTTTAAATCAAAAGAGCGAGTACTATCCAATGGTTTGTGAACCATTGAAGCGCTGGTAAAATGATGAGGCTGTGGGCTATAAGAAGAGAACTGGTGAGTGTTCTTAAAATTGCCTAATGGTTGTTGTGCCAATGGTTGTTGTGTTTGAAATGCAGCAAGCATTGCTTCAGAACGGGTTGAAGTCGGACGAATACCAGATTGCTGCAATGCTTCACGAATAGCTCCAACAATTAAACCACGAATTAATCCTGGATCACGGAATCGTACATCAGCTTTAGCTGGGTGAACATTAACATCTACTTCAGCAGGTGGGAGATCAATAAAAAGAATAGCGACAGGATAACGATCTCGTGTCATGACATCAGCATAAGCACCTCGGAGTGCACTCCATAGAAACTTATCACGCACGGGACGCCCATTAACATAAGCAAATTGATGAAGACTGTTATTTCGGTTGAAAGATGGTAAACAGGCAAAACCCGTTAAACGCACCGCTTCGCGTTCAGCATTCAGTGCGATGCTATTAGGGGCAAATTCTTTTCCCATAATTTGTGTAATGCGTTGTAATTGTCCTTGAGTATTATTTTCTGTAGCAGATAGTTCCATAGATGTTCTGTCTAATCCAGAAAGAGAAAAGCGGATATGTGGAAATGCGATAGCAATTCGCTTAATCATATCGCTAATAGCATTTGTTTCAGCCCGATCAGTTTTCATAAATTTTAATCGTGCCGGCGTGACAAAGAAAAGATCACGAACTTCAACAATTGTTCCAAGGTTTGCAGCAGCTGGTTTTGGTCCTACAATTTTTCCTGCAGTAACGGAAATTTCAGCAGCGCTCTCAGCATCTTTTGTTCGTGAAATGAGTTTAAGTTTAGCAACAGAACCAATAGAGGGGAGGGCTTCTCCTCTAAACCCAAGGAAGCAGATATTGTGTACGTCATCGGTAATCTTTGAGGTGCAATGGCGAGAAACCGCTAAAGTTAATTGATCGGCAGGAATCCCACAACCATTATCACTGACTTTGATAAAATTTTTTCCACCATTTGCCGTAATAATTTCAATGCGCGTTGCACCAGCATCAATAGCGTTTTCAACAAGTTCTTTGACAACATTTGCTGGTCGTTCAATAACTTCACCAGCGGCGATTTGATTAATAATATTTTCGCTAAGATGGCGTATAATCATAATAAATTCTAACAGGAATCTTAAGGGTTCTATAAAAAATTATGATAACATCATTTGCGCTACATTCAAGAATAAGAGAGGATGAGAGATATTATTTTTACAATACCTCCTGTTTATTTTTAAAGAGAAGCAAAATGTTTTTCAGTTGGGTAAAACAGAAAAAAATCGTTTTTATCACCTTAAAATAACTTGCACCAATTTATCATCTAGGTCAAAAAAGAAACAATGTAAAAGGGAAGGCGATATATATGACGCGTATAAGCGGTATTTTAGCAGATAGTGATATACAGGCTTTGATTGATAATAATTTTCTCAAGGCTTGCTATCCATTTGATAGATCTCAAATACAACCAGCAAGCCTTGATCTTCGTTTAGGGGAGAAAGCTTATCGTATACGTGCTTCTTTTATGCCGGGTTCTGATGCAAAAGTTTTGGATAAGCTTGAACGGTTAAAGTTGCATGAGTTTGATTTACGAGACGGAGCGGTTTTGGAAACGGGGTGTGTTTATATTGTTCCTCTTTTGGAAAGTTTAGCTTTACCAGAATTTTTATCTGCTGTTGCCAATCCCAAAAGTTCTACGGGGCGATTAGATATTTTTACACGCGTCATTACGGATAATGCGCAGGAGTTTGATAAAATTTGTGCTGGTTATCACGGTCCACTTTATTTGGAAGTTAGTCCACGAACATTTCCAATTTTAGTACGTACAGGCTCGCATTTATCACAGCTTCGGTTTAGAAAAGGGCACAGCTATTTAAATGAAATTGAGCTGCATGCTTTGCATAGGCAAGAAACGCTGATATCGGATGATCTTCCTAATATTAGTGCTGATGGTATTGGACTTTCCATTAATTTAAAAGGAGATGAAAACGGGCTTATAGGTTATCGCGGTAAACATCATACAAGTGTTATTGATATTGATAAACGTGCTGTTGCTCACATTTTAGATTTTTGGGAACCTCTTTTTGATCGAGGTCAAAGAGAGCTCGTTCTTGATCCTGATGAGTTTTACATTTTAGTTTCACGAGAGTCTGTTCATGTGCCTCCACTTTATGCTGCAGAAATGCCTCCTTTTGATCCCTTAGTTGGTGAGTTTAGGGTGCATTATGCAGGTTTTTTTGATCCAGGGTTTGGGCATAAGGAGGCAGGTGGTAAAGGGGCAAGGGCAGTTTTAGAAGTACGTAGCCATGAAGTTCCCTTTATCTTAGAGCATGGTCAAATTATTGGCCGTTTGGTCTATGAACATATGCTTAATCGACCATCAACCCTTTATGGATATGATGTTGGATCACATTATCAAGCACAGGGTTTAAAGTTATCCAAGCATTTTAAATGAATTGGGAACTACGAATTTTGATAACATGTATGCAGAAAGCGTATTTTAGATAAAAGAAAATTTTGTGCTTCGCAAAACCGGCATTATGCATTCTATTTTTAATTTCCAAGGTTATCTCATCCCTTGCATTTGAGAAGATATGAGAGGCATTTTTGCTTCTTTTTTCAAGAGGTTGTATCTATACGAACTCTACTTATGATGTGCAAAAGAATAGTTTTGATTATTTCATCATGACAAAATCTAAAATGAAAGAATCTGACTATATTCAATATGTCATACATATATATTATTATAATAAATCAATAGGTTAATAAAATTCAATATAACAGTAGCGTATTCACTTTTCAAATTAAATATGCGAGATTGGATACTGCACTTGACTCCATTTTTCTAGAGTTTAATGACCAGTATATTTTATTTTGTATAAAAAATATCTTTAAAGAGTTAATAAATAAGTTTTTCACTAAATTTTAGTAACATAATAAACATTGTTCTAATTTTAGTAACTCATTTATAGCCTCAAGATATAATATTGCTAGAAAATTATTCAATTAAATATGAAGATTTTCTATTAGTATGAACATTAAAAGTTTTTTTATGTTGTATGTGAATTAGGCACTGTATATTTTTATAAACTTTCATGAATAAGTAACAGGTCTCAGTTTTGAATATTGATATAAGAAGATTTCTGGATGTATGCGACAGCTTTATTTCCAGTATTAATAAAGGATTTTTTCATCTTTTGAAGGAGATTATGGTTTATACTTAATGATGCTCTATATTCTTAATAACTGATAATGTAAGGGATTTTGGAGGGAGAAACGACTTTAAATTATAACTAATTAAGCTACGGAGCAATCGCTTTCGAAGAGGTATTGGTTTAAAGGGAGTATAACATTTCAATTGCACATGAAAAATATATGAGTAGACACGTTATTAATGATACTTCATACTGTGAGATTTTAAATTTGGATAAGAGAAATAAAGACGTTGTTTTTATCAATTAGTTTTTTTAGAAAATTGCAATCTCTGTTGCTTCTATCTATTCGATAGAGCGTTTGGGGAGAATATCGAATAGATAGATACACGGATTCGCTTTTATGCGTTTTAGGATGTCTTCTCTTTTTATTTAGGAACAATGGTGCCATCAATGATTATTTCTTCAACACTTGATTATCGTAAGGCAGCAAAGCGTCGTCTTCCTCCCTTTCTTTTTCACTATATTGATGGTGGGGCTTATGCTGAAGAAACGATGCGACGTAATTATACAGATCTTCAAGCACTTGCACTGCGTCAAAGGATTCTAAGGCAAGTTGGTGAAGTTGATCTTTCAATCAAGCTTTTTGATCAGACACTTGATCTACCGATTGTGCTCGCACCTGTTGGGCTAACGGGCATGTATGCACGTCGTGGTGAGGTGAAAGCAGCGCGCGCCGCAGCGGAAAAAGGGATCCCTTTTACGCTATCCACGGTTTCAGTTTGTCCCATTGCGGAAGTACAAGAGGCGGTTGGAGGTACATTTTGGTTTCAACTTTATGTTCTCAAAGATCGCGGTTTCATGCGTGATGCACTAGAGCGGGCTTGGTTGGCTGGTGTACGCACGTTGGTTTTTACAGTTGATATGCCCGTTCCTGGTGCACGTTATCGTGATGCGCATTCGGGAATGTCTGGTCCTTATGCTGGATTACGTCGTTTTTTACAAGCTTTAACTCATCCATATTGGGCTTGGAACGTTGGTGTTATGGGGCACCCTCATGATCTTGGAAATGTTTCCACTTATCTCAAAAAGAAGATTGCATTAGATGATTATGTAGGTTGGCTTGGTGCAAATTTTGATCCATCAATTGGTTGGCATGATCTACAATGGATTCGCGATTTTTGGAAAGGAAAAATGATTCTGAAAGGTATTCTTGATCCAGAAGATGCGCGAGAAGCCGTACGATTTGGTGCTGATGGTATTGTTGTTTCCAATCACGGTGGACGTCAGCTTGATGGTGTATTATCAACAGCACGAGCGTTGCCTGAAATTGCAGATGCTGTAAAGGATCATTTGACTATTTTAGCAGATTCTGGTGTTCGTTCTGGTCTTGATGTTGTACGCATGATAGCACAAGGTGCAGATGCTGTTATGATTGGCCGTGCTTTTGTTTATGCGCTTGCAGCAGCTGGTAAGAAAGGTGTTATGCATCTCCTTGATCTTTTTGCCAACGAAATGCGGGTAGCTATGACACTGACCGGTACTCAGACAATCAAAGATATTACACGCAAGAGTTTAGTGAATACAGATATTTTTAAGCTCTAAAAGCAGTATAACATACTGCTTTTAGAGAAAGAAAGTCTTTTTATAGATGAGCATAATTGTGTATTTTACAGATATGTTGACCATAAGCATTAAATAGAAAAGGTAAAACATCTCATCTATAAAATGACAGGAAATACCCAATCACTACAATAATAAAGAAAAAAGCTTAATAATAATCAATATAGAAAAAACACAAATAACTTTGTATATATTTTTTATTCACTTTGTTAAAAACTTATTCTATGGATAAAAAGGAACAAGCGCTGCTATTAAAGTACAACAATTGTTGATATAGAAAAAATGGATATAAATATTGCTGTTAACAATTTTTCCTCCTATTTATAAAAACATTTAAAATATAATACATTGGTGAATTATTTTCTATATTGTCATAAAAATATAAATATCATTTATATTTCAATATAATAATTAAATTCTTTATGAATATAATTAATTTTATTAAAAATGTTAATATGTATTATTTATAATCTATAATTGTAATAAATTTTGGATCAAAATAAATATTACTTTTATAATTTATATAGTATTTATGTAGAGTTTATTGAATAATATATTATATGGCTATAGTATTGTTTTTTATGTAGTACGTTTTTAAGCAATGTAAGAAGTGCACTGTACTATCTTTAAAAAGCTCGTTTACTGAGAGCAAGATTGCATGATTTAATGTACTTATCTGCTTTATTTTTTACATTTTCACTTCACGTTTTTTTTAAGAAACCTTTCTTAAGGTACCCAAGCCCATTTCATGACGGCACCTGTGAATGGTATAATGATAAATCCATTGAGCACCTCCATCTTTACGCTTATGAAGGAGCAAGCCGGTACCATCACACACTTTGCTCGTCCCAAATGTTGCAGCAGCAGCAGCTCTTGCATTAAAACGGTTCATAAGAGCCATTTTTAGTCCTTTCTTATACAAATTTATCCACACACTCATCCCGCTTGTGATGTGCAAGCAAATGATTTTGATTGATTCAACATACACAGATTTGAAATGAGAAAATCTTACGTTATTCGGGATCTTCATTCAACATGAATGACGCTATATTATCTTTATAAATCAATATATTATCAATGTATTATGATATTTTTGAACTGGCGAGCATATTAGGAAGCAGTTTAATATTCTTTAATATATTACTGTATTGCGAACACAGTTTTCGTTATATCATCTCTGCTGATTCCGTAGTTTGCTAAAATGTCTAATTCGCTTTCATTACAAATTGGCATGCAATGTTACACTCCATAAGCAATCTAGCTATTACATCTCCGAGCTCTCCATTTATGATTGTTCAACACAAGGACAATAACAGATCGATGGGATTGGCATAGCTTTAGTACAGATATATCATTCAAAGGTCAAGTTGTTGGTACGCTTATAACTGTTAGTATAATTTCATATTTTTGAAGTTTTTCAGCGGCATTGAGACAAATCTCAACAGTCTTCCTAGAGGCAAGCAAGAGAATATCGTTTCCTTCTCTGATAACAGCAAAATAATATTTTTAAAAAAGTTGCTCGAGTGGCTTTTGAAAGTAAAAAAGCTGGGTTAAAGAGTGAAGGAAAAATGGTCGTTAGTTTTTTCCACTAGAATTGCATATTATTCTCCGTATAGATAGCTTACCTATAGAAAAATTAACAACCAATATTATTTACAATGTTCTTGCGTCACTTTAGCATAAAAAAGCAGATATAGTGTGAGAGTATTTACTTTATCTTCAATATCATTATGCTTGCAAAGCTCAAACAATGTCATTCAAAAATCGCATAAAAGCCGCACAACTACCCATTGTACAGTTCCGTAGATTGATTTTCTTAAGTATGCCAGACTTCTAGATATTATTTTGTTGAAGATAGAAATTTTGTATCATTAGGTCTTAGAACGGTGATAGCAGGGCAATCCATAAAATCTTTTCTCATCTTATTTTGATAGGATAACAGAGATGCCCTTAGAATACGTCGATACATTTAATCATTTCACGCGAATGAAACCGCTTAAAATCCTTTGGTTATAACTCAAGCATCTTTGTTACTCCAATTAAACTCAATGAACCGTCAAAGTGTTTTAATCCTTCAAGTGCTGCTACTTTTAATCTGAATTTATTCACCTTTTTCACACTTTTACATTGATTAATGTTTCAAAGGAATTGTATTTTTATCACTTTATTTTCCGTTTATGTTTCCAACCACATAGGCGTTCACCTTGTTCGTTATGTTTTAAGATATCTCTCGCCAAATTTGAGCTAACAACGTTGATATCTTGTCGATTCAAATAAATTGGCAGCCATCCAATACAAGAAGTTCGTTCATTCGTCGCGCAACCAGTTAGAAAGCTTTGTGCGCACATCAGCATCACTTTTTTTGTTAATTTCATTTTCCACCTCAAGCCGTGTTGTCGCTATCTTGAAAGCTTCGTTTGTTTGCTTTTGTTTTTCAACTTTTTTCCCAAGGAAAAAGGCTTTTACTAAAGCTATAAGAAAAGCTGCTATGATCGCTGACGTCATCGTCAGATATTTTTTTATCCATAAGATCATAGACGGTGTTCCTGAAAGCGTTTAGCAATATATATCATAGCTGTACAAGCAGCTAAAACCATAATGCCTGCTAAAACCCATTGAACAGGACCATTTCCTGCAAAAAGCCCTCCAAGCCCTGAAAAAGAACCTATGATTGGTGCAAGAGCTTCCACTTTACAAATACCTGTTACGCCTTCTGATTCTACTACATGATAATTGGGGGCAACATGAGCTCCTTTTGCCCATAATCCTGCTTCAGCTGCTCGACGATTGACAAGACCTTGGATACGTTTTCCTCCTACTCTTGTCCATTTTTGCAATTCGGCTGGTACTGATTCATATTCACCTTTATTGAGCTTTTTTAATAGTGTAGAATTGCAAAAGGCTGTTATTCCTACATTATAGCAAAATGATACTAACGCCGCGAATTATTCATCGTTTAAAGGAACTGTAACGGCTTTTTCAGCAACAGATTCACATTCTTTCAAATCCTGACAAAGGATTTTTTCGGCTTCTTTTTCCGTAATTTGCATGTCTTTATGGACACTTGGGGCACCAGCAGCACTTGTATGCCCATAACCAATTGTCCATACACCACCAGAATCCTCATAAGCTCCTAAACGTAAGCCCTCCAATTGCTTAATCAGTGCAAGCCCTTCTTTTGATATTTTTCGCATTATTATTCTTATCCTATAAAAAACCTACGTAAAACAGGATATGAATTCAAAACTCATATCTATTCATTTTAAAGAACGGAACAATAAAAAGATCTAATAGAGCTAAAATCTCCACAATGGGCTCTGTTAAGACCGATATCGTTTTTTCGTTGAAACAAAGATTATGTTAACTACTATTCATGTTGCAGCAATTGATCTCCTTTCTGTTTAAAGACAATAACTTTTAATAAATCCAATTTATATCAGGTAGATTCCACCCATAAACTCTTACAGTTGATCTAGAATGATCTAGAAAAACCTACTTGAAAAAAACTCTCTACTTTTAGAGAATAAAAGCCTTTTTCAATAAAAAATAATAAATATAATAATTAACAAATTAATATGTATTGGTTTTTAATTAATTGTATAATCCATAACTTACATCGAAGAAATGTTTATAAAAACAAAAAGAGATATTATAATTAAACATTATAGATCTAAAAATTACCTTAGAATCAATATATTTCAATACATAACGTATTATACATATTTAATCAAAAAATCTATAGTTAATTTAATTATTCTTTATTTTTCCTATAATTTTTTAATTTTCTTAAAAAAATATCTTCGTGAAGTATTTAAAATAAATCATTACATAAAAACATAATGTATATTTTTCTTATCTTATAGTCTGTTTTCAACTGGAACACTATATTAATGTAGCATATTCAATATATAGGCCAATGATATTTGATAGTTTTGTAAAGAATATTGTCCTGTAATAAACTTGAACGATGAGCGCTGTTTCATGTATTTTTTCCCATATGAAAACGCCCTTTATTTTCTTCATATGAAGTGTTTTGTGGGGCGTTTGGGTCGAATGGTATCATCTTTGGTTTGGTGTTGTATTGGCTACGTTTCTAGAAGCGTCTTAAACAAATCGATCAAGCTGTTGAAATCTTTTTAGGGGCAATAACACAAGTGGTACAAAAGATTTTGATAAAAGCTGCTTGAAGTTATGGGGAACTTTCTCCTCCCAGCCCCCACCCATTTAAGTAATATAAAAAAGAGAAAGGTAATAAGATGATATTTAATGATGGCAATAGATATGTGACAACACGTGAATGTGCACAGCTTTTTAGTGTATCCACAATCACGATTCGCAATTGGGTGCTTTCAAGAACTATGTCCAAAACCGTATAGGATAGATAAAGCAGGAAGGTGGAGAAAAAAGAGATCCTAGCATTCATTCCAAAGAAAAATAAGGAGCAAATAACAACAAATTAGGTAAAATTATATAAACTGTAGAAGGTGGTCCAAAAGGTGGTCTGAAAATTACTGTTTAAATAAAAAGTCTATATATTTTAATGTGTTAAAGATAAAAAATGGTGCCGCATGCCGGATTCGAACCAGCGACCCCATCATTACGAATGATGTGCTCTACCAACTGAGCTAATGCGGCATAGGTTTGTAAGTCAATTGAGATAAAACTAATTTGAAGGTAATAGCTAAAAGTACGTATAAAAGCAAGTATGCATTTTTTTCAATAATTTATAAGATATGATAATAATTTGCAGAAGGGCGAGAAGTATGTAAAAGTCACGGGGACGCAGTATTCTTTGATCTTAATACCATAAAATGCTTTCCGATTTACGATAGCGCTCAAATTAAGAAGCTGGAAACGTAAATCTTTAGGATAGAAAATGGTGTTAAAATATCTTAGTAAAGGTAAAAACATTTTCTGTTCTTTAAGAAAGGAAAAAATTTGTTTGAATAAATGATGTGATAAAAATCATCATAAACCTTTATTAATGTGGAAATAAGATGAGTAGAATTAGTTGAAAAGTTTCTTTTCATTTTTATAAGAAGAAAATGGAGGGAGGATTAATAAAATTAATCACATTTTTTATTTAAGATGGAGTAAGAATCATGTCAGATGAAAATCGGCTGATAGAACTAGAAACGAAGTTAGCTTACCAAGAAAAATTCATTGAGGAGCTTTCTCGTGTGGTAACTAATCAATGGAAAAGTTTGGATGAGATATCTAAAAAAGTGGATGTTTTAACGAGACGATTTTCAGATTTAGAAGAACAGGGGGATACTGAAGCTGTTATTTTGCCATTTTCTCAATAGGGGAAGATGCTTTTTAGAAACTTTTCTAGTAATAGTCTCTTAGATTTTTTAGATATGATAGGGTGAATACTACGATGGGGGGGGAAAGTGTGAGCTGTTCTTTATCACAATTTCAATAATTTACAGATTAGTTTTTATTTAATGCATTTTTTAGATATGTAAAACAGTTTTTTATAAACTTCCTCATTTAATTTCAAAAAATTTCAATCATATAAGGAGGGCTGATATTGGAAAACATTTTTTATATGTGCTTTCTACTGAAGTAAGAAAGGTTTTTGTAGAATATAAAGCTGCAGCCATAGAAAAATCTAGGTGCTTCGATATATTTCAATTTTTTCTGTACAGAGTTTTTTTATAGATATAATAAAGATTTGGATTTATTCGCTAATTTCTTTAAAGTGATGTTATCATCATCTATAGAAATCATAAGTGAGTGTATTTATTTATAATAAAGCGTTTTAATCTGTTTTTATGATTAAGAGACTTGCAGTTATTTTGATAGGGGGGAGGTACTCTAAGCTACATTGGTTGTATATAGTACAGTGAGTTCTAGAAGTTTTTTCAAGATTAAATGTATTCTTCATTATATGTATACGATATTTTCTGAAAAGGCTTTTGTTTTTCGTAATTTAAGATACAAAATATTATTGCTAAAGTAGCAAAGATAGACCATGCTGGTAAATAAGTGAGAGTAATGCAAATTGAGGACAAAAAATCAGGCATTATTTTGCAGAGAGATTGATTAATGCTATAGATATCTGTTTGGAAAAGGTTTGCTAAAATTTTATTAAGGGGAGTTGTTGTCCAATGTGATTTGATTACAGAGTGTGCGTTGTCAATGACCAATGCTATAATTGTTAGTGTAACGAAAATGAAGGTCATTAATTTAAATAAAGGGTGGAGCATATTTTTCTTAAAACTTTAACGGGACATACGTATAATGCACAGAAAAATAAAGAGTTGCATTGTGACAAGAAAATAAATTTACGTTTGTTTTGTGCTTTTTGAAAAAGGTGTGTAATTTTTTCGATAAAAGTTGAGGTTTGGTTCAACAAAAGTAATGAGGCATGATGTTTGAAAAAAAGCACAATGAATTAAAACGTAACCTTCAAAATCGTCATATTCAAATGATTGCTTTAGGAGGTGTTATTGGAACGGGTCTTTTTTATGGTTCAACAGAATCTATAAAATTGGCTGGCCCTTCAGCTATTTTAGCTTATCTTTTCGGAGGGCTTATTATTTATTTTATCATGCGAATGCTTGGTGAAATGTCAGTAGAAGAACCAACATCGGGTGCTTTTAGTTTTTTTGCTTATAAATATTGGGGAAGTTTAGCAGGTTTTATAACAGGTTGGAATTATTGGTTTCTTTATATTCTCGTCAGTATGACCGAACTTACAGTGGTGGGATTTTATTTAGATCATTGGATTTTGATTGATCATTGGAAGTCGTCTTTTATTGTTCTTGTGTGCGTGACATTGATCAATTTGTTGAATGTTCGTTTTTACGGTGAATTTGAATTTGGTTTAGCTTTGGTTAAAGTTGCAGCCGTTGTTGGTATGATTGTTTTTGGAATTTTTCTTATTGTCACTGGAATAGGTGGATATCAAGTAGGCATTCATCGTCTTTGGGAATATGGTGGTTTTTTCCCTTACGGGATAGAGGGTGTTGTTTTTGCTACATGTGTGGTGATGTTTTCTTTTGGGGGAACAGAGCTGATTGGTGTTGCTGCTGGAGAGGTATCAAATCCAACAAAAACAATTCCCACAGCTATTCGTAAGGTTATGTGGAGAATTATAATTTTTTATGTTGGTTCTATTAGTGTTATTATGATGCTCAATCCATGGAATATGATTGAGAAAAACGGTAGTCCTTTTGTAACAATTTTTGAGACGATAGGAATTCCAGCTGCGGGTCATATTTTGAATTTTGTGGTTATTATGGCAGCTATTTCAGTTTATAATAGTGGTATTTATTCTAATGGCCGTATGCTTTACAGTTTAGCGATACAAAAAAATGCACCACATATTTTTAGTAAACTTAATTCTGCACGGGTACCTTATGTTGCTATCCTATTTTCATCAATTTGTACTGCGATGATTATCATCGTTAATGCTCTTATTCCCAATAATAGTTTTATGCGGATCATGGCTCTTGCTACAGCAGCAGCGGTTATTACTTGGGGCATTATTGTTATTGTTCATTTGAAGTTTCGAAAGGCCCATAAGGACAAAAAAGAGCCGTTTATTTATGCTTTTGGTTTATATCCTTACGCTAACTATTTTTGCTTATGTTTTCTTGCTTTATTATTTTGTATAATGTTTATAAGTGGTTTTGGACAAAATGGATTCATAGCTCAGCTGTTTGAGATGATAGGAATAAAGGCATCTTTTCTTAGGTCATATATTCCAGTACAGATGCCTGATATGAGTTTGGCAGTCATTATTATTCCTCTATGGTGCTTGTTTTTACTTTTAGGTTATAAACTGAAACGATAGCGAAAGAAGAGCTAATCAAAGGGACTGATTGGAATAAATCTTGGGGCTTATAAAATTTGATAAGGTAACACAAGTTTTTGGTGATTTGTGTGTTTTAAGAAATATTACTGTACAACTTACTGAAAGTCGCATCGCTGTTATTGGTGCAAATGGTTCTGGAAAAAGTACATTTGTTCGTCTTATTAATGGGCTCCAATTACCATCTCATGGTTCTGTAAGCGTTGATGGACTCGATACCAAACGCGATGCGAAGGCAGTAAAGCGTAAAGTTGGATTTGTTTTTCAAAACCCTGATAATCAGATTGTTTTACCATTAGTTGAAGAGGACTTATCTTTTGGTCTCAAAAATTTAAAGCTTAATAAAGATGAAATTAAGGAACGTGTAGATGAAATTTTGCAGCGTTATGAGCTTGAAGCTTTTAGAAATCATGCTGTTCATTTATTAAGTGGTGGGCAAAAACAACTCATTGCGATTTCCAGTGTAGTTGCAATGAAACCAGATTACATTATTTTTGATGAGCCGACGACATTACTTGACTTGCGCAATAAGCATCGTGTTACGCAAGTAATAGAAGAATTACCACAAACAGTGATTGTTGTATCGCATGATTTGGAGTTTTTGAAAAATTTTGATAGAGTACTTGTTTTTGATAAGGGGGAAATAGCAATTGATGATGTGCCTTTTGTTGCTATCAAGGCGTATATAAAAAGAATGTCATGATCGGTTTATATATTTCAAAGGATACATTTATTCATAGACTTAATCCTAGAGTTAAGTTATTATTCCTTACAGTGTGTGGAACTACTATAATAATGGTTTCATCTATATCACTTCTTGGACTTTTCTTATTATTTGTTGTCTTATTCTATAGAGTTGCCAAGATTCCTTTTAAAATGGTGATAAAGCAGTTTAAATCGATAGGATTGCTTTTAGTTCTTCTATTTATATTTCAAACTATTTTTAGCAGTTGGCTTATGGGGGTTGAGGTCATATTACGTCCTATTATCCTCTTTTCTTTATCATCACTTGTTTCATTCACAACAAAAGTTTCAGATATGGTGGATGCAATTGAAGCAGGGCTCCAGCCCTTCCGTTGTTTTGGTATAAATCCATCAAAAGTGAGTATGGTCATCTCTATGGCTATCAGATTTATTCCTCTTTTGAGTGAACAGTTTAATGAGGTGCGTGAAGCACAACAAGCACGCGGACTTAATACTAACATTGTTGCTCTTGCAATACCTTTAATTATACGAACCATAAGAATGGCTTCGGAAGTGGCTGAAGCATTGGAAGCGCGTTCTTATGATGCTGATACTATTGATACAGCATCTCATAATAATTCAAGTTTTTTGTAGTAAAAGAAGAATCGAATGAATACAAAAGATTTAGTCTATATAGCTTTATTTGCTGCTATTTATGCTGTTTTAAGCCTTTTCCCTCCTGTTTATCTTCCTTTTCTTTTAGGCGTTCCTATTACAGCTCAGTCGATGGGACCGATGTTAGCAGGGTCTATACTTGGGGCAAAAAGGGGTGCTTTAGCGTCGCTCCTTTTTCTTATACTTGTTGTGATTGGATTACCTCTGTTGCCTGGTGGTCGTGGTGGGATCAGTGTTTTTTCAGGGATTGCAAGTGGTTATTTGATAGGTTTTCCCTTTGCTGCATTTTTTATTGGCTTAATGGTAGAACTCTTTTGGCAGCGGTTAAATTTTATAACATTATTTGCAATAAATGCTGTAGGGGGAATAGGAATTGTTTATGCTTTTGGTGTTCCATGGACAGCATATATGACTAAAGTTTCTTTACTGAAAGTTTTAATCGCTTCCTCAGTTTTTTTGATAGGTGATTGTTTAAAAATATTGATTGCATCCTTTGTCGCATTTGCAATTAAAAGATCTGTCCCGCTCATTTATTCAAAGAAAAGATAGGTTTTATTTTGAATGTATTATTATAACGCCATACAGTTAAAATAAAAAATAATAAGAATAAGCTAAAATAAATGTATCATTTTGTCATTCTGTTATTATAATATATTTATATATCATCGCAAGTCCATTGAATTTAAATATATTCAATTATGATATAATTAAACATTGTAGAATCTAATACGATTCATATAAGTAATATTATTATAATATTTTTCTTGATATCTAAGGCATTGGAAGTGTGCTTTTATAAAGCTGATATTTTTGATTAATGATACGATAATAACTAAAGCTTTGCCATAATGAAGGAATAGTCCAGTGCATACAAAAGATTTAGTTTATATAGCTTTATTTGCCGCTATTTATGCTGCTTTAAGTCTTTTTCCTCCTGTTTATCTTCCTTTTCTTCTAGGAGTCCCTATTACAGCTCAGTCGATGGCTCCAATGTTAGCAGGGTCTATACTTGGAGCAAAAAGGGGAGCTTTAGCATCGCTCCTTTTTCTTATACTTGTTGCTATTGGATTGCCTCTATTGCCTGGTGGTCGTGGTGGAATTAGTGTTTTTTCAGGAGTTACGAGTGGTTATCTCATCAGTTTTCCTTTTGCTGCATTTTTCATTGGCTTATTGGTTGAGTTATTGTGGAAGCGCTTAAATTTTATATTCTTATTCTTGATAAATACTGTGGGTGGTATAGGCGTTGTCTACGCTTTTGGTATTCTATGGACAGGGTATATGATACAAGTGCCTTTGCTAACAGTTTTAATAAGTTCATTAGTTTTTTTAATTGGTGGTTTTTTAAAAGTGCTGATTGCATCCTTTGTAGCGCTTACCATTAAAAAAACTGTTCCTCTCATTCATTTCGAGAAAGGGTAATGCTGTTTCTGAAATGAAGTTTTGTATGACAGTACATGGGGGAAAAATAGAGCACAAATAGTAATAAGATAAAGTATTTTTATCTTACTTTTTGTATTTTAATGAAATATCATATCTAGCAAAGAGTAATTTATTATATGTTTATTATAAATTTTAATTTTGACTTATACGGGATATCTTATAAATAATATACGTATATGTAAAAATATTATTCACAAATTATACAACTCATTTTTAAAATTTATATAAATAAAATTTTATTAAATAATAAATTTTGAAAAATATTTCATGTAGTAAATAATATTATTTTTCAATTTGGTATATATATTTTAATTGGTTATTAAACAAAAGTTACAAAGAAATATATTTTTTATCTGAAATATAATATAGACACAAAAATATATTTATGTTAATTTCATTATGAATATTTATTGATTGAGGTAAATTATAAAAATGACTGTAAAATATTTATTTGCTATATGTGTTCTATTATTAATTTTTTTATCTACCGTGAAAGCATCTGAACGTACCGTTTTTCAGCGAGAAGCATCTATTACTCATACTATTTCTGCATCCGATTTACTACTTGGTAAACAGAGCAATTCTTTATTAAATAAGATTATTTCACCAGCTCATCCTGGTAATCATAATTTATTTTGGGAAAATATGGTATTTATTTTTCAAAAAACAAAACGTATATATAGTAATTTGGGAATGTATTTATATTCTTCAATATTTTTTATATTCAAATGGTAGATTATTTATTTTTTTGGGAAAAAATAATAACTTTATCATAAATAGAATAAATAATAAGCTATGTATATATCTATACATGCTAAACAAATTATGTATATTAATATTCGAAGAGTTTTATATATTGTAGCAATAGGTTATAGTATGTAAGTGTTCAAGACGGAATTAATAATTTTTTTATAATAGGCTTTAAAAAATACTAGTATTTTTATAAAACGATGCGAGTGATGAGTTTATTTGCAATAATTATTTTCGAACTTTGCGCCAATTGATTTTTAAAATTTTACTTCCTTGAAAGAGTGGTATAAGTTTTATTTTCGAAAGAAGGTTTGTACGTCTTTTAATTTTTTCAAGATGGATGAGTGTCAATTTCGTAAAATTTTTAGAGAAAATGATATGAGGATAGAGGCGAAGCAATCGATCGCTTAACCATTTCTTTTTATTTGGCTTTCCGATTTTCAAAAGCGCTCATATCAATATCTTTTTATAATGGAAATTACGCGTTTATGTTTCACATTCTTCAATAGAGTAATGTCCCTGACTTACAAAGAGAACAGCTCAAACACGATATAACTTGTTTTGATCAATTTACGAGTTTGTTTTAAAAAGGCATCTCTTAGAGCACAATGTTACACCTATTCTGCGATGATGCTTGTGAATAGTATAATGCTAAAGCCCCTGCGAATAATTATACTAAGATATCAGCATTTTTACAGTTATGAAGGAGCAAGCCGATAGTATCATACACTTTTGCCAGTTACCAATATTGCTATAGCTTTGGATTCTGAGATGGTTCATAAAACGTTTTTTATCCACATGCTAGCCACCTTTGTGATATGCAAGAAAGTGATTTTAATTGATTGAATATAAACAAATCTCAAATGAGAGATCTACGATATTCAGATTGCTCATTCAACATATAAAACAACAAATTATGATGACAAATCAACACATCATATATTTAAAGCGACTTAATATAAATTTAAAAAACTTTTGTAAAAACACATGCTTTCTTTGATATTTTCGATAATTTTGTAGTGAAGGCTTTCGTATTTCTTAGAAAAGTAATTATTATCGTGGATAACTCTGATACAGATAATACCATTAATATGGCGCATAACATCAAAAATTTTTAAAGAGATTCTTTAAGAATTCATCTTGTTATAAATGAAAGAATTTTGAGTGCACGAATCAACAAAACGCCTCAAAAATAAGTCCTGATCGACAACAATTAAAAGGCATGTTGCGAAATTCTATTCCCTTACTTTTATTTGGGTGCTCCTCACTTTAAAAAATTTTAGTAAAAACAATGATTTATTAGCAATAAAAAAGAAAATGGTGCCCAGACGCGGATTCGAACCACGGACACGCGGATTTTCAGTCCGCTGCTCTACCAACTGAGCTATCTGGGCATACTTCATAAAACATATAAAGTGTTTGCGGTTATAACATTAAAATTTTCTCTGTCCAGTCATCAAAAGAAAAATAATTGATTTTTTAATAAGTTTATCTCCCTATTCTGGAGAGTTATCAATGAATCTTTATTATAAAATAAACTTGATAGGTATGTTATGATACGTTAGTGTGTTGTTATCAGAATGCTATCTTATCGTGGTGATGATACGAAAAAAATCAAAAGAAATCAATATATAAGTATGATTAAGGAAGATTTTTTAAAGTTTTCGTGAATTTAAAGCCTACGAAATAAATAGAAAACATTTTTGATTTTTTTTAAGAGACTATTGAGTAGTCTTTATAATAATTTGTTTTTCTTTATTAAAGAAAGCAAGTCATCTAAAAGGGGAGAAATAATGATAATGTTACAAAAACCAAGCCGTCGTCCCAATAATACTAATTTTTCTTCAGGTCCTTGTAGCAAACGTCCTGGTTGGACTCTTGATGTTCTTAAAAATGCATTAGTTGGACGTTCACATAGATCGAGAGAAGCAGAATTAAAACTTGCTGAAGTTGTTGATTTAACCCGTGAGATTCTTGAGGTTCCTTCTGATCATCGTATAGGAATTATGCCAGGTTCAGATACCGGTGCTGTTGAGGCTACTCTATGGTCTCTATTAGGTGAGCGTGGCATTGATATGGCAGCGTGGGAAAGTTTTGGATTTGGGTGGAATAAAGATGTTGTCGAGCAATTAAAGCTTTCTGATGTGCGTCGTTTCGAAGCTCCTTATGGTGAAATACCAGATTTAACACAACTTGACTTTGATCGTGATGTTGTTTTTACATGGAATGGCACAACTTCTGGGGTGCGTATTCCTAATGCGGATTTCATTCCGCATAAGCGGGCTGGATTAACCATTTGTGATGCAACATCTGCAGCTTTTGCGCAATATCTTGATTTTTCAAAATTAGATGTTGTCACTTTTTCATGGCAGAAAGTTTTGGGAGGTGAGGCTGCACATGGTATGGTGATTTTAAGTCCTCGTGCTGTTGAGAGGCTTGAGAATCATGTTCCAGCTTGGCCGATGCCCCAACTTTTCTGTATGACGAAAAATGGAAAGTTGAACGAAGATATTTTTAAAGGAAAGATAATCAATACGCCTTCTATGCTTTGTGTTGAGGATTTTCTTGATGGGTTGAAGTGGGCAAAGTCTCTAGGAGGTGCAGCGGCATTAAGAGCACGGGTTGAGAAAAACTTTTCTGTACTTGATGCTTTTGTTCGCAAAACGCCATGGTTAGAATATTTGGCAAAAGATCCTGAAGTGCGTTCTAACACCGCTATTTGTTTAGATATTGTGGATCCAGTGATTACTGCTTTGGATACGGAAAAGCGAGTATCTTTTATAAAAGCGGTTGTGAAACGTCTTGATAAGGAAGGGGTCGCTTATGATATCGGTTCATATCGCGACGCTCCTCCTGGGCTTCGAATTTGGGCGGGTATAACAATTGAAGCTTCCGATCTTGAAATTTTAACAGAATGGCTTGAATGGGCGTTCCAAGTTGAAAAAGCACAGCTTTAAATAATTATTGGCGATTTTCACAACGCGTTTTTAAACAGAAAAAATACGAGAGATTATGATAATCTTTCGTATTCTTGTATTAGACAAACAGCCTTTAAGTATTACATTAATTGTAAAAGATTAAGAGGGGGAATGAATGCTTTGTCAGGTGTTAGGTAAAGCACAAATTAAAATCTCTATTTTTCGCTTTTTGTGGCAAAAATGACAAATTTATATCATAAAGTAAAAAATTTAATCACTTAAAGAGTGAGAAAAATCTGAAATGAGGAGTCGCACTTGCTCTAAGGTTTCGTTATAAAGAAGCATTTGTTTTTGAATGCTGGTTTTTTTGACCAAACAGACGGAGAAAGTTATGGCCAATGTAGTTGTTGTCGGTACACAATGGGGTGATGAAGGCAAAGGTAAAATTGTAGATTGGTTATCTGAGCGAGCAGATATTGTGGTGAGATATCAAGGGGGGCATAATGCTGGCCACACATTGGTTATTGATGGAGTGAGTTATAAATTATCACTTTTACCGTCTGGTTTAGTGCGTGGAAAGTTATCAATCATTGGCAATGGTGTTGTTGTTGATCCTCATCATTTTGTTGCAGAATTAAAAAAACTATATGATCAGGGTATAAAAATTACACCAGAAATTTTACGTATTGCTGAAAATGCTCCTTTGATTCTTTCTTTGCATCGTGATCTTGATGCGATTCGAGAAAGCGGTTTATCTGGTTTAAAGATTGGTACAACAAAGCGTGGTATTGGACCGGCTTATGAAGATAAGGTGGGACGGCGTGCTATTCGAGTGATGGATTTAGCAGAAAAAGATACGCTTATGGCTAAGATTGAGCGGCTTTTGAGGCATCATAATGCTTTGCGTCGTGGAATGGGTGTTGAAGAGATTGATTCTCAAGCGCTTTATGATGAATTGATGCAAGTAGCGGATAAAATTTTGCCCTTTATGGATTGTACGTGGCGTCTTTTAGATGAAGGGTATCGGGGAGGAAAACACATTCTTTTTGAAGGTGCGCAAGGTGCTTTACTCGATAATGATTTTGGAACTTATCCTTATGTAACGTCATCGAATACAGTTGCTGGGCAGGCATGTACAGGTTCAGGGATGGGGCCTGGTGCAATTCACTATGTGTTGGGTATTGCAAAAGCTTATACCACACGCGTTGGAGAAGGTCCGTTTCCGACAGAGCAGATAAATGATATTGGTGAATTTCTAGGAGTGCGTGGACATGAATTTGGTGTTGTAACGGGTCGAAAGCGTCGATGTGGTTGGTTTGATGCTATCTTAGTCCGTCAGATGGTAACAATTTGCGGTGTTCAAGGTATAGCATTGACAAAACTTGATGTTTTAGATGGTTTGGATGAAATAAAAATTTGTATTGGTTATGAGCTTGATGGTAGAAGGATTGATTATTTACCTTCTTCCATGGGGGCTCAGGCTCGGGTGAAGCCTATTTATGAAACATTAGAAGGCTGGAAGGAAAAAACAGCACATGTATTGAGGTGGGAAGATTTACCAGTGCAGGCTGTTAAATATATACGCTATATTGAAGAATTGATTAATACGAAAGTGGCTTTATTATCCACGAGTCCAGAGCGTGAAGATACTATTCTCATTACAGATCCCTTTGCAAATTGATTATTGTTTTTAGATTTCTATATGTGTTCTTTGTTCGTTTCTGTATTTTTTACAAAGAAAATTTTTTAGAGCGTGTGAGAGAAAGGTGCAAAATAGCATTGTTTATTTTTCATATTCATTTTACACTATTACAATAGTTGTACCAGTATAAATGACAATCAATTTAGAGGGCTAAAATAAAGTTTTTTAGCTTTACTGCTGTTTTTTTCTCAGTTTAAGAGAGATTATAGAGGAAATGGTAGATTTCGTTGGAATCTTAAAAAAGGCGATTAATGCACAAAATAATGTTACACCGCAAGTGCGTAAGCGAATTTATAAGCGGGCGACTGAAACACTAGAACATCAATTTTTAACAGCAAAAATACCACAAATAATAGCGGATGAACAAAGAAAGATTCTTCAAAGTTCTATTGCAACTGTTGAGGAAGAATATTTAGCAGTTGAAAAGAAGTTGCTTGCTTCAGTTATTGGGTGGAATCCCACAAATATAAATGAAGATAAGAAAGTTACAAAAAAAAACCTATGGTCAAAGAATAATGAATTTTCAGTGGTCAACATAAAAAGAAATCAGGATTTTGTTATACGTTCAATGGATAACAAGATATTTGATGAGCCTTGTGTATCAGATATACCAGATGCAGAGCCTGTTAATATGGAGGCTTATTTGCCTTCTCAGCATGTTAATAGCGGTGTGTTAAAGGTTTCTTCTTCGCAGGAAGATAATCCGCATATTGTTTCGCATATTTTTTCTCAGGCTTTACGTCGTGCTAATAAATCGTTAGTGCAAAGGCATATTGTGATAAGTGCTGTTTTTGTTGTTAGTTTTGTTGTTTTAATTGTTGGTGTTTTTTTTGTTGGTGAGCGTGTATTTGTATCAAATGATTATCAGTTTTTAGAAGAAAATCTTCAAGCTTCTCACAGAGTACCAAAGGCATTTCCAATTAAGAGAAAGTTAACACAACGCTTATTAGAGGATGGAAGTGAAATTGATGTTGGTTTAAAAAAAGCGATAGATTCTTCAGATGAGGAAGGAATCTCAACAGTTGTTGCCAGCAATTTGCAATCGCTTGAAAAATCAGGGGAAGCTGTTTTTTATCAAGCACGTACAAATTATGATGCAGAAAAGATAGCAACGGGGAGAGCTAGCTGGACGCTTATAAAGGAGTCTCATGTGAAGGGGGCTCCAGAGGAAACCGCTATACAAGGTGATATAACAATTCCTGATGAAGGGTTATCATTACGGTTAATTTTACGTCGTAATACCGATCGGTCATTTCCTGCTGCGTATATTATGGACCTTATTTTTATTCTTTCTGATAAATTTTCAGGTAAAGCTATAAGCAATGTTCAAGCCTTAACCTTTAAAGCAAGTGAACAATCCATTGGGCAGGTTTTAACAAGAACCATTGCTGCAAAGATTAACGATGATTTTTTTCTTGTTGCATTGAGTGGTCATCATCCATTTCTTGATCAAAATTTACAATTGATGCGAGAATTAGATTGGATGCGTTTGGTGTTAACGGATAAAAACGGGCGTATAAATGAATTAACCTTTGCAAAAGGACCAACGGGTAAGTCTATTTTTAATGAAGTGATTGGACAATGGCTTGCACAACAAGAGAAGTTAACAGTTCTCGGTCAAAAAAGTAAAACATAGATGCAAAAAAATAAAAGGCTGTAGAGAATTCTCCACAGCCTTTTATATCAATTATACTAAACGTACTCAATAAAGTTCACATATCAATATCTCAAAGAATTCTATAGGTTAATTTACCAGTATAAAGTCAATATATGCTTTTTTCATTTCCACCTTAGAATGCGCAAACAATTGACTTTATACTTAATTCTAGAATTTTATACTTGACTTTGAGATAAAGAAAAATCTTTGATAGAGTTTTGCACTTTTTCAAAAGCACGCATTTCAATTTGCCTTACTCGTTCTCGACTGATGTTAAATTCACCAGAGAGTTCTTCTAGGGTGAGTGGTACATCGCTTAAACGACGCGCTTTGAATATACGTTTTTCGCGTTCACTGAGATTGTCCATGGCATTTATGAGCATGGAACGGCGATTTTCTAATTCACTTTTTTCAATTAAAATTTGTTCTTGATCGTTAGATTCATCCACCAACCAATCTTGTAACTCGCTGTTTTCCCCTTCTTTTGTCCGAATCTGTGCATTGAGCGAAGTATCACCCCCAAGCCGACGATTCATTGACACAACTTCATCTTCTGTGACATTTAACTGAGTCGCGATTTCTTTTACTTGTTCTGCATTGAGATCGCCGCTATCAAGTGCTTGAAGTTTACTTTTTAATTTACGAAGGTTGAAAAACAAGCGCTTTTGATTAGCTGTTGTCCCCATTTTCACCAAGCTCCAAGACCGTAATACATATTCTTGGATTGACGCTTTAATCCACCATATTGCATAGGTTGCAAGACGAAAACCCCGTTCTGGTTCGAAACGTTTAACCGCTTGCATGAGTCCAATATTTCCTTCTGAAATAACTTCCCCAATGGGGAGTCCATAGCCTCGATATCTCATAGCGATTTTAGCTACGAGACGCAAATGACTGGTGACCAACCTATGCGCAGCTTTTAGATCATTATGCTCACGGTAACGCTGAGCTAACATATACTCTTCTTTTGGCTCAAGCATTGGAAAACGACGAACTTCTTCCAAGTAACGGTTTAAACCACCATCACCTGTCATTACTGACAACAAATTCATATGGGCCATATAGCACCCTCCTTTTGTTTGAATTCCCTAATAAGGCAAATTCTCTGTTTCAGATAGCTAACTATCCTCATAACCTCACTCTAGCATATTTTTCAATTTTGTTCAAAAAAAGATATTTTATTGTGAAATCTTGAGAAGGGGAAAAGTTTCAATTCATTTTTTTTAAAAGCTTAATAAGTTTAGCCATATCTTGAGGCAATGGTGCGGAAAACGACATAACTTTACCGATAGAAGGATGTTCAAAAGTAAGACTGGTAGCATGGAGTGCATGTCGGTTGAATTGATCGATTGCATTTCTAATAGTGGGATTAAGGGTATTTGATTTTGTTTTAAAAGCGTTTCCATAAACCATATCACCTATGAGAGGATGTCCGATATGAGCCATATGAACACGGATTTGATGGGTGCGTCCAGTTTCCAAGCGACATTCCAGAAGGCTAGCAAAAGATGTTGAGTCTGCACGAGAGCCATATTTTTCAAGCAGAGAAACATGTGTAACAGCATGACGAGCATAAGGGTTTTGGTTATGGATGACAGCTTGCTTTGTCCGGTTATGGGGCGAACGACCAAGTGATGCATCAATCGTCCAGACATTGCGCTGAGGTGTCCCCCAAATCAAGGCATGATAACGTCGATCTAATGCGCAGGTACGTCCATGATCAGAAAATTGAGCGCTAAGACTTTTATGAGCCAGATCATTTTTTGCAATAACCATAACACCGCTTGTATTTTTGTCGAGACGATGGACAATGCCAGGGCGTTTAACACCACCTATACCAGATAAACTATTCCCACAGTGGTAAATAAGGGCATTAACCAACGTACCGGTCCAATTGCCATTGCCAGGATGAACAACAAGACCCGCTGGTTTGTTAATAACAATGATATGATCATCTTCAAAAAGAATGTCCAATGCAATGGCTTCAGCGCTAGGTTCTGCATCACGAAGGTCCGGCATTTCCAATTCAATTATTTGGTTAGGTTTTAATTTTGTTTTTGATTCTTTTATGAATTGACCATCAATTTTAAGACAGCCTTCACGGATGAGGGTTTGCAAACGCGAACGTGAGAGCACATCACGATATTGTTTTGCGAGCCACTGATCAAGACGTTGCCCAAGAGCACCTTCATCCGTTATTTTCTGTATTACCATACGATTCCTATTAAGTTTTTAATAAGATTTTACCAGTACGAAATTGCTTTACTATCGAGAAATTCTTTAATTCCCCAATGTCCTCCTTCACGAGCGCGCCCAGAAAATTTTACACCTCCAAAGTAGCTTCCACTGGGTAATCCATGTCCATTAACTTCTACCATACCAGAGCGTACTTGTGCCGCAATACGACGACATTTGTTGCGATCTTGCGATTGAATATAGTTTGTAAGACCATACTCAGTTTCATTCGCTAAAGCGACAGCTTCTTCTTCTGTACTAAAAGAAAGAATCGAGAGAACTGGACCAAAGATTTCTTCTTTAAAAATACGCATATGAGGTTTTACATCAGCAAAGACTGTTGGACGGACATAATAACCGCGTTCCATTCCTTTTGGTAAACCAGTCCCGCCTGCAACAAGAGTCGCACCTTCATCAATTCCCGATTGGATAAGATCTTGAATTTTATCATATTGTTTTTTTGAAACGACAGGTCCAATATGATTTCCTTCTTGGCAGTTTGGTCCTACTTTTGTTGTTTCTGCAATATCTTTGGCTATTTTCACGGCTTTGTCATAGATGCTTTGTTCTACAAGCATACGAGTCGGTGCATTACAACTTTGTCCACTATTATAAAAGCAATGTCGTGCACCACGTTGAACAGCATCTGAGTCGGCATCAGCAAAGATAATATTCGCTCCTTTTCCCCCAAGTTCCAGACAGACTCTTTTTAAAGTAGCGCTGGCATTTTTAGAAATATCTTTTCCTGCTCTAGTTGAACCAGTAAAGCTGATCATTTCTAAATCTGGATGTGCAGAGAGATAAGAGCCGACACTTGCACCATCACCATTGATTAAATTAAAAACACCGGCCGGAAGTCTGGCTTCCTCTACAATTTCAGCAAAAAGCATAGCAGAAAGAGGCGCAATTTCAGAGGGCTTTAACACCATGGTACAGCCAGCCAAGAGAGCAGGAATAACTTTAAGCGTTACTTGATTCATGGGCCAATTCCATGGCGTAATTAATCCTACGACGCCGATAGGATCGTAGTGAAGGATTGCTTGCTCATTTCCCTTTATTAAAGTTTCTTGGAACGAAAACTCTTTATAAGCTTCGATAAAATTGCGAATATGGGAACTTCCGGTTGCAGTTTGCGCATTAAGCGCCATATCAATTGGTGCTCCCATTTCCATTGAAATGGTTTTTGCCATGTCTTTGGAACGTTTTTCGTAGATCTCTAGAATTTTTTCAACAAATCCAAGACGTTCATTTGGTGATGTTGTTTTCCATTTTTGAAACGCTTCTTTAGCCGCGTTAATTGCCTTATCAGCATCTTTTGTACTTCCAAGGCTAATGACAGCACAAGCCTCCTCTGTTGATGGATTAATGACGTCAAAATCGTGAGGAGTGCTTGGCTCATCCCATAGACCATTGATATAAAATTTCCGTTTATTAAACATAATTCACTCCCTTTTTTCTATTTGTATTTATGTCATTATGATTGTCTTAGTCTAAGCCTTTTTAAACGAGGATAACAAGGGTAATCTTATAAAAACGTGAGAAATTAGAGTGTCGTACGATAATCAAGCATGGAGAATTAAAATAGAGCAACGCTTATATAATTATTTGTATTTTAATCATTTTTATGAAAAGGGAGGGAAAGAGAAGTATAGACAATTTTCTTGAATCTTTTTTCTCATGAAGTTTTCTTCAAAACGAATGGAATACGCGCTATACGGCACCATAAACTGGGCAATTTACGCCGTAAATAAGGAGAATAAATGTGCATTATGGCATTATTTTTTTCATTAAAAAGTAACCATCAGCAAAAGGTTATTAACCTTCATATGATAGTCTCTATGAATTCTTTTTGAAAAGATTATTTTTCTCATTGCTATAAATTTGTTGGGTGCCATGCATAATTCGAAAACAAAATCTATTCCTACCTCTTCTTTTTCTGATGATGGTACAGAAGGTGCATCAAGAGAAGATTTATCTATTAAGATTACTGAGATATTTCCTTATCCGGAAGTATGGAAAAAGGCATTTACCCTCGGAAAAAATGTCCGTTTTACGAGAACCCCAGAAGTTGAGATTTTGCGTCGTCGTATAGAAACAGATCCAGTTTTTGCAAAACAATTTAAAATTTTTACGAAGCAAGATCAAAAACAAATGACAGATATTGTACGCTGTAACAAGAAAACGAAAAATGTTTTATCGACAAAAAAAGTCATTAATCCTCAATCAATAGAGAATAAAACGTCAGTTTGTCATTCAACAGTTTTACATCAGTTGTCACGACAAATTACTGGTATGTCACCAGCAAATATTCCGCTTAAGGAGGATAAACAAGAACATAAATTACCAGGAGAAAATGTGCTACAAAAAATGAATCCTGCTTTGCACCTTTCCGATGATGCATTTTTTGAGTGTGAATCTTTGATATTTGAACATGTGGATACTCAAACTTCAAAAAAGGATGCATCGATTGACACAAAAAATGAAATTACACCTCATATTCCTTCTGCCTTTGATGAGTCAATAACTGCTCTTTACCGTGTTCTTGAATACCGTTTTCCACAACTCTATGATTCAATTACATCAGAATCTCCAGCAGAAAGGATGCGAGGCGTTGAGCAAATTTCTAATTTAATGCATACAAATAATGATACGACTAAAGAGTATCATTCTAAGCTTTCTGTTGAAGATTGTGTCCATACGTCAAATGATGCAGAGGCGGTAAATAATACTGAGGCGTTAAGCGGCGCTGGGGCTTGTATAGAGACTGAAAATAGCAATAATACTATCGCCAATAATACCGTTGATTGTATAACAAAAGATGTCACAAAGAATTCAAAAGATTTGTCTGTGATGCAAGCAAACGTTAAAACTAAAATATTCCAATCTAGCCGCGCGCCATTAGGCAATTATGATTCTGCTTTTGCGCAAAATATTCAATCTGTTGACTGCGATGTTTATGAATTTCCTCCGATCAATTTATTGCAAGAACCTGTTTTTCATGAAGGTACAATGATTCCTCAGGAAACATTAGAACGTGGTGCTGGACTTTTGGAAAGTGTGTTGGAAGATTTTGGCATTAAGGGTGAAGTTATCCATGTTCATCCAGGGCCAGTGGTAACAATGTATGAATTTGAGCCTGCTGCGGGTATAAAGTCATCACGCGTTATTAATCTTTCTGATGATATTGCGCGTTCTATGTCTGCTATTTCTACACGCGTTGCTGTCATTCCTGGACGTAATGTTATCGGGATTGAGTTACCCAATGCGGTTCGTGAAACCGTTTATTTACGGGAATTAATCCAAACACGTTCTTTTCGTGAAAGTGAGTTTAAACTTGCTCTTGCTTTAGGGAAGGGGATTAATGGTGAACCGGTCATTGCAGAATTAGCAAAAATGCCTCATTTATTGGTTGCGGGAACAACAGGATCAGGAAAGTCTGTTGCAATTAATACAATGATTTTGTCGATTCTTTATCGTATGACACCAAAGCAGTGTCGTTTGATCATGGTTGATCCTAAAATGTTAGAGCTCTCTGTTTATGATGGCATACCACATCTTTTAACACCTGTTGTAACAGATCCCAAAAAAGCGGTAACAGCTTTAAAATGGGCGGTTCGTGAAATGGAAGAACGTTATCGCAAAATGGCTAAGTTGGGTGTGCGTAATATTGATGGTTTTAATGCGCGCGTTGCACTTGCAGCTCAAAAAGGCGAGACGATCATGTGTACTGTTCAGTCGGGTTTTGATAAGAAAACAGGGGAAATGCTTTATCATGAAGAAGCCATGGATCTCACGCAGCTTCCTTATATTGTTGTGATTGTTGATGAGATGGCTGATCTTATGATGGTGGCAGGAAAAGAAATAGAGAATGCCATTCAGCGCTTAGCGCAAATGGCGCGTGCGGCAGGTATTCATCTTATTATGGCAACGCAACGTCCTTCTGTTGATGTTATCACCGGTACAATTAAAGCGAACTTTCCTACCCGCATTTCTTTTCAAGTAACATCAAAAATTGATAGTCGTACGATCTTGGGTGAACAAGGTGCTGAAACGCTTTTAGGTCAGGGGGATATGCTTCATATGGCTGGTGGTGGACGCATTGTGCGTGTTCATGGACCTTTTGTCTCTGATGAAGAAGTTGAATCCATTGTTGCACATCTTAAAATGCAAGGTAAACCTGATTATTTAGCAACGGTAACTGATAATGAAGACGATAACAAAGAGGATACTTCTGCTGATTCAGTTGCTGGAATTTCTGAGGAAGAAAATTTTGATGAAGAGGGTGAGGAACTTTATAACCAAGCTGTAAAAATTGTTATGCGTGATAAAAAATGTTCAACATCTTATATTCAGCGCCGTCTTTCAATCGGCTATAATAAAGCAGCTTCTCTCGTCGAGCGGATGGAAGAAAAAGGCATTGTTGGAGCCGCTAATCATGTTGGAAAACGTGAAATTCTACTCAATGAAGGGAAATAAACAAGCCCATTTTAAAATGGGTAATTTTTAAAAATGTCTGACAGTCATTATTAAAATGTGCTTGTTTTATTTTTTCAGAGAAGATGGGCTACACATATTTATTTTTTATAATAATATTAACAAATTGAGTAGAGAGTCATAATGCAAAAGTGATTTTTTGTATTAAAATTGCTGATGAGGTAAACAGGCTGATATCAAAGGAGATTGTAAGATATTTTAAATATTTCTCGATGATCTGGAATGTAAAGAAATTAAACAAATCTTTATATGAAAACCGATAATGTTTGTTTTCTATTCTATTTACAGAGAGATTCTTGAGTAAAACAGTGTGGTGATATATTTTTTGTTTTTTTCTGTCGCGATTTTTATGAAAAAAAGGTCTTTGGGTGATTATGGAGAGTATCATAAGAAGAGTATCCAATATATAAGGTCTGTTGCGTTGGGTGCTTTAAAGCGCTATGCTGAATTTATTATCATTTGATACTATCAGTGCGAGAAAGATATTCTTACGAGACTTTAATTTGAAAAAGAAATTTTTAATTTCGGACTTTTATCATGCAATATACTGATTTATAATGATAGTTTATCATTATTTGTGTGAATAAAAGTCTCCAATATCGTAAGATTGTTTCATTTCAAATCTGTTTCTGTTGAAGTAATTAAAACCATTTTCTTGCGTATCATAATAATGTAGGAGTAAAAAAGTTAAAAAAATAAAAATGCGGCTTATGAATGCCTTCAAATGCCAAGAACTATTGGTAATATTAGGGGCTGAAATTAGTATAATGATGGTGCTAACCAGCTTTTTATAAGCGTAAAAATGGTAATGCACAATGCCTTGATATCTTCTATAGGGACTTTTACATTACACCATTTAAGGATGCTGTCGTAAAATAAGCTTGGGGATCATGGGATATGTTTTGTTAAAGCAGGCGCATGAATGCGTAAAATAAGTGTATTCTTTTTGAGTACTATTTATGCGAGGGAGATGTTACTATTATTGTAATAGGATTTATTACAATAATAGGTGAATAAGCAACAAGAGCTGGAAGCTTCTTTTTATTTTTGTTTTGTTGATGAAACAGTCAAAATTTTGCTACAGACAATTGATATGAGATATCAAGTTATTTTAACCAGAACAGATAATTGTAAACAAATTAGCATTATTCATTTGAGAGTAAATACAACATTGTTTTAATTATGCCATTAAAAGCGGATGAGTTAAAGTTAAATACAAATGAATTAAAATGTCAGCAAGAAGCTTTTCGTTTTACACCAGAGCTTTTGCCACGGCCTTTTACGTGGGAAATCGATCAGAATGGTTTGTTTTGTGAAGTCTCAAAAGAGCTAGCTGAAGTTGTTGGTCCTCTCTCTTCTTCTATTTTAGGGTGTAGTTTTCATGAGCTTGCTCATCAATTTAATGATGATCGATATCTGGTTCTCAGTCGTTTTATTGAAGCGGCTATGCCTTGGAGTAAAGAGATTGTTCAATGGCCTGTTGATGGTTGCTTACAATGGCTTGATGTTGAATTATCGGCTTTGCCAATTTTTGATGTTAAAAAGCAGCTTCAGGGGTTTCGTGGCTTTGGCGTTTTAAAAATACAAAAAAAAGTCCAAGAAAAAAGAAATGAAAAGCTAGCAACAGAAATGCCATGTCTTACGGAGATAGAACGCTTAGCTTTTCGTGAAATTGCAGAGCACTTGCGTGATGAATTGAATTCATCGGTAAAAGAAGAAAATTTAGTTGAAGAAACAGCTATTCAGTTACCATATGCACAAACATTGCCGGTCAATGCTATAGAACAAGCTCTCATAAAAGAGCCAGCTGCAGTTTTATCATTGTTGGATACAGCAACTGATGGTGTTTTATGGTTGGATGAAGAGGGCTTTATTCAATCAGCGAGTAGGGCAGCTTTAGCATTAATGGGTTATGAAATAAATGAACTACGAGGACAGCCATTCTCTTCATTATTTACTTTGCAAAGCCGACTTTTGGTTGAAAAATATTTTAAATCAATCCGTATAGAGGAGAAAAATCAGGTTTTAAATCGCAGTGAAACCGCTGATTTAATGACAAAAAATCATAAAAATATAACCGTTTTGATAACGATTGTATTTTTGGCAAAGCAAGGCAATTATGCTGTTATGTTGCGTGATAGGACACAGACAGTTCCATCAGGAGAAAAAAAAGCAGAAGAGAATAAAATCGTTGGAGTTGTTCATGAAATACGAACACCTTTGAATGCTCTTATTGGTTTTGCAGAAATTATGAGAGAAGGCCGTTTTGGTTCGATAGAAAATGAGCGCTATCATGGATATTTACGCGATATTATTTCCTCTGGAAAACATATATTATTGCTAATTAATCAATTACTAGAGTGCTCAAAGATAAATTATTCTGGTTCCAATAACCAGATTGATTCTTCCCTTATTTCTGAAACATTTGATGTGATATCTTGTTTACGTGCGACGATAGCTTTTCTTGAAACTCAAGCCAATCAGAACGGCATTATCATGCGTATTGTTGCTCCACCTCACGTTCCATTTATTCCTGTATCACAACAAGTGTTTCGCCAGATTATATGGAATCTTCTTTCCAATGCTATTCGTTTTACACCTTTGGGTGGACAGATTATTGTTCACGTTTCTTATAGAAAAGAACGTGTAAAAATTTCAGTGAGTGATAATGGTATAGGGATGAACGAAGAAGAAATTATACAGGCACTGCAACCTTATGGTCAAGTAGAGCGCAAAGATGGCCGATCTGGTGATAGCGCTTTTATGGGAACAGGTCTAGGCCTCCCAATGTGTAAGGCAATGGTGGAAGAAAGAGGGGGGCAATTTTTACTGTTCTCAAAACCCAATTATGGAACAACTGTGGAAATGTTTTTTCCTCGTGTTCCATGATGTAAATCTTGTATAAAATTATTTTTTCTTAGCCAAAAGATCTCTAATTTCTGTTAAAAGTTGTTCTTCTGAAGACATTTTTTGGGGGGTTTCTTCTTCTTTTCTACGGATTTTATTCATAGCTTTAACGAATAAAAAAAGAACCCAAGCAATAATGAGAAAATTGATAAGTAAAGTAATAAAGTGTCCATAGCTAATGGTTGCTCCAGCTGCTTTGGCGGCACTCAATGTTGCTTGTTTTTCTCCAGCAAGTTGAATAAACATATTAGAAAAATCAATCCCACCTGTAATCAGCCCAATGATTGGCATAAAAATATCATTGACAATTGAGTTGACCAAGCTACCAAAAGCACCCCCTATAATCACACCGATAGCAAGATCAATCATATTACCTTTTAGGGCAAATTCTTTGAATTCTTTAAGCATTGCGTTTTCCCCTTATATAAGCGATATACGGTAATTTACTTACCGCTTTTGATGAAAAAGGAAAGGGCAGATTTTATTTTTAGGATTATATTACAATATTAATATTATTTTCAAAGAACTTTATAAGGTTTAATAAAGAGCTTTAGAGTTCTATTTGAATGTATATAGAACATTTCCTAGAAAAAAGCTTTTTTGATAAAAACTATATCTGCTTTTTGCAACAGAAAGTAGAAAACTGTAGCTTAATTTATATAATTGCCTCAAGATGTTTATGTTAACATTAAAAAGAGAGATTTTTACACAATACCACAAGTGAGTAGTGTTGAAAGTTGAGCTATCAGAAAGCTTCTCAAATGAAGTACATATATTGGCATAAAAAGAGAATTTAGGAATAAAAAATATATTTCAGTACTGATGGAAGAAATAGATAGATGAGACAGGAGTAAAACTTATAATTTAACTCCTCTTAATTCAGTAAGCGATAATAGCAATTAGAGGGCATTATGGCTTAGCTATTTGTATTGGGTTGCATGAGCTAAAATGGCGATAATTCCGATGGAAGAGACACATTTCATCTGCTGGAAGATTGTATCAGTTTGTAAATAGCAGAGCTCTAGGGTTTGCAAGATCGTTTTGGTTTGGAAGTCATAGGTATGATGTGTGAGTTCAATGATCAACTGTCATTACTTAAAATATATGTTAGACAGAGCACTTAATAGATGCAAAGTTGTATTTAATGCATCAGAAATGGCAAAGAAAACAACGCAGATTCCTCAAAATTTTATCAATAGAGTACAAATTGATTGAGCATTCTGTTGCTCATAAATGGTGCAACAATAGTATGAATTTAGATGATTTTATGAACCATGTATCCTATAAATGCTAGGAAAAAATAGCTTTATAGAACAAGCTTTGTTTCTATTGAAAACAATATTATACAAAGGAACTTTGGGAATAGAGATAATTTTCCTGCATTTTTAAGAAAATTATGAACTTGCCTGCATAAGACGTTATAAAACCATGACTATGGTAAGAGTCGTTGATGTTTCAATTCATGCTGAATTTTATAAGATTAGGATTCATATTTTAATCTTTAAAAAATGTCGAAAAAGAGAAACATTTTTTAAGAATAAAAAGTTCTTTACATAGTATAACCAATATAAACATGTATGGCTATTATGTGATGAGTTTTCTTTTAGAAGAGGAATATTATTTGGATAATATGCTCTCTTTGATTGGTAATCTTTTGTGTTAAAAGGTAGAGGTGAGGTGCGATGGATCATTTTTATGTTGTGGAGAAGAATTGATGAGTTTTTTTCGTTGTATTGGCCGTTCTGCCTTATTTATGTTGGATCCAGAGCAAGCACATGGTTTAGCGATTCTCGGGCTGAAAAGTGGATTTAATGGCTGTCAAAAGGTTATCGACAAACGTTTGTGTGTAACTGTTTCTGGGCTTGAGTTTGAAAATTTTATTGGTCTTGCAGCGGGGTTTGATAAAAATGCAGAGGTTGTGGATGGTATTTTTCGTTTAGGATTTGGTTTTACTGAAATTGGGACAGTGACACCAAAGCCTCAGATTGGAAATCCTAAACCACGGCTTTTTCGTTTAAAAGAAGATGAAGCAATTATTAATAGAATGGGTTTTAATAATGACGGACATCAAGTTGTTTACAACAGATTGCGTGCATGTAAAAAAACTGGTGTTGTAGGAGTCAACATTGGAGCCAATAAGGATACAGTTAATAAGATTGATGATTATACTGTTGGTATTGCTCATTTTTATGATGTTGCTGATTATTTTACGGTTAATATTTCTTCTCCCAATACACCAGGTTTACGTGATTTACAGGCCCGTGACAGTTTACATCTTTTGTTGAGTGCAATTTCGCAAGCGCGAAATGAGCAAGAGAACAAACATGGATTCTCCATTCCCATTTTTTTAAAAATTGCTCCCGATTTATCAGAGAAAGAATTAGATGATGTTGCTGAAGAAATAAAACTTTCTGATTTTAATGGACTGATTGTTTCCAATACGACTCTTTCACGCCAAGGTCTTAGCAATAGTCACTTCAGTAATGAAGAGGGAGGGCTTTCTGGACGTCCACTTTTTGAACGTTCTACTATTGTGCTTGCAAAAATGCGTCAAAAATTAGGGAAGGAGATTGCAATTATCGGTGTTGGCGGTGTAAAGGATGCACAGACGGCTTTGGAAAAAGTAAAAGCTGGTGCAGATTTGATTCAATTATACAGTGGGATGGTTTATGAAGGTTCAAATCTTGTCATAACTATTCTGCAAGAGATTTTGCAGATGATGCAACAAGATGGCGTTGATAACATAAAAGGCTATCGTGATCATAGTCTTGAGCAGTGGGCAAAATTTCCTTTGTAAAAAACGCTTTTTTCTTCACAAAAAATTGCGAGATTTTTTTAAAGGGGCTTGCAAACTTTGTTGATCTTCCTTATGTCACATAAGCAAAGAATAAATGTTTACGAAATCGTGAACAGTTATGATACATTTGCTTTTTATGCGGTTGTAGCTCAGTTGGTTAGAGCGCTGGTTTGTGGCACCAGAGGTCGTAGGTTCAAATCCCACCAACCGTACCATTGATTTCCTTACAACTTTTCTCATTCTCCTTTCCAGTGTTTTGTAAAGCGGTTAAGAGACGCAGTTTTCGGCGTTTTTTGCCTTTGACTGATAACAGAGCCGAGGCCTTGCGCGGGTGTATTTTCCTCTTTTTCGCCCAAAATGGCCAAAACGTCTCATTGAGCGGAGACTTTTTTAAAAAGGTCTCCGCTCAATTTATATTTATTTTTCAATATGTTATAAAATTGCTCATTTTATGGTCGGTATGCATCTTGTGGGTGGCACGCGTGATACAAACCTAAGGCCTCTGTTTAAGTAGAATCGCTATAATTTCCCTATAAGGTTTTGTTTTTTTACAGTAAGCTTGCAATATGCATGAAAATAAATATTCTATTCTTCTATACTGAGCATAAGGGGAAATGCAGTGATGAGTATAATAGCGGGTGAAGATAAAATTGATTAGCTTTTTACTAAAGAAACCCTTTACTATTTTTTATGCCAGTGCTGGTGTTGGTGAGGAAAAACGTAGACATATTATGTTGTATCTCATCAATAAATATATTACATGGATTTGGGTTATCATATTTTTTGCTAATGGGCTGCCCAATGTTTTTTTGAAGGGACTCCCCAGCTTTGGTGGATCAATATGGGTTTAGCTTGTGTTGGTATCCTTTTTTTCTAACATGATGCGATATTTTTATCGCATCAAACATCATGGAGCATAATATGTCATTGTTTAACATTCTGACTGGAACTCCTTTATGGGCCTGGATTTTGCTCATTTTTCTCATTGCGAGGGGAATAATCGCATTGAAAGATAGGGAAATGAAGGTTAACCGCCTTTTTCTATTGCCGTTAGTCTTTCTTTTTTTGGGCGCAAGCGATGTGATTAAAGAGCTGGCGTTCCTGCGCTGGGGAGCAGTCTCAATGTTGGCAGGGCTGATGATCGGCGTTGGCGTTGGCTGGTTGCTCTGGCGTGCTACTGCGCGTTTAAAAATCAAAGAAGGAACGGATTTCATTATTCTGCCTGGTACGCCGTTGACGCTGACATTTATTCTTATCGCTTTTGTCATCAAATTCACATTGATTGTTTTTCTCAAGGTTGTACCTGATTTGAAATATGCATTTGATTTTAACCTTCTTTTTGGTCTTTTAAGTGGGTTCACTGGTGGTGTGTTTTGGGGCGGCACATTAAATTTATATATAACATTTCGAAAAAATATAAATTAGTTCCTATATCCTTAGCTGTTGAGGCTTCTGTCAAGTATTATGATACAGAAGCGTCCGCTGTTTTACGTTGAAACTGCGGCTGCTATACGACTAAGTGGCCTTACGCCTGAGTATGCAAGAGCGGCAGAGTTTGTACAGTCTACACCATTATGTGGAGCACTCTTGCGGGAATGAGTGCATTATTATTGCGATATACATGTAACCCTCTAGCTAATATTATATTAGTAAGGCTGTTTTTTGAAGCCGCTTGTAATTACGGTGTGTTTTTAAAGAGAACGTTCGAACCGATGTATCGCTTTCAGTACCATTTATCTTGTTAAAACTATTCTCATTTCTTTTGTTTCTTTAAGAAATCTGCACTTCTCAGCTTTTTTTGCGTATGATCGATAACGTAGTTAAGATCCTTGAGATAGTGAATTTTTATCTCTTTTTGCTAAAAATGCCCAAACCATCTTATTTAGTCGAGACTTTGTTTAAGAAGGGATCTTCTAAATTTATTATTTTTTTCATAGGATATAAATTTCTCATTTTTGGTGCGCGGTAAACTTATAGCAGCAATAAGCTTAGGTTTATTGGTTCTAAGCGTGGAGGGAGTTGAGCTATCCAATGAAAAAGAATAAATTGCATTTTTGTCTGACTTTGTGAACACACACTATTTTCTGGACTAATCGAGGAAATAGAACATTCATGTGTTGAGAGGATTAGACAATGAGTTGTAAACAATTAGAGCAAGAAATAGCCACAGTAAAGTATACGTCAATGTAGGAGCCCAAAGCCTTATGGCACACTTATTTCAGTGACAATTATTTAGGACAAACCCATCATGTGCTTGTGGTGCCAAAAGGCTATCAATGAGGGCAAGATTTACAAAAGCTTGAAAGTTATTGCCAAACATATTACCGGCATCAATTGGAATGGCCATTTGTTTTTTAGCTTTGTAAGGCGGGGATGAGAGGATGACAGGGGACAAGAAAGGTGCTTAAACAAGCGATAAAACCAATACGCGGCGCTATATATAAAACGTAAATTCACCGAAGAAGGCTTAGAACAGGAGTTTAACTCACTGGACGATAAAAAGAAGCAGGCGAAAGCTTTGTTAAAACTTATTGTCATGAAGGTTGGCAATTAATACCAGCGTTGCTGATAATGTAAAAATTATGCCGCAATATATTTAAGGAGCGAGTGCAAGAGATTAATACATTCCTATGGCAGATTGTAAAAGCATGGTTTGTACATGAGCCTAATTATATGATTGATAAGGCAATACAAATCACTCAGGGACAAAATGATAAGAGCTATATTTTATTATGAATCTGACACACAGTATAAAACCTATAAAGGCAAAGCGTTTTATGGCATGGGAAGGATTTTCAGTCTGCTGGTGGGCGTTTGAGGGTGTTTTTACACTCCGTAAAAGGTATTTTAGCAAATCTTGCTTATGCGGACAAGGGAGAACTAGAAGTGGATGCTGATATAATCCCTTGTGAAATGGTTTTTATTGCGTCGAAATAAATGATGAAGAAATTTATGTTTTCGTTGGCAGGATAGTACTTGTATGTGCTTGACCAAGCCACATGTGACGCAATTTTAAAATTACCCATGGTGGCATGTCGTCAAATTGACGATACAGCTCTTCGATTTGTAAGAAATATGACAAGGCTAAAAGATAGACATATTTTGGATGTGCTTGTGCCAATTGATAAGCTTATTGATAATATTTGTAAGTGCCATAATAGCACACAAAAAAATATAAAATCGCTGTCTTTAATTATGCCAAACAGCGGCTAATTTAGGGCGCGAAATTATTGCTTTTTCAAAGTAAATCAAAGAAAGGCAAAATGATCAAAATGTGGTAATGCGAATTGATCTAGCCGATTTGCGTAAGCAAAAAGACATAAAACAAGCACAAGAAACTTTAAAAAATAAAAAGAACAGCTTATACGACACTTTTCATGAAAGTAAATTTGCAGAGGATATAGAAATAAATAGGATAAAAGGAATTGCGACGTACAAAAGAAATATTCATAGACATATTTTATACTAAGCGTAACGGAGAAGCGCAAAGATGAGTATAATAGCGGGTGAAGATAAAATAGAAGGCATGAGTCAAAGCCCTATTAATCCAGACATAGAAAAGTTAAAAGCAGCCTTTCCGCAGTGTTTTGCTGAGGGAAAGCTGGATATAGATCAGCTCCTTAATCTATGCGGCGAATATATTGATAATGATTTTGAGAAGTTCAAATTTGAATGGAAGGGTAAAGGAGCAAGTTTAAAGCTTGCGCAAAAGCCTTCACTTGCGACATTGCGTCCGAAGCGCGAGGAGAGCGTAAACTTTGATAATACACATAATCTTTATATTAAGGGCGATAATCTTGAAGTGTTAAAACTTATCCAGCGGGCTTATTTTGGCCAAGTGAAGATGATCTATATAGACCCGCCCTATAATACGGGGAATGATTTTATCTATGGTGATGATTTTAAAGACCCGTTGGCGCGATATAAGGAAGTGACAAGCCAAACGACAAAATCTAACCCTGAGACAATGGGGCGGTTTCACACGGCTTGGCTCAATATGATTTATCCGCGTTTGCGTTTGGCACAGACCTTATTGCGTGACGATGGGGTGATCTTTATCTCGATTGATGATCATGAAGTGCATAATTTGCGCAAAGTGTGCGACGAGGTGTTTGGTGAAGAAAATTTTGTCGCGCAATTGGTGTGGAGTTTGTCTAGCGGAACGCAAGCAGGGCATTTCACGCGGTCGCATGAATATATTCTGGTTTACGCAAGGTATAAGACAGCCTTAAATTATTTTAAAGATTTAGACGGTGGAGTTATCAGTGATAGGGCAGTAAAAAAATCTCGGCTGCAAATCCAGCGAGTGAAATATTGTTTCCTAAAGGAAGCATTCAATTTGAAGGAACAGATGCAGAGTTTCCTGATGAGTTGGGGGGGGTAGAGAAGCAATATGTTGTTGCAGGTAAATTGCGCTTTGAGAAAGGCTTATTAGCGGAAGATGTAACGATTAAAGCAGGGTGGGCTATGAAGAACCAGCTTATGTCATGGCTGGGCGGAAAAGAAACTTTTGATAGTAAGGGACAAAGAGTAACTCGATTTTATTTTAATGCGCAAGGCCGTGTTTGCTATGAAAAAGAAAGAGGTACGGTTCATCCGAAAACAGTGCTGCCTTTGGAGATTGGGAGTACCAAAAAAGGCTCTTCGGAATTGATTCAATTGTTGGGTGCAAAATTGTTGGAGTATCCAAAGCCTACTGCGCTGCTTGAGTATTTAATAAAGCACATTTGCACCGGCGACAACGACATCATTCTCGATTTTTTCGCTGGCTCTAGTACAACAGCGCATGCAGTGATGGATTTGAATGCCGAAGATGGTGGCAATCGCAAATTCATCATGGTGCAATTGCCTGAATTGTGTGATGAGAAGAGCGAAGCTTATAAGGCTGGTTATAAAACTATCTGCGATATAGGTAGCGAACGTATTCGCCGCGCTGGTGCACAAATCAAGCAAAAGCATGAAGCAGAACTCACAAGCAAGCAGCCTTTAGACATCGGATTTCGCGTGCTAGAGCTCGATAGTTCCAACTTTTCCATATGGGACGATAGCCCGATTGATCCGAATGCACTTGATGTTAAAGAACAATTGCAAATGCGTTTGGATCATATTTTACGGGGGGTGAATTCCGAGCGCTCTCATCAAGATATTATCTTCGAGATCATACTTAAATATGGTTGGCCATTGGATTTAAAAATTTATCCTTTACCAATCAATGGCAAAAAATTCTATTATATAGGTGAGAGCGAAGGCGATGTCTTAGTGATTATAGCCATAGACCCGCCCTTTGACCCCGAAGATGCGGAAGAGATGATAAAGTATTTGCCCGTAAAAATCGTAGCGCTTGATGCGGCCTTTAAAAGTGATGAGGCGCTTATTAATTGCGACTTTATCTTTAAAGACAATGAAGTAAGTTTTGATAAAATTTAAACTATAGAGAGACGATTGGGGCGGCGATATGAAACTTAAATTTAAACAACAAGAATTTCAAAATGATGCCGTTAAAAGCGTCATTGATTTATTTAAAGGCCAACCACGACGAGATTCTTCTATTTTCTTGTGTTCAGAACAAGGACAATTAGCGTTAAATGAATTTGGTTATGGTAATCAATTATTGATTAGTGATGAAACTATATTAGCAAATTTACAAGAGGTGCAACAGAACAATAAACTCGTGGCGAGTAAGGCGCTAGAGCAAAAGCAGTTTTCTATTGAGATGGAAACGGGAACAGGCAAAACTTATGTTTATAGCAAGACGATTTTTGAGTTAAATCAACGCTATGGCTTTATCAAATTTATTATCGTCGTACCAAGTGTTGCTATTCGCGAAGGGGTATATAAATCACTTCAAGTAACAAGGGAGCATTTTCAAGCAGAGTTTGATAATCTGCCCTATCGTTATTTTATTTATAATTCAAAAGATCTTTCGCAAATTCGCCAATTTGCAAGCTCTACCAATATTGAAATTATGATTATCAATATTGATGCATTTAAAAAAGCGGAAAATATTATCAATCTTCCGCAAGATAGACTGAATGGCGAAAGTGCTATGCGCTATATCCAAGATACAAATCCGATTGTGATCATAGATGAACCGCAATCGGTGGATAGTACAGCAAAAGCGAAAGAGGCTATTGCGAGCCTTAATCCGCTTTGTGTTTTCCGTTATAGTGCTACGCATAAAGAGGAGATTAATCTTTTATATCGTTTAACACCTGTTGATGCTTATCAAAAAGGACTGGTAAAGCAAATTTGTGTCTCTTCTAATCAGATAGAGCAAGATTTTAACCGTCCCTATATTGCCTTGAAATCCGTATCACACAAACATGGCTTTAAGGCGCGCTTAGAGTTGGATATTGCGGGAAAGAATGGCACTGTGAGCCGCAAAACAGTTACAGTGAGACAAGGCGATGATCTGTATCGCGTTACGGGCGGGCGTGAGCTTTATAGGGGTTATATTGTTTCGGGTATCAATTGCATGGCGGGGGATGAAGCTGTTGAGTTTTCTGATACTGAAGTTGTCAAATTTGGCCACGCCCTTGGTGATGTGAATACAATAGAGCTTAAACGCGCGCAAATTTATCGCACTATAGAAACACATTTAGATAAAGAATTGCGGCTTGCGCCTTTAGGGATTAAAGTTTTATCACTTTTTTTTATTGATGAGGTGGCTAAATATCGTAGCTCTGATGAAGAGCCAGCACTTTATGAGCGTATGTTTGAAGAATGTTATGAAGAGCTGTTGACGAAAAAGAAATATACCTCCTTACGAACTAAGTTTGCGCAAAATGTTCGAAATGTGCACGGCGGTTATTTCTCGCAAGACAAGAAAGGCGTGTATAAGGATACAAAGGGCGACAGCCAAGCTGATGATGACACTTATAACACGATTATGCGTGATAAGGAGTGGTTATTATCTTTTGCATGCCCCTTGCGTTTTATCTTTTCACATTCTGCCTTGAGAGAAGGCTGGGATAATCCGAATGTGTTTCAAGTGTGTATGTTGATTGAGCAAAAATCGAATTTTACCGCACGGCAAAAGATTGGTCGCGGTTTGCGCTTGTGCGTAAACCAACACGGTGAACAGGTAGAAGATAAAGATATAAATGTGCTGCATGTCATGGTGAATGAAAGCTTTGCTGAGTTTGTGAGTACATTGCAAAAAGAATTAGAAGCGGATATTGGTTATAAACTTGGTACATTGCAGATGGAGCAGTTGGTTGGCCGTATTTATGAAGATGTAAAATATGTGGCCGCTAAAGTGGAAGTATCGCAAGCACAAAAAATTGTTAAAATACTTGTTGCGAAAGATTTTATTGATGAGGCGGGTGTCGTTAAAGTAGATCAAGATTTAGTAGCGAGCGCATTTGATGCTATAGGGGCGGAGGAATTGCCACGCGAATTGCGTCAAGAAATTGTGAAAAAAACTAATGCGGGCGCGCTTATTAATGTTGAGATGCTGCAAGATCTGATTTATATGACAGCTGTGACGGAAACAAAGATTCTGTCTTCGCAAGAGGCTGCTGATATATTGGTTGAGTTACGTGAAAAAGCCTTGCTTACATCAGCAGGAAAAATCACAGATACATTAAAAGCGCGATGGGCGACTGGGACGTTGGATTTAAGTGAACGTTTTAGTAAAGGGCAAAAGCAGGCTGTGCTGCAGGCGCTAGAAGCGAGCCAAGCCATGCCGATTATTCGTAATGTTACGCGCGAGGTGCGGGTTAAGCTTAAAAAGCAAACAGTGGCTTCACCAGAGTTTTTGGCCTTGTGGGAGAAGATCAATAAAAAGACCACTTATCGTGCAAAGCTTGATCGCACAGAGTTTGTTGCCAAAGCAGTGGATGCAGTGGAAAAAATGGCGCCAGTTGCGCCCGCGCATTTGGTTTATCAGACAGCAGAGATAGAACTGGATAGTGCTGGTGTGATCTATGAAGAGCAGTTATTAAAGCAGAGTGCGCTTGATTATAGTTTTTGTGCACTGCCGAACATTGTACATTATTTGACCTTAAAGCTGAAATTAACAGCAAAGACAATTATTGGTATTTTGACAAAGAGTGGTCGTGAGCGTGAGTTTGTGAAAAATCCACAAGCTTTTTTAGAGCGCATAGAAGAAATACTCAATAAAACCTATGTTAATCTTACAATTGATGGCATTAAATATTTAAAGCTAGTCGGGCAAGAATATAGTGTGCAAGAGCTTTTTACCAGTGAAGAGCTTGTGGCAAATTTAGAGCGTACAGCTGTTGTGAGTGAGAAAAGTGTGTATGATCATGTGGTTTATGAAAGCAGTGTGGAAAAAGAGTTTGCACAAAGTCTTGAAAATGATCCAGAAGTCAGATTGTTTTTTAAACTGCCAAGAAGTTTTAAAATAGCCACTCCCATTGGTTCTTATACGCCTGATTGGGCGGTTTTTTTAGAGCGGGATGGCGAACAAAAGCTTTACTTTGTGCTGGAAACAAAAGGAACGAATAGCGAGTTTGATTTGCGCCTTAAAGAAATGCTGAAGATTAAATGCGGCAAGGCGCATTTTACCGCCCTTGAGACTGGTGTGGTGTTTAACGAAGCTCCTGTGATGAATTGGCGCGATTCTAAGCGCGGGGGATGGTGGTAGAGAGAGTAGGGGGGCTGTGGTAGGAGTGGGCGGCACGAATAACGCTGTCTTTAGTTGCGTACCGCCAAGCTAATTTTGTGCTTTGCGAAATTCGCCAAGGCTTTTGGACGTACCGCGTTTATCGCGTAATAAAATCTTATGAATATCATGCAGAAGGCGCGCAGAAACGGGTGATTGCGTGTCTAGCTTCCCAATGCCGTAATTAAGTACAGCCACATAATGAGATAGCTCTTCAATATCATCAGTCGCACTGATACTTTTTTTATTTTCAAACAATAATAGGTCAGACGGTAATGATTATGTCTTTTCTATCTAAGAAAAGAGTAGCACCGCTTGCATATATGCACGAGTAAAAGTCAATCAACATTGGTCTGAGGTAAAAACCGCCAATTATTTCTAATACACCTAAGGATTTCATAGCTTGCTTTAACGGTTTATATAAAGTCGCCCTTTTAAAAGGTGGATTGGGCGGCAAATTTATTGGGATATAGGCTTTATGAATCTTTCGAACTAAGCTTTCTACTATGCAGGTCCTAAGGCGTGATTGCATATATGGTCGCATCTGTTGCTGCATTGTGTAGGCAGAGATCCTAAATGAGGAAAGGAGGGCTGCTCTTTTAATTACAAAGGAAGAATACGGCGTGTAAATGCAGCAAATGTATTTTGAGGAGCAGTAAAGGGGTGAGGTATTTGATGTCCAGCGAGTGACGGATTAACTGAAGTATAAGTGGGCATTGCTAGGGCGGAGTTTTTAGTTAAGAATCGCGCTCCGTACGCTATAAGCTCTCTGCATTCTTTATATAGGGCGTTGAGATTATCGCCCAATGCAACGTAAAGGGGCTGTTTTGTCTTTAGCGCTTGTTTGGCTGCTTCTATAATGCCGCTGGCTCTATCAGCCATTATGGTGATAATTTCCTCGTCCAAAGAACAGATCAATCGATTGCGTAATAGGGTATGTGTGCCTTTTTCGACCGTGTCTTTTTTAAAAAGCAGCTGTTACCTCGTGGCAAGGTTGGGTGTGTCTATATGATCAGCCTGCCAAAGAAAAGGAAGCGTTATCGCGATAGCCACCAATAGTAGTCCAGCGATAAAGGTGGCAGCAAACTGCAATGATATAAAAGAACCAAGGACGCCGACCAAAAAGCTTCCGACCGGCGTTCCAGCATAGCCTATCACCCGAAAAGCAGAATTAGCTCGCCCGAGAAGTTGCTTTGGTGTGAGGCGCTGCCTGAAGGCGGTAACACCAATAAACCATAAGCTTGCTCCAACACCAGCAATAAAGGTGATGCCCCATACGACGACAGCACTTTTTGAAAAGGCTGGAATCAGCAGTAAGATAACCGTTCCTAAACCGTCAGTGAGAACAGCTAGGCGCACCGGTGCATAACGTATACGCGGTGCAAATAGGGCACCTGCCATTGTTCCAAGCGCGTAGGCTGAAAACATCACGCCATATTGGCTGCTATGTAGGCCCAGATACCGACTGTCGGTAACGAAGAAGATGAACGAGGTTAGGAATGCTCCAAATACCACCGATAGAAAAAATGTGAGTAATGTAAGGGAGGTAAGATGCCGATTTGAAAAAATGAAATGAAAGCCGGCAATGATATAACGGAAAGTGATGTTTTCTTTATCAGGTGTTGGCGATGTCGGAACAGCACGGCGAGCGGTAAAAATCAATGTGATAAAAAGCACGATTAAAAGGCCGAGAAATAGCAGTGTGCTATGCGCTAAAATGCTGCTTGTTATGACAGGGGCAAGAAAATAGGAGACCCCGAAATCTAAAAACAAGACAATTGAGTAGAAGGTCATCAATCTCTCTCCCTCCATGATAAGTGGTGGAATCGTCATTATATAAGCTTCGGCAGAAACGACGATAAATCCAGCAATGGTTGCATAGAAGAAAATTTGTTCGGCTGGAGCAATCTGTATCATGAGCAGTATGAACAGGACAATATGCAGTAGCGTGAAGATGAGGAGAGCCGAGGTGGCAAGTTTTATTTTGTCGCAGCGATCAAGTAAAGCGCCTGCAAGGATGCCGAAAATTGGCCACGCTAATGAAAAGAGACCTTGCGCCCAACTTACTCCGACTACGCCATATCCAGATTGTCTTGCTAATAGCGGGATGGCAGTGCGCAAAGCACCGCTGAGTAAGGCGAGCAGACTAACGGTTAGGCAAAAATAGCGTATGTTCTTGTTGACAAAAAGCGTGAACATTCTTTTCTCCTTAAGATGCCACACAGGTTTCCGCTGGTCCATCAAGTACGGCGGTTGTATTCAGCATGTTTGCGACATAGTCGTCCAAGATATTCCTGTCTTCCTGAGGTAGAAGAAAATACATAAGGTTGGAATACCATTGCCAACCACGTTGAGTCAGCTGGAGATTGTTATCACTTTCTGCGGTGAGACCTGCACCTATGGGCTGTTGTAGGTTATTGTATACGAAAGAGGGGAGTGCGATCCAGTCAATTCTTTCTTTTTTGGCATAGCCGTTATAAGGTAGCCGCATACACAAAGCCTTGGAGGCTTGTTGCTCCGCTGATACCCAATTGTAGTATACTTTGGATTTGCCTTTAAGTTGTATGTCGGTAATGTATCCGCTTCGATAGGGATTGGCTCGTGTGACGAGTGAGCCAAGAATCGACAGTGCTGACGCCCCGAAGCCAACCACATAATCGTCATGATAACCATACAAATATTTGTGATAGCGGAAATAATTAGCTGAACTCGTTTTAGCGAGCGTTAGAGGAGTGTTATTGGCAATTTTGATATAGGAATGCCCATTACACGGCGCATAGCCGCAGCTGCGCATAACGATATCGCTAAATAATCGAAGCATCTGTCGATGCTGTAGGCTGGATGGCTTTAGCCCTTTTTGTGCGTAAGACTTATGCAGTTGCGATGTGATAGCCAGATTGTTAATTGCATAGAGGTTGATGGTTTCAGGATGAAGCTCGCTGACTTGCTTCAAATCGTATAATAGTTCTTCGGCTTTCTGGCTGTGCATGCCATATAGTAGGTCGAAACCGACATGTCCAATTATCTCTTGTGACAAAGCCACGGTATTGTTGATTTGTTCACGTGTTGAGGTGAGGTTAAACAATGATCGGAAACGCTCAATGAAACTCTGTACACCGAAGTTTATCCGGTTAACGCCGATCTCACGGGCAGCATAAAGTTTATCACGTGTGACGCTCTTCGGTTCGCTTTCCAGTGTAAATTCGGTTAAGGAAGAGAGCTCAAATTCGGCATGCAATACTTTTCCGATGTGTCGGATATTATCTGCCGACAAAAGCGATGGTGTGCTGCCCCCTATATAGATGCTGCGGATGGGCCCTCTAAGCGAGCGAATGAAATTTCCTTTGGTTCTGATCTCTGTGGTAAGCGCTGACATATAAGATTCGATTTGTTTAACGTGCTTGTAGTCCCCTTTCTGAAAGGGACAAAAGGAACAGATGGTTTCACAAAAGGGAATATGCAAATAAAGAGAAATAGTATGCGCTTGTGGAATCTGCTTACTGTGCGCTAGTTTATTAAAGTCTAGGTAATCGTAAAATTCATTTGAAATAGTGCGAAATAACGGATATGTGAAGTTGTAAATCAGCTTGAGTTGATCGAATTTCACAAAAGGATGATCCACGAGTTGCATAGCTTATCTCCCCCAATTTCTTAACGCGCACTATATTATTGACGGGCGACTAGTGATCTAATCGCCCGAGTGTATTACCAAAGATTTTCACGGAACATAATGAATCCCCCTTTTGTAGAAGTTATATGTATTATACATATAACTTCTTATATGAACAGGCGAGCGTGTTTAAGAGGCAATGGAAAGATAAAAAAATGTCTATTTATAAAAAAACTTTCTCTTGCAGTCTTATGGTCTGATATTGTAATTGGTATCCTGTTTTACGTGGTCGGTCTATGAATGCCTAGAGCGAGAAAAAGCAGGGTATTTTAATGGACGGGCGGGGCATCATTGTTATGTTGCTGGGACTTGGAATTTGCGTCTGGTTATGAAATATCATTAACACAAAAAGATGGTTTTAAAGGTAGAGATACATTTTTTTATATCTCTGTAAAACTTCAAGAAGAGATAGAATTATCTATTAGAAAACATATAAATGTCCAGTGTGATAATATTATCGAATGACATGACGTCATCGCTCTTGCCCGCCATTTTGACATATTACCTAAAATCTCATTGAGATTGTGCCATGTACTGGCAAACGGGGATAGATCGCGTTTTGGTATGACTGCGGCGAAGTTACGTGCCGCATTATCTTTGCTAGAATCCAATAGGATTAGGCTTAATGGGGTGCATTTACATGTGGGCTCTAATTTGAATTCGACTGAGTTAATAGTATCCACCTTAACTAAGGCTGGAAAGGATATTTACGCATTGAAGGATCAGATAAGTTTTTATATCTAGTCTAGGTGAGGGATATCCGACTTCCACAGCGTTCTGCGATGCCGTGACGGTCAATGACGAATACTCTCGTAAAATTTATGAGGCATTGTCACAATTGGGTTGTGATTTACATAAGCTTACGGTAATTATTGAATCTAGGCGTATTATATCTGAAGATTATGGTTATTTATTTTCAAATATTAGCTCTATAAAAGAGCGGAATGGTATGAACTTAATTACAATCTTGGCTCTGGGGATGTGTGCTCGGTCTGCACAGTATCACGAGAATAGAGTGCCACAAATTTTGTCTTTTCGAGATATGAGCGGTGAATTTAGTTTAGCGGATGTCGTTGGTTCAAATTGTTATGAGTATGATATTCTTGTAAGAGATGTATCTATTAAGAGATATATCTATCCCATTGGATTTATCCTTAGATGACAAATTTATGCTGTCGGCATGTAGGAGCTATGATATCATAAATGCGCCAGATTGGATTCGAATGCGGACTCAAATTATTACTTTTTGAAGAAAATGACTATTCGTATGGAGTTTATCGCTTTGCTTATTAGGTATTGTACTTTGTTGGAGTGCATCTAGTCATAAAGTGCTTTCTGGTTTATGGTGAATCTTTAGTTGCGAGTGGGTAGCTTGGTAGGAGGTTATTCCAAAGTGTGGTCGTTTTAGGGGCGCTGCAATAGCTGCTATCGAATAAAGGAGATATTCTGCAGCTATATAAAACCTAGTGCGGAGCAAAATGTTCGTGCTTATTTGTAAAATATATTTAATTTGATGCGTCGATCTTTTATACTAGTCAAAAGTTAGCACCGATGTATCATCTGTAGTACCATTTTCATTTTTACAACTGTTTTAATTCTCATTTCCCTTGTTTTTTCCTTCAGAAACCTGTGCATCTCGGACTTTTTTGCGTATGAATGATAATAAAGCAAAGACCTTTCTCTCGTGATTTTTTTCTCAAAAGAGCCAAATGGTTTCAATGAGCAGAGATTTTATCTAAAAAAGCTTCTTGTCAATTTATTGTTTGTTTTTAATAAGATAAAATTACCCTTTTGGGGTTAGTAAACGCATTTTTTAGGTAGCGCGTATATGCTGTCCAGGGGCATTTCTGTAGATATCGATTCTAATTTGTCATTAAATGATGATGCCTTAGTAACTCATAATGCTTGTCAGCTAAAATCACAAGCTTTATGGAAAAATTTCATGTCCACCGCCACAGATCTATTTTGGCTATCGATTGAAGGACGTGTGCGGCCTCTCCAGTTAAAAGACAGCGTTTGACATTCAGATTGTTTTGGATCTGCATCTTGATTTTGAATCTGATTGCGTTGTACAAAATTTTCAAGCAGGACGACTAGTCCCTCGTTTGTTTTTTATATTTTTCAACAGTTCTTTATTGCCAAGAATTGGTTTTTTAGGGGGAGCATATCAAGTTTTGTACCAAGAAGTCTTTCAAAAAATTTTATTAAAAATACTGAAAATGGATGTGCCAGATGAACAAACGCTTGCTGAGGATATTTTATCAACGATTGTAATTGCTTGGGGGCATAATGTTGTACAAAAAAACGCATGGCATGAAGTCCAAAAAACCAATAAAGGTGCATTACGTTTTTCCTTTAAGACCTGGGCTTCTCCTCTTAAGCTTATGCGTTCTCATTATGCATTCTTTGTGCAAGATTTGCGATGGACAGATTTTACGGAAAAAATCAATGAGTTTTGTTTAAAAGGTCTAGGCTTAATACGCCCTTCAATATGGAAAGATATTTCACAATGTTTGTTGTGCTGAAGCAATTGCTCTCTCTTGGCATGCCTCTGGCTGTTGGGTTTATTTCTCAGATGATGATTTCTTTCACAGATGCAGCGTTTGTGGCGCATTTAGGTATTCAAGCTTTGAGTGGTATAATGTTGGCTCTGAGTATGTTTAGTTTTGTTATGTTGTTTGGGCTAGGTATTATTACCGCGGTTGCACCAAAACTTGCGGAAAGCTTTCGCAGACAAGATAGATATGCATTAAAGGCATGGTTTGATCAAGGAATATGGCTTGCCCTTTTGATTGGAATGATGAGCACGATCATTTTACTCAATACGAGGAATATTTTGTGTCTTTTTGGTCAAGATGAGGCAATTGCTACTATAGCGCAGGAATATAATAGTGGCGCTGCTATAGGGGTGATATTTTTTTATCTTTATGTGAATAGCCGCGGATTACTGTCCGCAATTGGTAATCCAAAGCCCTTAACCTGGGTTATGCTTGCGGCTATCCTCGTGAATTTTCTTATCTCTTGGCTGCTTATTTTTGGTATAGGTTCTGCAAGCGGATTAGGTGTCTTTGGTGCTGGAATTGCGAGCAGTTTGATCCGTATTTTGATTGTTATTGCAGTAGCAATAATTTTGTCCCGCAATTCTGCTTTTCATTCTTTTCGCTTTAATTATTTGAGGCCAAAGTTAGAGATTTCACGAATAATAAAATTGCTGCGAGTAGGGCTACCCATTGGTATACGTATTCTTATTGCGGAAGGCTTTCCTTCTGTCATTGCATTTATGATTATGGCTTATGGGGTCCAAGCTTTGGCTGCGCATACGATAGGAATGCGTCTCGATATGCTTATTTCTGTGGTGGCTTTGGGGATTTCCAGCGCAGCTGCGACAATAGCAGCGTGGTATAGAGCGGATAGGAATAATATGGCTCTAAAACAGTTGCGTATGAGTGTCACAGTTTTTGCTGTAGTTTATGTCTTGTTTTTATCAGGGATTGTTTATCTCTCTTATGAATTTATCCTTACAACCATCTTTGATATTTCTTCAGCCCGTGTTGTTGTTTTCTCTTGGGAGTTGCTTCCGTTCATCTTATTGTCTTTTGCTTTTGGCACTTTAGGAGCTATGCTCAATGGCATACTTGTGGGATTGCTTGATACGTTTTGGTCCACAATTGTTGTAGCAATAAGTTATTGGGGGGTAGGACTATTGGGGGGAGCGTTCATGGCGCATTTTTTTGAATATGGCTTTATTAGCTATTGGCTTGGCATGATTGGTGCAAGCTTAATCGTTTCTATCTTTAATTATATGCGCGTGGGTTATTTTATAAAACGCAATCCTATGTTTGGGGCGGGGTGAGATTGAGATGGGAATTAGGTGTTGGCCTCCATGAATACAGGATTATTGGCTTGTGCTGAGAGTATTGTTGCGTGCATATACACATTTGTGGAAAGTGCTGCGATTCAATATCTTAGAAGCATTGGTCAGTATTCACTGCGCTTAAGACAGCTTTATTCAAGCACATAGCGAGCTTAGTTATCACTTTTTTTACGTTTAGGTTTCTCAAGGGCTTTAATTTCTTTATCAAAATCAGATTCAAATGAGTTATCCTGGATGATGCGGTATTTTTCAAATTCATTTTCGGTATAGTTTTTAGCAATCTTTGCTGTGATTGTTCCAGCATTTTGTAAAATATTGTGCTCGTCTAGCTCGAGGAGCTTATCTAATTTTTTTGCCCAATCTTCCATAGTCATTGGCAATTTTCGTTCGATGCAGCTCTCTGCTAAATCAAGATAAGCATTAACAATTAAGCCAAGCTGCTTAAGTTCATCTTGTGTTAGGTAGTTTTTAGCAATTGTAACATCGGTTTTTACAATTTTACCATGTGGAGAATTATCCCACGTTGCTAAGCCTATATGTTTTTTTGCTATCTTCTCACTTAGCAATTAGTTCAGCTGCTATGTGTCTGTGCACAACGAAATGCAACTTATTCTGAACCTTTGCGAAAAAATTGCGCGTCGTTGACGCATCTTTGTTATAATCTATACTGGTTGTATAAATATCTATAATTTTTTGATAAAAACGCCGTTCACTAAGGCGAATTTCTCTTATTTCAGCGAGTAAATGTTCGAAATAGTCTTCATTGAGAGTCTGTCCGTTTTCAAGACGCCTTTTGTCTATGACATAGCCTCTAATTGCAAAATCGCGTAATATTTGTGTCGCCCATTATCGAAATTGTGTCGCGCGTTTGGAGTTAACCCGATATCCAACAGCAATAATGGCATCTAGGTTATAAAATTGAGTATTATAGTTTTTACCGTCAGAGGCAGTTATCCGGAAAATCCGGATAACTGAGTTTTCATCTAATTCTTGAGTTTCAAATATATTTTTTTAATGTTCGCTGATTGTACGTACATCTACGCTGAATAACTCTGCCATAAGCTTTTGACTAAGCCAGATTGTATCTTTTCATAGCGAACTTCAAAGCCGTCTTCACCAGCCTGTTGAGTGAAAAATCAGAAATTCAGCAGTGTTATTGCGGATGATTAATTTTTTAGGAGGCTACCTTCTTAAAAACACATCTTTCGTTGCTGAATGTTACGAGTTTTTTGTTGGCTGTCAAACGATATTGGCAAGAGATTGAGGACAATGAACGCTCATTTATGCTGTTTTATATAAGGAGAAGATTAGACCGATGTATCGCGTGCAGTATCAATTTTCACTGTAGTTGATAGGATAGCGTGTTGAGCGTAAGGCTCTTTTATCTTGATAAACGTTGTAGCATTCTTTAAGAATACCAGTTGATAAATTTTTTTCGTGTCGTTTATGCAGGGGCTGATACAATAAGAATAGGGCTTGATTGTTTTTAAAGTTGGTATGTTATGGCTGTAAAAAATGGTAAACAAACGAAAAGTAAGAATTTTAAACCTGTCTCTCGTTTTCTCAAAAGTTTACGTGGTGTGAACAATTGGGAACAGGTTTCACAATGGCTTTCTTTCCGTAAGGTAGAGGATATTGAATGTATTACACCTGATCAAGCAGGGGTATCACGGGGTAAGATGATGCTTTCTAAAAAATTTACATCGGAAACATCATTGGCATTGCCTTCAGCAGTTTTTATGACAACAATTTCAGGGGATTATCCTGAGGACGGTCATGGTTTTGAATATCCTAAAGCAGATGGTGATTTACGCCTTGAGCCAGATCTTTCTACGTTAAGCATTGTGCCATGGGAAGATGCTCCTACGGCACAGGTGATTTGTGATCTTGTATATCAAAATGGACAGGTAGTGGATTACACACCACGCAATGTTTTACAAACGGTGGTTCATTTTTACACACAGATGGGTTTAAAACCAATTGTTTCACCAGAAATTGAGTTTTATTTGGTACAGAAAAATCCTGATCCTGATTATCCGTTAGTTCCGCCTGTTGGTCGTTCTGGACGTTCAATTGGTGGGGGACAAGGCTATTCAATTGCTGGTGTGAATGAATTTGATGATTTGATTGATGATATTTATCATTTTTCAGAGGCACAAGGATTGGAAATTGATACGCTCATTCATGAAGAAGGAGCAGGACAGTTTGAAATCAATTTACGTCATGGTGATCCTATTGAATTAGCGGATCAAGTTTTTATGTTTAAACGAACAATTCGTGAAGCAGCACTGAAACATAATATGTATGCAACTTTTATGGCAAAACCCATTCAGGGGCAGCCGGGTTCTGCGATGCATATTCACCAATCGGTCGTTGATAAGAAAACGGGCATGAACATTTTTACACAGGAGGATGGTGAAGAAAGTGCCTGTTTTCGTCATTTTATTGGTGGATTGCAAAAACATATACCAGGGGTTTTTGTGATGCTTGCGCCTTATGTGAATTCTTATCGACGTCTTGTCCCTGATAATTCGGCACCTGTTAATTTGCGATGGGGATATGACAATCGTACGACGGCTTTTCGTGTTCCCCGTTCTGCTCCTCAAGCGCGGCGTGTTGAGAATAGACTTCCTTCGTCAGATGCGAATCCTTATTTAGCTCTTGCTGCTTCTTTAGCGTGTGGTCTTATTGGTTTGCAGCAAAAAATTGAGCCAGATGAGCCAACAACAAATAATGTAAACGCTGAAAATATTGAGTTACCGCGTGGACTCATTGAGGCGGTTAATTTATTTGAACAAGATACAGCGATACGTGCTATTTTAGGGGATGTATTTGTCAGTACTTATGCTGCAATTAAACGACAAGAGTTTGAAACTTTTATGGAAGTAATCAGTCCGTGGGAGCGTGAATATCTCCTGCTGAATGTTTAAATTTTATGACAACCATTGATTATAATTCAATTTCTCCAGGAATTTCTTGGTATGAAGATGCTTTAAGAGAACGTCCATCGTATCCTTCTTTTTGTGAAAACAGACAGTGTGATGTGGTCATTATTGGAGGCGGATTTACGGGTCTTTCGGCTGCTTATCATTTAGCCGAAGCTGGAGTAGATGTTGTTTTATTTGAAGCATCACGTTTTGGTGACGGCGCTTCAGGGCGCAATGGTGGACAGCTGGGAACAGGGCAACGGCAATGGGTAGAAACATTAGAAAAAAAGTATGGTTTTGAGCGAAGTAAGGCTCTGTTTGATTTGGCAGAAGAAGCTAAAAGAGATATTTTATCTTTATGCGCAATGCCTAATTGTCCGTGTGATTTTATAGGAGGACAGCTTTCTGTAACTCATAAAAGGCGTGAGCTTCTCTCTTATCAACGGCATATTGAGGCGATGCAGCGTTATGGCTATCACGCGCTTACTTTTATGGATAGGGCTGAAACATCTAGACGACTTGGATCCCCTTTTTATTGTGGTGGTATTTATGATGCAGATACCGGCCATATCAATCCCTTAAAATTGATTGTTGGGTTGGCAAAAAGAGCCCAAGATGCTGATGCTAAGCTTTATGAGAAGTCACAAGTAACGACCATAAGGCGCAAGGGAGCACATTGGAAAGTAATAACAGAAAAAGGTAGTGTAACAGCAGAGCATGTTTTACTTGCAACAAATGGGTATAAACTTGGTCTGGAGCGTTTTATTGAAAAAAATATTGTTTCTATTCGCTCTTATATTGGAGCAACGGAACCATTACCAAAGCACAGTTCAATTCTCATGGGAGGGGAATCGGTCGATGATTCCCGTTTTATGGTTCGCTATTTTCGCAAAAGCATTGATAATCGTCTATTATTTGGTGGTGTAGAAAGTTACGATAATAAGCACCCTGTAGATTTAGATAAACGTATAAAACAACAAATTGCTGAAATTTATCCTCAATTACAATCTATCAATCTCAGTCATCGTTGGGGGGCAACGGTAGCTATCACAGTTGAGCGTATGCCCTATGTTCGCCAACTTTTTTCAAGGATGACTTATTGTGGTGGTTATTCAGGGCATGGCGTTATGCTTGCTCCTTTTATGGGAAAATTATACGCAGAATGGTTGACTGGGAATCATGAACGTTTTGCCTATTTTCAGGACTTAAAGATTTCATCTTTCCTGGGGGGACGCATTTTGCGTTATCCGCTTGTATTTTTAGCAATGCATTGGTTTTCTTTTATGGATCGCCTTTAATGGGGACATTGTTTGAAATAAAGAAAATTAATGGCTTATTTAGTATCTGTCTGCTTTAATGATGAAAGCTTTTATAAGTGATATAGGATTTCATAATCGAATAGAAAAATAAACAAGTTCATGGTGCGTAAAATTATTCCAGTTTCTTCCTTTGATTGTATTGTTTTTGGTGGCAATGGTGATTTGGCTTCGCGCAAACTTTTGCCGGCTTTGTATCATTGTCAGTGTGCTGGGCAATTCAGTGAGCCAACACGTATTATTGGGGTTTCGCGCACTTCCTTAAGTCGTGAAGAATATCAAAATTTTGTCCGCATTTCTTTAGAAAAACATATCCATCCAAAAGATCTAAATTCAACAGAACTCAATCGTTTTCTTGCACGTTTAACTTACGTTTCTGTTGATATTTCCTCAAATCGAGGATGGGAGGATTTAGCCCTCCTTCTATCACAAGATTCAGCGGATATTCGAGCTTTTTATTTGGCTGTTGGTTCGTCACTTTTTGCTGATATTGCGATGAAGTTGGAAAAAAATGATTTGGTGACACCACAAACACGGCTTATCATTGAAAAGCCAATTGGTTGTGATGTAAAAACAGCTGTTTCACTTAATGATGTATTTGCAAGCACCTTTAATGAAGAGCAGATTTTTCGTATTGATCATTATCTTGGGAAGGAAACTGTTCAAAATTTAATGGCATTGCGGTTTGTTAATACACTTTATGAACCGCTATGGAACTCCAATTATATTGATCATGTTCAAATAACCGTTGCTGAATCTTTGGGGTTAGAGGGGCGTACAGAATATTATGAAAGCACTGGTGCTCTCCGCGATATGGTTCAAAACCATATGCTACAATTACTTTGTTTGGTCGCGATGGAAATACCATTTACCAACAGTGCTAATGCTGTGCGCGATGAAAAACTTAAAGTTTTGCAGTCTTTAACACCGCTTGATGTCCATAATGTAGGGCAGCATACTGTACGTGGACAGTATCTTGCTGGTCTATCAAATGGTATATCTGTAAAGTCTTATTTCGATGATCTGGGAAGAGTGAGTAAGAGTGAAACATTTGTAGCGCTTAAGATTAAGATTGATAACTGGCGCTGGGCCAATACGCCTTTTTATTTACGAACAGGTAAGCGCATGTTCAGGCGAATGTCTGAAATTGTTGTGGTTTTTAAACCTATTCCTCATAATATTTTTAATGTGGATTTAGATGAAATTTTTTCTAATCGGCTTGTGATTCGTCTCCAACCTGATGAAGGTGTAAAACAATGGTTGATGATTAAGGATCCAAGTTATGGCGGTATGCGGTTTCGTCACATTCCATTAGACATGAGTTTTGCTTCCGCATTTTCTGAACGTAATCCTGATGCTTATGAACGTTTATTAATGGATGTTATTCGTGGAGATCAAACACTGTTTATGCGTCGTGATGAAGTTGAGGCTGCTTGGCGTTGGATTGATCCAATCATTGAGGGATGGGAAGAAATAAAACAGCCTGTTCACAGTTATAACGCTGGTTCATGGGGCCCATCTGCTTCGACGAGCCTCATAGAACGTGATGGGCGTATATGGAACAATTTAGTTTAGAGCAATAAGTATGTATAGAATGAATATTGACCGTTTAGATTTTGAAACTCCTCAGACTTTAGCCTTGGCATTAGCAGATCGAGTAGCAGCAGAGCTTAGTGTATCTGTTCTTGAGCGCAAGAGAGCCGTTTTAGCGGTGTCTGGTGGTAAAACACCAGAATTGTTTTTTCATTATTTGTCAAAAGCGGATATTGATTGGCAAAAGATTATTATCACTTTGGTCGATGAACGTTTTGTCCCTACACACGATGAACGTTCAAATGAACATATGGTACGGTGTCATTTGTTACAAAATTTTGCCGAAAAAGCGCGTTTTGTAGGGCTTTATCATAAAGCAATTACTGCTGAACTTGCTGCTTTTTCAGCGGCAAATCGTGTTAATACTTTGCCTAAACCCTTTGATGTTGTTGTTTTAGGAATGGGAATTGATGGACATACAGCTTCCTTTTTTCCTGATGCTGATCGTTTAAAGCAAGCGCTTGATCTTCGAACACAAGCACTTGTTTTACCCCTTCATGCCAAGAGCGCTGTTGAGCCAAGACTCTCACTAACTTTGCCAGTTATTATGCAATCTCGTTGTATTATTCTCCATTTTGAAGGTTTTCAGAAACGCGATTGTTTTGAAGAAGCGTGTCAAGATGGATCTGAAATAGAAATGCCTATTCGGGCAATTTTGCGTAATTCCCCTCATCTTGTACAGGTTTATTGGTCGCCTGCAGAAAATGAAATAGGTGAATCAGAATATGCGACACAAGGTGAATAAAAACGTAATCTCTCTCAATGAATGAGGGGAAGAAACAATGAAAGGGGGAGAGAAATATGGCACTTTCCAAGACAATTGCCACAGTTACACGAAGGATTTATGAACGTTCTCGATCAACACGAGAAATTTACTTAGATCGTATTGCAAAAGCACAAGTCCATCGCCCCAAACGGAGTTTTTTAGGATGTGCCAATCAGGCTCATGGCTTTGCTGCTTGTGGTGCAATAGATAAAGAGCGTTTGAAGGGAAATATCGTTGGGAATATTGGCATTATCACGGCATATAACGATATACTTTCAGCGCATCAACCTTTTGAAAAATTTCCTCACTTAATTAAAGAGTCGGCTCGTATGGTTGGTGGTGTTGCACAGGTTGCAGGTGGTGTTCCCGCGATGTGCGATGGTGTTACGCAGGGAAATGCGGGGATGGAACTTTCTCTTTTTTCGCGTGAAGTAATTGCAATGGCAACAGCTATAAGCTTATCACACGATGTCTTTGATGCAGCATTGTATCTTGGGGTGTGTGATAAAATTGTACCAGGTTTATTGATTGGTGCACTAACATTTGGTCATTTACCAGGAATTTTTATACCAGCTGGTCCTATGACAAGTGGTCAAGGTAATGATGAAAAAGCGAAGATACGTCAACTTTACGCGGAAAATAAAATAGATCGCCAAACACTTTTAGCATCAGAAGCACGTTCTTATCATGGGCCAGGAACATGTACATTTTATGGAACCGCTAACTCAAATCAGGTGATACTGGAAATGATGGGGCTTCATATGCCTGGAGCTTCTTTTGTTAATGCGAATACACCGTTGCGTGATGCTTTAACAAAGGAAGCTACGAAGCGTGTACTTGAAATGACAAATCTTGGTGATCATTATAGACCACTTGGTATGATCATTGATGAGCGTTTTTTTGTAAATGCCATTGTAGGATTAAATGCAACAGGAGGCTCTACCAATCATACGATTCATTTGATTGCTATGGCTGCTGTTTGCGGTATTAAATTGACATGGCATGATATTGCAGAAATTTCATCCGTTGTGCCTCTTTTGGCGCGAATTTATCCGAATGGTTTAGCGGATATCAATCATTTTTATGCAGCTGGGGGGATGGGATTTATTATTCGCGAACTTATCGAGGCAGGTTTAGTACATGAAGATGTTTCTACGGTTTTTGGTAAAGATCTCAATGCTTATGCAATTGAAGCAAAGCTTTCTGCTGATGGTCATGTGGTGCGTGAAGCTGCTCTCAAGGAAAGTGGTGATCATAAGGTGTTAGTAGGGTGGAAAAAGCCATTTCAGCCTGACGGTGGTCTTCGTGTTTTATCAGGAGATTTGGGAACAGCTATTATAAAAGTTTCATCTGTTAAACCAGAGTATTGGCAGATTAAAGCTCCTGTCCTTGTTTTTAATGATCAAGAAGAACTACAAAAATCTTTTAAATCTGGAGCGTTGCATGATAAAGATTTTATCGCTGTCATTCGCTATCAAGGACCAAAAGCCAATGGTATGCCAGAGCTTCATAAATTAACGACTATTTTAGGCGTTTTACAAGATCGCGGTCAAAAGGTAGCATTGATAACGGATGGCCGTATGTCAGGGGCATCAGGAAAAATTCCTGCTGCCATCCATGTGACACCAGAAGCTTTGGATAGTGGTCCCATTGCACGTTTACAAAATGGTGACATTGTTTTCCTTGATGTTCATGGGGGTAAACTAACTCTTTTGGAGGATTTAGCAAAATTTAACGCGCGAACAATCACGCCTCCTGATCTTTCAAAAAACGAACATGGCGTTGGACGTGAACTTTTTCATGTTTTTCGTCAATTCGTTAATCGTGCGGATCAAGGAGCATCTGTTTTTATGACATGAGGAATGCAAAAATGAACAAGATGAGTCTGCGCCATGAAACCATGCACAATGAACTGTTACGATTCTTAGAATTTTGGTATAGGAAGATTGTGTGATCGCGCGGCGGCTTTGAGTGTATTAACCATAAGCATGGCAATTGTCATTGGTCCAACGCCTCCTGGAACAGGGGTAATCGCAGCAGCTTTTTCTTTTACGTTTTCAAAATCAACATCACCAACAAGACGTGTTTTCCCTATCCCTTTTTCTGGTGCAGCAACGCGGTTAATACCGACATCAATAACAATTGCACCATCTTTTATCCAGTCTTTTTTAATCATTTGTGGGCGTCCTACAGCTGCTACGAGAATATCAGCGCTTCTACACACATCATCAAGGTCTCGGGTACGGCTATGGGCAATTGTCACAGTAGCATTGGCTGCTGTTAAAAGGGCAGCCATAGGTTTTCCAACAATATTAGAGCGTCCAACAACGACAGCATCAAGTCCAGATAAATCTCGTCCACAGTGTCGTTCAATCATCATCATGGCGCCAGCTGGTGTGCAGGGAATAATCGCATCGTCAAGTGCATTTGCTGCGAGTTTTCCTACATTGATATAATGAAAACCATCAACATCTTTTTGAAAAGCAACGGCTTGTGTTATGCGGTTTGTATTCATATGGGCAGGGAGAGGCAGTTGTACCAAAATACCATGAATTTGGGGATCAGAATTTAATGTTGCAATAAGTTGCAGGAGTTCTTTTTCTTGTGTTTCTTTGGAAACGGCATGTTTGATTGAAAGAAACCCACATTCTTCGGCTTTTTTATTTTTTGAGGTGACATACACTTGACTTGCAGGATCATCTCCAACAATAATGACGGCGATACTAGGTTGTATATTATAGTTATTGCGGAGTTTCGTTGTTTCAGCCTTAATTTTCACAATAATCTCTTCAGCAAGTTTTTTTCCGTCGATAATGTTATTCATTAAGAGATCCTTTCGGTAAGGCTGTTTGTTTTTTTGTAAAGCATTTTCTAATAATACGATAGAGTTTAATAGCAATATTTATGTGAGAACAGTAAGAATGATTTGATAAGGTTGTGGATTTATAGTTTTAGAAGGCTTTTAAATAATTGCTTTATAAAGAAGCAACAATATTGCTGTTTAAATAAACTTTGGATAAAGAACAAAAATAATGAAGATACAAAATGTATAGGGCGAATTATAAGGATACAAAAAAACTTTTAACGATTATTTAAGTTTGTATTTAATCCGTAATAGGGGGATAAGTGTAGAGGAATATTGTGCGCATCGGAATAATAAAATTTTTGAGCGGAATTTTTATTATAATTATCTTTTTATTTGGAGTGGGGATTCTCGTTTTACCTTATCTTGTCTCTACGGATGCGATTCGTATTCGTTTAGCGCAGGATTTGAGTGCATGGACAGGTTATAATGTACAACTGCGTGATCCACCACGATTACACCTTTTTCCTTATCCTAAAGCATTTCTTTCCGGTGTTACTTTAACATCAAAAATGGATGATGTTGCGCCATTAATGGAAGCTGAATCAATAGAAGTTGATCTTTCTGTCGTCGATCTTCTATGGGGATATGTTTCTTTTTCAGAGACTCGGATTGTGCATCCTCAATTTGTTATGGAGAAGCCCATTAAAACAATGGCAGATTTTTTTGATAGTTTTTCTCGCTCACAAGGTGCATTAGGATTAGCGATACGCAATGCGCGTGAAATATTAAAAAGTAATCCTGAACATCCAGAACTAGAGCACCTTTTAAAACAACCTTTTGGGCGGATTGTCATTGAAAATGGTGCTTTTGTTTATCACGATAATTTTTCAGGAGTAACAGAAAAAATAACAGGATTAAATGCAACTTTAGATTGGGCAGAAGCGACTCAGGAAGTACGGTTGCGTGCAAATGCTCGTTGGCGCGGAGAATTTACAAAGTTATCAATTGATGCATCTCAAGCATTGCTGCTTCTTGCAGGAGGCAAAAGCCAGATTAAAGCAAGTCTCAATTCTGTACGTGGGGGAATAACTTTTACAGGGCAGGCTCGGTTATCTGAATATTATATTTTTGATGGAAAGGTATCGATGCGTTCTCCGGGATGGAATCAGACATTGTCTTGGGTTGGTGGGAATCAATTTTGGGGACATAAATTAAAAATACCCATTGTATGGGAATCTCATTTTTTAGCGCAACCAATGCATATCCAAATGAACAATGTTACATTTACGATGGGGAAAACCAATGCACGTGGGGCTTTAGAACTTGATTTTCAAGATTATGTACCAAATGTTATGGGCTCTTTAGCCTTTGATAACCTAGACCTTAGCCTCTTGGGTTCAATGTTTTTTTCAGGTAAAAAGAAAAATACCTGCTTTGATATGAGAATTTTTGATCGTATTGGCGTGGATATACGACTTTCTGCACCACAAGCTAAAATAGGGAATATTGCATTCACAAATTTAGCTGCTGCGATACAAATAAGAAATGGGCATGGTATTTTTGATCTTGGGCATGCGAATATTTTTGGCGGATCCATTCAAAGTAATATTGAAGTTACGTCAGCTAGACAGAAAATGCATATTGGAGGAAATATTTCAGGTACTTCTATTGATACGCAGGGAGCTCTAGAAGCTTTAGGATTTATTCCATTTATACAAAGCAAAACAAATTTTACTGCAACGGTACGAACACTTGCTGATTCTTATCCAGAACTTTTTACGAAAATGCAAGGTGAATTAACATTAAAGATGTCTTCTGGTCGGCTATTAGGGTATGATCTGAATGAATTACAAACAAAACTTTCAAATAAACAACAATTTCTTTTAATGAATAATGATACCTTTTCAACAACATTTGATCACTGGGATATTCAGACAAGCTTTTCAGAAAGTACGATGAAGGTGACAGAGTCATTAATGCGTACAGCAGACTTGAGCTTATCCATTCAAGGAACCATTGCAGCTGCTATTGTGCAAGGGAAGCAAAATGAACTGATATTACAGGCACAACTAGACAAAAACTATAGATCAGAAACTTTATGTAAAGACGTCCAATGTCTTGCTAATAGCCTTGCATGGCCTTTTACATTTTCTCTAAGCTCTAAAGGACAAAATCATGGTAATTTTTGGGTTACAAAAGACATTGACGCAGATTGAGTATTGTTTTGCATCTGTATAACATTCTATTTTATAATGATAATTTGTCTGTTTGCAATTTAAGGTTGTTTTTAAATTTAAATCAGAGCTCCCATTATCGAAAGATTCTTTCATTTTAAGTCCGTTCGTCGTGAAGCAGTAAAAACCGTCCTCTCCGTCATAATAAGTGTGGTTGATATAGATAAATGACTGAAGAGAAGAATAAAAATCCTTCTTATGGAATCTCTCAAATACAAGAGATTCATAATATTTATGCAAATCTTAGAAAAGTTGCTAAAAAACATTAAAATTTTAAGGAGGATGTTGGCCAGTGCTTATTGAATCGCAGAAGAAATACCATAGCCATCTTTGGTAATTGTATGCTTCCTGTCTGCTCCAACAGAACCAATTCCCACTGTAATCAAAATAAAGGCTAAGAGGGTTGTAATTGTAATAATTGTAGCTTTTTTAGCAGACATATTTCTCCTCCACGGATGCATCAATGACTGAATGCAAAGATGAATGGTGTATTATTTAAACTATTATGAAAGCAGAATCACTTAAAGATCTATTGGTTCCTATTATCATCTCATAAAGCTAAAAAAAACTCTATAATTCTTTAATATATTATAGTTCTATAGATATAATTTTTTCTTTTTGTTATATACTTTTCTTTATTTTCATCGATGATGATAGTGAGCTTTGATAAGATTTTTATGCGCATAAATTATAAACTTAAAAGATTGTTTATCCGACAGACATTGGCTTTGAATGAAGAAATAAAAATAGAGGGGGCACAAGCTTCTTATCTTGTGCATGTTTTGCGGATGAAAGCAGGAGCAGAAATTTTACTTTTTAATGGACAGGATGGTGAGTGGCTTGCTAAGCTTATCATTGTTAAAAAAAAATTTGTTGTAGCTCAGCTTATCCATCAAGAAAGATTACAAACGACGCATTCCAATCTTATTTATTGCTTTGCTCCACTCAAAAACGCGCGGTTAGATTATATGGTGCAGAAAGCTGTTGAAATGGGGGTGTCGATTTTGCAGCCTGTTATAACGCATCATACACAGGTTACGCGTATCAATATGGCGCGTATGGAAGCCAATGTTATTGAAGCTTCTGAACAGTGTGGCATTTTATCTCTTCCTGAATGCGTATCTGCTTTATCATTAGCAGAGCTTTTAGCACGTTGGGATGAGACACAGCCTTTATTCTTTTGTGATGAAGAGCATAAATCGCATAATCCATTGCCTTCTTTTAAGAAGTTTAAAGTTACAAAACCTGGTGTTCTCATTGGACCAGAAGGTGGGTTTAGTGAAGAAGAGCGGAACTTTTTAAAAAAACATCCCTTTGTAGTTCCAATATCATTAGGTCCACGTATTTTACGCGCTGATACTGCCGCTGTCGCTGCTTTAGCTCTTCTTAATGCTACAGTGGGAGATTGGTCAATGGATTGAGAAGTCTGTAAAATCATTCTAAATAATTCATTTAATAAGATAATACCAATGATAGGATATGATAAGTTATGGCGCTTGATATAACCGATGAAAGTGAAATTTATAACTTAGATTCCTTGGTTAGCTATTTCCAAGGGGGGTATAAAGCAGAAGATGATTGGCGTATTGGTACAGAACATGAAAAATTTCCGTTTTATAGAGATGGTTTTCTTCCTGTTCCTTATGAAGGTGAGAGAGGAATCCGAGCGCTTTTAGAGGGGATGCAAAGCGCTTTAGGGTGGGAACCTATTTTAGATGAAGGGAATATTATTGGGCTCGTAGGATCAGTTGATCAGGGGGCTATTTCTTTGGAACCAGGGGGACAATTTGAATTATCTGGTGCACCATTAAAATCAGTAGGTCATACATATTACGAGTTGATGAAGCATTTAACTCTTCTCAAGAAAATTTCAGAACCATTAGGTATAGGTTTTCTAGGTCTTGGAGCTAGTCCAAAGTGGACTTTAGCTGAAACGCCGAAAATGCCTAAGTCACGTTACCAGATTATGACTGATTATATGCCGAAAGTGGGGCATAATGGTCTTAATATGATGTATCGCACATCAACAGTTCAGGTTAATCTTGATTTTTCATCTGAAAGTGATATGCGGCGAAAAATGCAAGTATCTATGAAGCTACAGTCTATTGCGACCGCATTATTTGCGAGTTCACCTTTTACAGAAGGACGCCCAAATGGCTTTTTATCTTGGCGTTCTGAAATTTGGCGTAATACGGATAATCAGAGGACAGGCGTTCTCCCCTTTATATTTTCTGAGCGTTTTGGTTTTGCTGATTACGTTGAATGGGCCCTTGATGTTCCAATGTATTTTGTTGTGCGGGATGGTCGTTATTATGATTGTACACATATAACATTTCGTCAGTTTATGAATGGAGCATTAAGAGGAGAAGTTGCAAATTTAATTCCAAACATGGGAGATTGGATTAATCACTTATCAACGTTATTTCCTGAAGTCCGCTTAAAAAGATTTTTAGAAATGAGAGGAGCTGATTGCGGTTCTTGGAAGCGTATTTGTGCGTTGTCAGCTTTTTGGGTTGGGCTTCTTTATGATAGAGAAGCACTTAATGAGGCAGAGGCTTTAACAAAAGATTGGTGTTTTGAAGAAGTTTTAGAGTTGCGCCAACATGTTCCCCAAAAAGGATTAAGAACCCCTTTTCGTCAAACCATTCTTTTAGAATTAGCACGTCAAGCTCTTGCTATTGCACGCAAGGGCTTAAAAAATCGCAAACAGTATGATGAGAATGGTTTTGATGAAACAAATTTTCTTAATCCTTTAGAAGAGGTTGTTGCAATGGGGCAAACAGATGCTGAAAAATTGTTGTCTTATTACTATTCTATTTGGAATGAGTCTGTAGAACCTGTATTTTTAGAATGTGCCTATTAAATTTTAGGCAAAGGCACTTTGTACTTTTTAAAAAATGCATATCACTGTGGGAGGCATTCACCAACTTGTCTTAGAGAGAATATTGTCCCTTGCTTTCAACCTTTCTCATAAGGGATACAATACAGAGCTCTTTTAGGCACTGTTATCTTTATATCCAGATTAATACTGTCACGATATCTCTGTAACCTCAATGTTGTATCTTTATCCTAAAGATAGATCATAGGAGATATATTTAGCTGGTTATCAAATATTTTTATCCACTTGGCTCATCACGCTGATGGATAGGTTTGAAAACAATATTTTTCACTTTTAAAAGGGATAAAAAAATATAATTTGCGTTTAATATCTTGCTTAATGTTAGAATAATAAATGATTATAACTCAATATACGATGCTTATATGAACACGAAGTATTTTGTTTTGTGGAAAAAATACAAAACCTTAGTTGTTGTGCTGGTAAGCTACAAACACTTCTTTTGTTCGTTAAAAACATAGAGTGTGCTGCTTAACTTTTTATTGCTTCCATTTTTTATTAGCCAGATCTCATGAGGATTCTTATTCTTTTTTTATCATTATACGATATAATTATACTGTCATCATGTAGACAATCGCTGTATTTTTTTAATGGGTAAGGGAATTACAGTGTTATTAGTTTTTCTGAACACATAATTTGTTTTTTTCGGTTAATATCAGTTGGAGAATCTAAAAATTTTCTACATATTCAGCTATCAGATCATTAAAGTCTGTTTCAAGTTTTGCGAGAGAAGCATTTTTTCTCAATGAATCAAATTAGTATCATATTTAATTACTGAGCAGATCTTTGTCTTTGGATTATTTGCCAAACAACAGTATACAGTGTTCACAAAAGACAAGTATTGTGTGGTAATGCTTTAAAATATCCAATTATGAAGGTTCAATTTGTAGTTCCATTAAATATTTTTTTTTACGATACCTTATCATATTCTGTAGATGTAACAAGATATTGATTTATAAAGATAATATGGCGTTATTTATATTGAATTAGAACCCCCAATACCATAAGATTCTCTTATTTCAAATCTGTTTATCTTGATCAATCAAAATCACTTGCTTGTACGTCACAAGTGGGGCTGGCGTGTGGAGAAAAAACTATAGAAGAAAGGACTAAAAATGCTTCTTATGAACCGTTTTAATACAAGGGCTGTCGGGCACATTGAGGGCTAAAATATAACGATGATGCCAGCTTGTGACAAATTTTATTGTACTCTGAAAGACTTCTATATATATATTCTTTTGCTATTTCCTCTTTTTCGCGATATTCTGAGTCTCTATAGTTTTTATTGAGGTGTGATTGATAAAGTTCATTATACGGATTCAGATCTATTCACTTTGATATATCCAAATGATATTAATACAGAAAACAAAGGTATTAGAGAAGCTAAAACAATAAATGTTACGGTACGCTTCTGAGTGATTTAATGCCTTATCTTCGATCAATAGTCGGATATTGAATATAGCTATTATGACGGTTGATATCAGTATATGTGGTTATATCAATGAAATATATGATATTTTTGTTGGTATTACATTTCAATAGGCATTGTAGCTTTCAAAGCACGTTACATTTACGATTTTTTTGTTATTAAGAGCGCATATTTTTATGACTATAAAGAGGATTTCGAAAAAAGCTTTCATTGAGAACAAAGAAAGAATGTATAAAAGATATTTTCAATAAAATAATTATATTTGCAGTGCTTATCAAAGTTGTTGAGAGCGCAGTTCATAAAATTAGCAAAAGTAGCTTGTTAGTGTATTTTCTAGAAAAATCATGAATGTTCGATTGTTAATTCATCCTTGCTTGGAAAACTCTTTTTAATTCAAATAGCAAAAGAGAGTGATAAGGGCACTTATAGGATAAGATATGTTGGAACTATTCAGTATTAAGATGCAATGAATGTTGTTTATACTTCTCTTTTTTAATTATTTTTAATGAGAGTGTAAATTTAAATAATAGGAAAATATTTTTATTTATTTTCTTTAAACCGTTATTAATAGATAAAAAATTCTCTTTTAAGCTATAAATTGAAAAAATAATGATCTTGTAAAAGCCTTGTAAGCTTTATACTTTAATTTCAGATATTATGCATTGATTTTGAATTATGCATGTTATTTACGTCATCATAACAATAGTGAATATGGACTGGGCATAGACAATGACATTTAATTTTTTCATCAATTTGTTTTTATTTGTTATTTTTTTACTGTGGGTTGCTCAAAGTAAGAGAATGCAATGGAGTCTTTCACTACGTGTTATGCTAGGGCTTATCCTTGGCTTGATTTTTGGAAGTGTTTTGCAGTTTATTTATGGAGAGGGTGAAAGCACTTTATTGAAATCCGTTGAATGGTTTAACATTGTCGGTGAGGGCTATATTTTATTGTTGCAAATGATTGTTATGCCATTGGTTTTTATCTCTATCGTTTCAGCAGTTGCTCATTTACATTCTGTTTATGCTGTTGGAAAGATGAGTATAATAACAATTTCAATATTGCTTTTTACAACGGCTCTTTCAGCATTGGTTGGTGTGCTTGTGGTTAATTTTTTTGGATTAACAACCGATGGTTTGGTGCATGAAGGGCAAAATGTTTCTGCTCTTCTTGAAGGTCATATTTCTAAACTTGGAGATATGAATATACCAAAGATGATTTTGTCTATGATTCCTAAAAATCCATTTGCTGAGTTGAGTGGAGCTAAACGTACGTCAATTATCAGTGTTGTTATTTTTGCATCATTTTTAGGTGCATCGGTTCTCCTTTTAAAGAAAGATGAGCCAGAAAAAGGAGAAAAAGCGCTTTTATTTATTCAAGTGGCACAAGCTTGGATTATGCGGTTAGTCCGTATTGTGATTGCTTTGACACCTTATGGTATTTTTGCACTTATGACAAAAGTAGGAGCAATATCGCGTGTTGCAGATATTTTAAATTTACTGGTTTTTATTATTGCTTCTTATGTCGGTATTATTTTAATTTTTGGAATTCACGGTGTATTGCTTGGTATTTCTGGAGTTAATCCCTTTCGTTTTTTCAAAAAGGTTTTACCGGTTTTGACATTTGCTTTTAGCAGTCGTTCAAGTGCTGCAAGTATTCCTTTGAATATTGAAGCACAAACACAGTGGATAGGTGTACCACAATCCATTGCGAGTTTTGCAGCTTCTTTTGGGGCAACAATTGGACAAAATGGTTGTGCTGGTCTTTATCCAGCGATGCTTGCGACCATGATTGCACCCTCTATGGGTATTAATCCTCTTGATCCGACTTGGATTGCTACGCTTATTGGTGTTGTAACATTGAGTTCTATTGGTGTTGCTGGTGTGGGGGGAGGTGCTATTTTCGCTGCATTGATTGTGTTACCAATTATGGGGCTTCCTGTTACTTTGGTTGCTGTACTTATCTCTATTGAACCGCTAATTGATATGGGACGGACCGCTCTAAACGTGAGCGATTCAATGATAGCCGGAACGGTCACCAGTCAAATATTACGGACAACAGATAAAAGTATTTTTAAAAAATAATTTTAGATTATGTTTTTTTAGTTTTTAAAACATTCGTAAGAGATATTTGCGCTGAACCGGGTTGTAGGGGTTTTTGTTGGTTGGGATGAGGAGCCCAACCAGAGAGCCAGATAAAAGAAAAATGTGCACGAATACGTCCATCAGGATCACTAAATTGTTGTGCATAGATTTCAGCTGCGCGGAGAAAAAAACGTTTGGATACAGGGCGTCGTGAACGATTGATGAGTGCATTTTGCATTCCCATAGCTTTAAGATCGTGCATAAGGTCAAACATTGTATTATAACGTATTGTGATATCTTCAACGTCTGCTACAGGCAGGGCAAAGCCAACACGCTGTAAAAGAGCGCCTGCATCACGAATGTCGGCAAAAGGGTAGATCCTAGGGCTTGCTCCACCATAAATTTCACTTTCAGCTTGCAGCAGGCTTTCCCGCAATTCTCTTAATGTACCAGCTCCTGCCATAACAGCAAGAAATAAGCCATCTGGTTTAAGGGTATTTTTTATCTGGCTTAGAACACCAGGGGTATCATTCGTTAATTGTAATGAAAGAAGTGAAACAATAAGATCACAGTAACTTTGAGGTAAATCAAGAAATTCTCGATGACGTAAATGAAATTTTTTATCATGGCTTTGATAAAGCGTATCGGTTTCAATGCGTTCTATGGAACAAACTTTTCCAGATTTCATTAAAGCTTGCGCAGCAAGGTCTGTATGGCTGTGTAAATCAAGAGCTAATGTAAAGAGGCGATCAACAGTGCTAAGACGTTTATAGAGATCTTCTGCCATGTGAGAGAGTAAAAAGTCATATCCTTTTTTTGCTTTTTGGAAAGCGCGTTTGCGGAATTGTTCAATGCGGTTATGATCAAAAATTAAAGGATGCGACATATTGTGGAACACTTTCGATCTATGAAAGAATATATTTTCAAAAGGTTCATTATTTGTGCAAGCTCTGTCAAGTTTATAATATGAAAGAAAATAAATTTATAGAAGGTAAGAGTTTTTAAAGGAATTAAAATTATAAATTGAGGAAATACAAAGGAACTTTTGTTCTGAGGGAAACTTGTAAAAGCCTAAATTTATAATGTTGTATTTTCGAGAAGCGGCGTTAAATAGCGGGGATATACTAAGTAAGTTCGTTGAACGCTTGAAAACGATGCTTTATCCACCAATTTGTCCTGGATGTAAGCAAAATGTTTCTACTTATGGTACGATTTGCCCTGAATGTTGGAAAGAACTTCAATTTATCACGAAACCTTATTGTCCTGTTATGGGGACTCCTTTTGTTTGTGATATGGGGGAGGGGTTTCTCAGTGGTGAAGCACTTCGTAATTCTTATCCTTTTTCACGTGTTCGCTCAGTCATTGTTCATAAAGGGCTTGCACGAACTTTAGTAACGCGTTTAAAATATGGTGATCATATAGAATTGGCATCATTTATGGCCAAGTGGATGATGTTTGCTGGGCGCGAGGTTATTGATGATTGTGATGTTATTATCCCCATTCCATTGCATTTTCGTCGTTTTTGGGAGAGGCGTTATAATCAATCTGCTGAGCTTGCACGTTATATTGCAGAATCACAAAAAAAGCTTTTAAAACCGGGGTGGCTTATTCGTTGTCGGCATACCCGTCCGCAGGTTAGTCTTTCTTCGAGAGAGAGAAAACTTAACGTAAAAAATGCTTTTAAGGTTTCGCATAAGGTTAAAAAATACCTTAAAGGATGTTCTGTTTTGCTGATTGATGATGTTTTTACAACGGGTGCAACGGTTACGGCAGCAGCTGCTACATTAAAAGATGCAGGTGCACGACAGGTTGATGTGCTAACATTTTCGCGTGTTCTCAAAGAAGATTCTATTTCCCCCTCTTCTTAAGAGGAATTTAAAGTGAATATTATTAAAAAATATTGGAGGATAATACTATGAAAGAGATAATAATTTATACACGCCCCGGTTGTCCTTATTGCATAAAAGCTCGTGATTTACTTGATAAAAAAGGCGTAAAATATACAGATATTGATGCTTCTACATCCCGTCGCCAAGAAATGGTACAGCGCGCAAATGGACGTAATACATTTCCGCAAATTTTTATAGGTGATTATCACGTTGGCGGTTGTGATGATCTTTATGCTTTAGAGGCTGAGGGAAAGCTCAATTCTTTATTACAAGGCATACAATAGTTGTAAATGAGATATTCTTAAGACCGTTTTGCGAGAAGGAGGTAGTTAACGTCCATGTCTTTTGAGCGATTCCAGCTGTCTTTTAATGGGTTATAAGTAATACCTATCTCATCAGTGACAGTTAGAGCGTTTTGTGATAAGAATTTTTTAAGTTCTCGCGGTTTTAGGAATTTTTTATAATCATGTGTTCCTTTAGGAAGCCAACGTAGGATATACTCAGCACCTACAATAGCAAGTCCCCATGCTTTCCACGTGCGGTTGAGTGTTGCAACAAACATCAACCCTTGTGGTTTCAGCATTTTTGCTGTAGCTGCTATGAAGAGATTAACGTCAGCGACATGTTCAACAACTTCCATATTAAGGATGATATCAAATTTTTCTCCTTCATTGGCGAGTGCTTCTGCCGTAGTGGTACGGTAGTCAATTAAAAGATCATTTTGGGCTGCATGAATTTTTGCGACTTCAATATTCGTTTGTGAAGCATCAACGCCTACGACCATAGCACCAAGACGTGCCATTGGTTCAGATAACAAGCCTCCTCCACAGCCAATATCAAGAATTTTTAAATTGTCAAAGGGTGTAAGTGAAGCAGGGTCACGATTAAACTCTAAACAAATTTTTTCTCTGATGTAAGCAAGGCGTGTTGGGTTAAATTGATGAAGAGGTCGAAATTTTCCTTGTGGATTCCACCATTCTGTAGCAATACGTGAAAAGTGATCAATTTCACTTTGATCAATAGTTGTCGGCGTTTTATCTATCATTTTGCTTTCCTTTTATTTTTAATGATCAGGTCAAGTAGATTTTATACAAAGTCAAGAGAAATTAATATAATCATAATGAAACTTGCACAAATGATAGATATTCGCTATGTCGAGAAAATGGTTAGTTGATACAGCATCTAATTCTCATTACTGTTTGAGATAAAAGATGTAAAGGTAAGAGTGTTATTAATGGCGCGCATTGTCATGAAATTTGGTGGAACATCTGTAGCAAACATGGAATGTATTCATAATGTTGCACGGCATGTCAAAAGAGAGGTTGATGCAGGCAATGAGGTTGCCGTTGTCGTATCTGCGATGGCTGGTAAAACAAATGAACTTGTTCAGTGGACGAGAGATGCTTCCTCCATGCATAGAGATGCTCGTGAATATGATGTTGTGGTTGCTTCAGGCGAACAGGTTACTTCAGGTTTGTTGGCTTTGACACTTCAAGAAATGGGGGTGAATGCACGTTCATGGCTTGGTTGGCAAATTCCTATTCATACAGACAATGCGCATGGTCGTGCACGTATTACTAATATTGATGGATCTTTTTTAATCGAGTGTTTTCAGGAAGGTCAGGTTGCCGTTATTGCTGGTTTTCAGGGGTTAGCTCCGGATAACCGGATTTCTACCTTAGGGCGAGGGGGATCAGATACAAGTGCTGTTGCTATAGCAGCGGCTGTACAAGCTGATCGCTGTGATATTTATACAGATGTGGATGGTGTTTATACAACCGATCCACGTATAGAACCGAAAGCGCGTCGTTTACCAAAAGTAGCTTTTGAAGAAATGTTGGAAATGGCTTCTCTTGGTGCAAAAGTTTTACAGGTTCGTTCTGTTGAATTGGCTATGGTTCATAAGGTTCGTACCTTTGTGCGTTCAAGTTTTGAGGATCCTGATGCTTTAGGCATGGAGGATCCAATGAGTTCTTCTGGAACACTTATTTGCGATGAGGATGAAATCGTGGAACAACAAAATGTTACTGGTATTGCTTTTGCTAAGGATGAAGCACAAATTTCCCTTCGTCGGCTTGCCGATCGCCCAGGGATTTCGGCAGCAATTTTTGGCCCCTTGGCTGAAGAACGCATTAATGTTGATATGATTGTGCAAAATATTTCTGAAGATGGCTCAAAAACTGATATGACTTTTACTGTACCGTCATCAGATGTAGAAAAAGCTGTTGCACTTCTTGAGAAAAATCGTAAAGAAATTGGATTTGATGTTCTCCAATTTGAAAGCGATCTTGCCAAGGTTTCTGTGATTGGTATTGGAATGCGCAGCCATGCAGGTGTTGCAGCTACAGCTTTTAAGGCTTTGGCTGAAAAGGGTATTAATATTCAAGCAATCACAACCTCAGAAATTAAAATTTCTATTTTGATTGATAGTGCTTACACTGAACTTGCGGTTAGAACATTACATGCTGTTTATGCTCTTGATAAGGGATGAGCATTTTTTAGTTCCAACAAAGTTTTAATAACATAAAGTTTTAATATATGTTAATAATTTTTGTTAAGAACAATTTATATTTTCAACTTAAATAGAATATTTAATACAGCAAAACTCTCTCATTTTAAACTTATTCGTGATCTTGAAAACGGGAAGACAGTTTAACTCTGGGAGAATATGAAATCGTAAAGGTGAAAATTAATACTCATCTTTGCGCTTATAAAGGAGCAAGCGAGCAGCACCAAGGCTATTTTCAGTTTCCAATGTTGTGCAACTTTTGCTTTGAAATAAGGAAACCTTCCGGTATTTTGCTTTCTCATTCGCGTTATAAAAGGATAAATTATCCTTAAAAATATATTTACCGAAAAAATAATATGTCTTTAAAAAAGGCTAGGATGAAAGCTGTTAAGAGTACTGGCAATAAAATTAGTGACGAGGAGGTTGGTTGGTTGGAAAAATAAGCCATAGGATTACTTAACTGATTATTGAGTTTTGCTTGCTATGTTGACGTTATAAGTGATAGGTGAAGATTGGAAGAGCTATTGGGGTATAAAGCGTAGTAAAAGAATTATTTTTTCCTTATAATTAAATATAATATATTAATTTATAATAATAGTTCATTGTTTCTTCATAATGGATAATAGCTTTGAGGGAAGACAGTTTTTCTTATCACGAAGCCTTTTATATTAAATCAATTAGAAACACATTTGTGCCCGTCACAAGCAGGGTTGGTGTATGAGTAAAAGGTTATTGAAGAAAAGAATAAAAACATCCCTTATGATTTCTCTCGAGTGTTAAGGGTTGTTGCAACATTAGAGGCTGATAAGTAGCACGATGATGTCAGTTTACGCCTTCATAGGTGTAAAGATGAGGCAAAACAACGGTTTTTACGTTCAGTATTGTCCAAATCCAACAAATGAGTAAAATCACTTTTTAAAAATCTTACATAAAAGCCCATTTTTAGTTAGTTTACTGGGAGCTATGAGAAACGTCTTTACTGCGCTTAATATAAATAAATCCATATCCTAGACCGATAAGAGCAGATAAACCAGAACCACAAAGCACCCCAATTTTTGCAGCATCAAGCAGGATAATATTTTTAAAAGCAAGCATTGAAACAAAGATAGACATTGTAAAGCCAATTCCTGCTAAAAAACCAATAAGTAAAAGACCTGTCCATGTCATATGAGGAGGGAGGCGACATAAACCTGATTTTACAGCTAAATAACTGGCAGTGATAATGCCAAGAGGTTTACCGATGAAAAGCCCAATAACAACACCAAGAACAATCAAGAATGATTTATCAGAAGAAAGGTCAAAGTTTGCAAAACTTACTCCTGCATTTGCGAAGGCAAAAATCGGCATTACACCATATGCAACCCATGGATGCAATGCTTTCTGAACACGGGTTACTGGAGCAATTATGGCCCGTTGTCCTTTGCGCATTTTTTTCAATGCTGTTGAAATATGATGGAGATCTGTTTTTGTATTTTTTTCTTGAAGAATTTGCATAGCGTTACTGAGCATGGTGAGTGGCGCTACAAGAGTACGGGTAGGAAGAACGGGAGTCATCATCCCTAAGATTACGCCAGCAAGCGATGGGTGAACGCCTGTTACCATTAACCCCCACCAAATGATTGCACCAGGTAAAATGTAAAGCCATGCTGATGCAAGCCCGATCCACTGAAAAAATAGTACCAAAGCAATACCCGCTCCTGCAATCATTAAACCGCTAGGATCAATGTTTGTTGAGTAGAAAAAAGCAATAATAAGAACAGCGATAATATCGTCAATAATTGCTAATGATAGAAGAATAATATGAAGATTAGAAGGGATTTTTTTTCCGAGAAGAGCAAGAATACCTAGAGCAAAGGCAATATCTGTTGCTGTTGGCACAGCCCAACCGTGCATATGTCCCTCGTTAAAATTGAAGATAAAGTAAATAATTGCAGGAACACAAACGCCCCCTATTGCAGCAACAATTGGTAAGATTGCTTGTTTAAAATCGGCAAGAGCCCCTTCATGAATTTCGCGTCGAATTTCCATTCCTGCGACGAGAAAGAAAATAGTCATAAGGGCATCATTAACCCAGAAATGTAAATCCCATGAAAGAGTGAAATGACCCAAATTAAAGCCAAGAGGTGTATGCCAAAAAGATTCATAGAAAGCAGCATATTTAGAATTGGCAAAAATGAGTGCAGAAGCAGCAGCTAATAAAAGAACAATACCACTAAGAGCTTCAATATGGAGAAAACGCTCGATGGCAGAAAGCGCTTGATTGGTGACACGAGAAGCACGATTAGGCAGGCGATTTGAAGATAAATCAGACATGAACAACTCTCAGTATCGACAATTTTATGATTTCTCTGTATAAATGACTCTATATGACACCTTCTGTATCATATAAAAGCAAAAAGAGGAATAAAGTTCTTAATTTATAGACAAGATCATCATGTTTAAAGCATAAAGTTTTTAAGGTGATGCTTCATTTTTAATAGTGAGATCTACTTTGCTTAAAGCTTTGGATAGATCATTTTGTAAAGCGGATTCGAGATCAACTATTGTGAGCCCTTTATTATCTTTTGCTTTAACTTTAACGCTCAATGTTTGTGGATTTTTAGCAAATTCACCTAAGGATTTTGAGATTTTTTCTGCTTCGTCATGATTTTTTAGCAGAATTTTAGGGGTTTGCGTCATCATTAGATAGAAGTCATCATAGAGTTCCTTTTTAAGGTCATGTTTGCTATCATTAAGATTTTGCGCAAGATAAGAAAAAAGCTTATCAATGAAACCTACATCCCTATATTGTATATCAATTTCATTGATGCCAAGGTCTTGAGAAGCAGCAATCATTACATTTTTCTGACCAGAAAAAAGCTTTTCATCAACATCAATAATTTTAGCCGATATGTTCCCAGATCCAACGTCTTTCATATTGAAAGACATTGTATCAAGAAAGAGCATACGTTTTTTTTCATCGTAAGAAATATCAACTTTTCCTGAAACGTTAAAGCGCTCAAGATTGATCTTTTTAAGCAAATTTAAGTCTTTTTCATTCATTTTTTTAGGTAAAATTGAAAGATTATTGAAAGAGATAAGAAGTTTTTTTGGTATAGGCTGCTTCCATAAGCTTTGTTTGAATTGGAATGACTCAAGTGTTTCTTCAAGTTCTGGTGCATCGAAGGCGAGGTTACTCACTTCTGCATCAGCTAAGGTAATGTTAGAGAAGTTATTTATAATAATATCATGCAGAGCTTTTTTTTCAGCTACAGAATTATTTTTTTCTCGTGCATTAAGGTAAGCGTCAAACAATTTTTGAGGTGTTTGTTTGAACGATCTCATTTTAAAGCCGGATGTTTTAAATGCACCAATAGCCAGAGAAGTGTCTTTCTCTTTTCCTTTGAAAATATCAGTTATTAGATTTTTTAGAGAAATAGAACCAGTAATGTTTTTTACTTGATTGACAGAATTAGCTTTTCCTAGAAGAATAGCATAGGCATAGTTTATATCAATATCATGTGCTTCTATTGCATCACTTTTAGTTATCATATGCATCTGTTTGTCATCATCTATAATGATCGCTTTAAGGTTCATATTTTTGATGCCAATAGAACGAATCCGACCATTTCTAAAATCAGAAAGTCGGAAATTTTTGACTTCAAACGTTTCTGTTCGTTCATTTGGATTGTTTATAAAAAGTTGTATATTAGGAGCAACGATAGAGGAAAGCTCAATGCGCATAATTGACTGCAAAAGACGCGACGTGATTGCACTATCCTTTTCCTTTAAAAAGACGCTATTGAGAGAAATTTGGGGTATTTTTATACGAATATTGTTAAGCTTATCGTTATATTTTAAATCAACATTATAGAGTATGAAAGTTCCAGGAATAAAGGAAAAAGGAGGGCGGCCAGAAATGGCACCAATTTTAAGTGATGTACCGGCTGGAACGGGTAAGGTAACATTTTTCAAATTAACTTTACCTAGAATGCTTACTTCAGATGTTTCTGCTTTTATGGCATGACGGGCTATCTCTTGTCTTACAAAATTGTCAAGATAGGGTTTTGCGATATAAAATCCACCAACAACTATAATTGCCAAGATAGCAACAAATCCAATAATGCACGTGAGCCAATATTTTAGATTACTTTGATACCCACTATTGAGATTAACCATTTTTTCTTCCATTTTTATCACTCTTTGAATGGAGAGTGAAGATAAACTCTTTTAAGCAACGACAAAGGTTAAAATATAGCATGTACCAATTTCAACAGCCATTTACGCTCTATATTAGAGGTATTCTTATCTTTTTTGCAATAGAGCTTTATCAACTTTTATTAATTTTCTTTGGATTTAGTACGTTATAGAAAAGCACGCATAATAAGGAGAGGTAAGTTTATGGGCATCTATAATTTTTTATCACTTTAAATTATCCTAAAATATTCCTATGTCTGCTTTTATCTTGCTGCTGTTTATAGGAATATTTAAAACATAAAAGATATGTTTTTGTTCATTATAATTTAATGGGGAGAAGTGAGTGTTATGACAGAAAATCAAATAATGGCCTTTTCGATCATTAGTCTCATGATGGTTGTTTTTATTTGGGATCGATTTCGTTATGATCTTGTTGCTATTTGTACATTATTGATAGCTTGTGCTACTGGTCTTGTCAGCCCGAAGGAAGCTTTTAGCGGTTTTAGTAATGATATCGTTATTATCGTGGGGAGTGTGTTTGTTGTCAGTACTGCTGTATCTCGCTCTGGTATAATGGAATTTATTATTCAACGGATATGGCCAGACGTGAAATCGGTGCGTCTTCAATTAGCGTTTTTGGTTCTTTCTGTTGTTGTATTATCAATGTTTGTTAAAAATATTGGTGCTTTAGCTATTATGCTTCCAATAGCTTTTCAGTTTGCTCGTCGTTCTCAGGTTTCTCCTTCTGTCTTTTTGATGCCCATGGCTTTTGGTTCTTTGTTGGGGGGGCTTATGACACAGATAGGAACATCTCCCAATGTTGTTATTTCAGCGATGCAAGAACGTTTAACAGGAACACCTTTTACTATGTTTGATTTTACACCAGTTGGTGCGGTTATTGCGACGGTTGGTGTTTTATATTTGGTTCTTTTTTATTGGCTTTTGCCTGTGCGTGTGCGTTCAGGTGTATCGTTTGATGATGCCATTGATATCCGTAATTATGTTGCAGAAGTGCATATTCCAATAAATTCACCGATTGTAGGGAAAAATATTGTTGATTTGGTTAAGCCATCAAGTGGTGATGTTATGGTAATTCAAATTATTAGAAACAAAGTATCTATTTCACCATTACCAGATTTTGTTTTGTCTGAAAATGATATTATTTTGCTGGAAGGGTCACATACAGGGTTAGATAGCGTGATGAATTCTGCTCGTTTAGAGTTTTCTAAGGGGCGAATTATTGCTGCAGGTGATAAGGACAGTGATATTGATATTATTGAAGCAGTCATTACCCATAATTCACCTCTTATCGGTATTAGTGCGAAAGAGTTTTCCTTATTTGATCGCTATAATGTAAATTTGCTTGCGTTAAGTCGTCAACATGAAAGGGTGCGGGGAAGACTTGATGATATTATTTTCCATCTTGGAGATGTGATTGTTTTGCAAGGGCAGGATGCAGTTATTCCCAATTTATTAAGAGAATTGAAATGCTTGCCCCTAGCAAAACGAAATATTGTGTTTGGAAATTTACGACATGGTTTCATCTCGTTAGCTATTTTATTTATAGCAATTATTTTTACAGCTTTTCATATTGTTCCAGTTGCTTTTTCTTTCTTTTCTGCTGCTGCTGCAATGGTGATCTTTCGTGTTTTGCCCGCACGTGATCTGTATCAGGCATTAGATGGTCCAATACTAGTGCTATTAGCGGCTCTTATTCCAGTGAGTGAAGCGTTAGAGAAAACAGGATGTACGGATCTCATTGGTCAATGGCTGAGCCAATTAGCAATATTTTTCCCGCCATCTGGTGCTTTAGCGCTTATGTTGGTGACAGCTATGTTGGTCACGCCATTTTTGAATAATGCAGCAACAGTGATGATGGTCGCACCAATTGCGTCAAGTTTTGCTCATTCCCTTCATTATAAGCCTGAAGCTTTTTTGATGGCTGTTGCAATTGGTGCGGGCTGTGAGTTTCTTACACCTATTGGACATCAAAGTAATATGCTCGTGATGGCGCCAGGAGGATATCGTTTTAGTGATTATCCACGTTTAGGTGCTCCATTGGCGGTGTTGATCGTTATTATTGCTGTTCCAATGCTTATGTGGGTTTGGCCCTTACAATAGGATATTTTTAGAAACTTTAAGAATCAATTATAAAAGGTTGTTAATCGTATGAAGATAAGTTGAAGGGATATACTTTATATAAAGAGCTTTAACTGAAGATTTGGAATTATACCACACTGTAATCATGGCGCTTCGGTATTTTTGATACAGATAAAAATTTATCTATTTGGTTTTAGTAGATATTCGTGGAAATTTACTGTTTTTTTAAGAATTGGTTTTTCTATTATAATTCTGTAATCCAATACAACCAACGATTGTGGTTGAAGATTTTAAAAGATTATCCTCTATATAATGGAGAGAAAGTTCGCTTGAGATGATAGGCAATCATGATGAATATTAAGGCAGTGAATTTTTCATAAGACTCAATATATGTAAAAGCTGTAATGTGTACAAATAGGGGCTTACATCATTTTCAATTAAGACTGTTGCAAAAATCTGATTGAATTGGCTACATATTGATTTAAAATAAATAAACGAGCAATTTAAAGATTTTTAGTTAATTAGGACTACCATCTTTATCCATTTATGCGTAAAAGCACAGATAAAGTAACTTTTTTCAAGGTATGATATATGTCGTATGATAGTTTTATTGCTGAAGTTAATGCAGAATTCCGTCATGAAAAGGCGCTTGCTTTTTGGAGACGGTATGGCTTTTCAATTATTGGAGCAGCTATTCTTTTTATATTCATGATAGTTGCTTATCAAGTTTATCATTATACGCAAATAAAGAAAGCTGATTATATTGGTGATGCATTTGTAAAAAGTCTTGATCTTGCGGATACACGTGATTTTGATAAAGCGATAAAGCAATTAGAAACTGTTAAAACCTCTCATTTTGGGGGGTATCCTTTTCTTGCTCGTTTACGTGAGGCTTCTTTACTCATGGAGAAAGGTGATATTATTAAGTCAGTGGAGATCTTTGATTCTGTTGCAGCGGATGAGAAAGCACCGCAGATTTTGCAGAAAGTTGCAAAAATTCGGGCGGCTTATATTCTGGTTGATACAGGGACATTAGCTGATGTTGAAAAGCGTATCAAAGATATGGCAAGTGATACCGATCCTATGCGTATGTCTGCAAGAGAAGCTTTAGGCTTAGCTGCTTATAAGGCGGATAAAATGGATGAAGCGGTTTATTATTTTAAGAAAATTTCTGAAGAAGGTGCTTTGGGTTTAAAAATAACAAATCGGGCTCGAATGATGCTTGAGCTTATACAAGCTGAGGGCAAGGCAAATAAGGAATAAATCGATGAGCCTTACCATTGCTATCGTTGGTCGTCCCAATGTTGGGAAGTCAACACTATTTAATCGTTTGGTTGGGCAAAAATTGGCTTTGGTTGATGATAAGCCTGGTGTAACACGTGATCGGCGTATTCATGCGGCAAAACTTCAAGATCTACGTTTTGATGTGATTGATACGGCTGGGCTGGAAGAAGCAAGTGATCATACACTTGAGGGGCGTATGCGTTCTCATACAAAAGTTGCAATTGATGAAGCGGATCTAATTTTATTTGTATTTGACGCAAAGAGCGGAATAACACCAAGTGATTTAAATTTTTCTTCATTGGTTCGCAAATCAGGAAAGCCAATTGTGCTTGTTGCCAATAAGTCTGAGTCAAGAGCGGCAACAGGAGGAGAGTATGAGGCGTGGTCATTAGGTTTGGGGGAGCCGTGCCCAATATCGGCTGAACATGGTTTGGGACTTAGTGATCTGCGTGATGCAATTATAGATGCTGTTGGGTCAGAGCATGTTTTTGGCAACAACAAAGAAGAAGATAGAATGATACAACCTGCATCTGTTGGTGATGATGTAAAGGATTTGGAAGAAGAGGAGCTTATTTACGATGAAAGTAAGCCCATTAGGATTGCAATTGCGGGGCGTCCCAATACAGGAAAATCCACTCTTATCAATAGTATGTTGAAACAAGAGCGATTGTTAACAGGACCAGAAGCAGGACTCACGCGTGATTCTATTTCTGTAGATTGGGAATGGCGTGGTCGTCATATTAAACTTTTTGATACTGCAGGTTTACGTCGAAAATCGAGAATTCAAGAAAAATTAGAAAAACTATCTGTTGCAGATACTTTACGTGCTATTCGCTTTGCAGAAGTTGTGGTCATTGTTTTTGATGCAACGATACCTTTTGAAAAGCAGGATTTACAAATTGCTGATCTTGTGATTCGTGAAGGGCGTGTTCCAGTTATTGCTTTCAATAAGTGGGACCTTATTGAAAACAGTCAGACCACATTGATTGATTTGCATGAAAAATGTACGCGATTTCTTCCTCAAGTTCGTGGTTTGAGAGCTATTCCTTTATCAGGACAATATGGTCAAGGGATTGATAAACTTATGGAAAATGTCATGATGATGCACCGTGTATGGAATCGTCGCATTTCGACGGCTAAATTAAACCAATGGCTTGGAACTGTTGTGGCACATCATCCACCTCCTGCGGTTTCTGGACGTCGACTTAAGGTTAAATACATCACACAGGTTAAGACACGTCCTCCTGGATTTATGATTTCCTGCTCGCGCCCCAAAAGTATGCCCCAGTCGTATTTGCGTTATCTTGTTAATGGGTTACGTGAAACTTTTGATATGTCTGGTATACCCGTTCGCATATCATTACGAGCCTCTGATAATCCTTTTGCGACACGTTCCAAGAAGAAATGATAACTCTTTTAATTTTTTCAGTAACTGAAATCTATACCTAAGAATCTTAAAAATAAGTTTTTTCAATGGTTTCTCGTTTCACAAAATTAAAATTTTATTTGCTAAAGTTTTAATTTTATTGATGATTATTTATCATAAGCGCTATTGAATAGAGCTCTTTCATCTTGATAAAAATCATTTATTTGCATGTTATGAGAAGAGTTTGACGGGAGTATTTAAGAAAGAGTACATAATCCTCTTAATAGGTTATTTAAGTGCAAAAATAGATGCAATATGAGGGGAGGGAAATATAATTATAATGCTTTTTTGAAAAGCAGCATTAGATTATCGTTTCATAAAAATAAAGATTATGAATAAGCGCTTTTGCTTACGATAGTTTGTCTGAATAAAAAGCAAAAATACTTGCTAAATCTAACGATATTCAATTGTAAAGAGCGAAGTTCATAAAAGTGGATTAAAATTGTATAAAGTGGTATGGTAATCGTATTTAAATTTTATTGTGTTCTATTGGCTTGATCTATTTGAAATTTTAGATTTATTAATATTTCGTATTTAAAGAAACTTCTCTTAATACCCTCAAGCTCATTTCGTAATGGGGCCTGTAATGGCGTATATAAAATACTTTGCGAATAGGATCATATAGAAACTATTGATTATTATTATTTTCATAAAATAAAAAGTGCAAGTTTATTTGAATAAAAGAAGCAAATTAACGCTCTCATACTGTTTTTTAGCTTTATATTATTCACGGGAACTTTTCGTTATACATTCACGGGTGTTGTCGTGAAATCGGTTTAGGTGCTCAGAATATCTTTTTAAGAAAACATGTAAATTGAAAAATACGTTATTTCTGCAATAAAATTTATACGATAAATTGGTGATAGATTTCTTTTAGTATCTTGACGAATAAATTCGGGAACAATATGATGCGCAAGGTTTTATAAAATGTATTCTTACGTTGCTTTTTAATTAAGGAGCCAATGATGGCAATGGGCGAGAAACCCGTTATGAGCCGTAAGGAGGCTGAAGAAGAAAAGCAAGGAGAGTGTCTTCATTCAGAGGATTTGGAATGTCGTAGTAGGAACTTAAGCGTAGCTTTAGTGCGCAAGCAAGCATTAAAGAAGCGGGAGCATAGGAATAAGCGGGAAAAATCACAAGGAAGGATGGCAGGTGCAATTAAGCTTTCCAGTGAGTTTCTGGCAAGTATTATAGTTGGTATTGTTTTGGGGGTGGGGTTTGATAAGTTAGCAGGTTCATGGCCTTGGGGATTGGTATTTTTTCTCTTCTTTGGATTTGCTGCTGGTGTATTGAGTATTCTTCGGTCTGTGGGGTATGTTTCCTCCAGTCAATTAGGAAAAAAAGGCGCATTGCGCCAAAAACAAGATAAAGGGGCCAATGAGAGGTCCGATAAATGAGGTTGAAGTGACAGCGCACGCTCCAGATCCTATTCATCAGTTTGAGGTTTTAAGGCTGATTAAGATTTCCATAGGAAATATGGATTTATCGTTTACAAATGTATCATTGTTTACAGTCCTTACGGTTGTTGTAACTTCTATTTTTCTCTTTATTTCGTCATCGAGTCGTGGATTGGTTCCAACGCGGATGCAGTCTCTTTCGGAAATGGCATATGAATTTGTAGCATCGACTCTGCGGGAATCATCTGGTGTGCAGGGGATGCAGTTTTTTCCTTTAGTTTTTTCTCTGTTTACTTTTATTTTAGTTGCTAACTTTATTGGTCTCTTTCCTTATTTTTATACGGTTACGTCTCAAATCATGATCACGTTTTCGTTAGCAATGGTGGTAATTTTGACGGTGATTGGTTATGGCTTTTATAAGCATGGGGTCAGTTTTTTGAAACTGTTCGTTCCCAGTGGAGTTCCTGTTGTGGTTTTACCTCTGGTGACAATGATTGAGGTTATTTCTTTTCTCTCCCGTCCAATTAGTCTTTCTCTTCGTCTTTTTGCGAATATGCTTGCTGGTCATATTACGCTTAAAGTGTTTTCTGGGTTTGTTGTTTCAATGATTGGGGTAGGACTTGTAGGTGTGGGTGGTTCGATTTTACCGCTTATTATGACTGTAGCAATTACTGCTCTTGAGTTTTTGGTAGCATTCCTTCAGGCTTACGTCTTTACGGTTTTAACTTGTATGTATCTTAATGATGCAATTCATCCAGGACATTAATAGAACTGGCGGTTTTCCGTCGAATAATGCAATTTTGCTTTAAAGGAGAATAACATGGAAATGGTGCTTGCAGCAAAATATATTGGTGCTGGTCTTGCTTGCTTTGGTATGGCTGGAACAGCTTTAGGACTTGGTAATATTTTTGGTAGCTATCTTTCTGGTGCATTACGAAATCCATCTGCAGCAGATAGTCAGTTTGGACGTCTCGTCTTTGGTTTTGCTGTAACAGAAGCTTTGGGAATTTTTTCATTGCTCATTGCTTTATTACTTCTTTTTGGGGTTTAATCATCATCAAAAGGGTATATCTGTTCTTGCATAAGGAAAGATTTACCCTTTTAGCTCTTAACCAGAGAGATGCCAGAAGGGTGTTAGTCAGTTATCATCGGTTATAGAGGGCTTTAATAAGCTATTTAAAGGATGAAAGAAGATGTTTGTTTCAAGCGCTTATGCACAGAACACTGAAACGTCGATAGAACATATTAAAAAGGTGGCAGAGCATGCAAATCGTGTGTTTCCGCCTTTTGATTTTGTGCATTTTGGTTCGCATTTTTTCTGGTTGGCAATTTCTTTCGGGCTTTTTTATCTTTTTATCTCTCGTGTAATTGTACCACGTATTGGTGGTGTTATTGAAACACGGCGAGATCGAATCGCATCTGATTTAGATCAGGCAATGCGCATGAAGCAGGAAGCAGACATTGTCGTTGAAACTTATGAGCGGAAATTAGCAGAAGCGCGTTTGAATGCGCAGGCTATAGCGCAGGTAGCTAGTGAAGAATTAAAAGAAAAGGCAGAGCTTGAACGGAAAGAAATTGAGGAGAGTTTAGAGAAAAAACTCGCAGATGCTGAAAAACAGATAGCAAAAATTCGGGATAAAGCGATGCAAAATGTTGGTTCTATCGCTGAAGAAGTAGCTCTTGAAATTGTGAAAAAATTGATTGACGTTGATATCAGTAAAGAAGTTGTTCGTTCAGTTATTAAAACTGCGGATTATTGAGGAAGATAAAGATGACTGATACTTTTTGGGCATTTGTTGGGTTAGTTCTTTTTTTGGCTCTTTTAGTCTATTTCCAAATTCCACAGAGGGTTATACACCATCTTGATGCGCGCGCGAAACGTATCAAAGATGAACTGGATGAGGCTCTGCGTCTTCGTGAAGAGGCACAGGAAATATTGGCTGAATATCAACGCAAACATGCAGAAGCAGAAAAAGATGCGCAAGAAATTATTGCAGCAGCAAAGCATGAAGTTGAATCTATTATTGTTGAGGCCCGTGCAAAAGCAGAAGAATATGTAAAAAACCGCAATAAATTGGCAGAACAAAAAATTGCCCAAGCAGAAGCAGATGCAATACGCATGGTTTCTTCATCGGCTATTGATTTGGCAATTTCTACAGCACGTACCCTTATTACAAGGGAAATAGATTCTAACAAGGCAGATGAACTTATCAAAGAGTCTCTTGAGAAAGAATCATTTATCAAAATGAAAACATATCTTAATTAATGATATTTGAGAGATAAAGAACAGTCTCTTTGGTTGCATAATTTTCTCAATATTAATTAATAAAAGCCATAAAAAAGAAAAAATTATCTTCATTGTTTTTATCAGTTAATAGGGTATTTTGATTTTAAATGACAAGTTTTGAGAAGTCTGCAACTGATTGTGTAACAATGTGAGTATGTTTGAGAAGAGCAAGACGGTTAGCACGAACATCAGGTTTTTTATCATTTACCAATACTTTTTCAAAAAATATATCAATCAATTTTCCAAGTGGCGCTAGCACACTGAGGGCAAATGATAAATTTGTTGCATTGATGGGGGCAAGAACCTTTCTTTCTACTTCACAGATTGCATGATAGAGCTGCTTTTCTTCTTTCTCGACAAAGAGCTCAGGATTAATTTCATTCGCTATTGTTGTGCTTTTTTGAAATTCATTTTCAAGAATATTGGCAGTACGTTTTACAGAGGCTACAAAGTTCATTCCATCGTAGGTATTGATAAAAGCGATAAGCGATTCGACACGACGTGCAACCAATAAAAAATCATCAGAATCTTTGTTTAAAACGGCTTCAAGGGCATCGTAACGAGCGCCTTCCTCTTTTAGATAGATTTTCAGACGGTCATGAAAAAAGAATAACAAATCTGATAAAATATATTCTGTTTTTTCTGGAAGCAGATTTTGCAATTGTGAATTTTCTCTTTGAGAGATTTCATATTTATTTTTTTGTTGTAAAAAAAGATTTGTTGCCAACTGAAACAGTGGCATAAGATTGATTTTCCAATCTCGCGAAAGTACAAGCCTAATAATTCCCAATGCTGCTCGTCTTAATGCATAGGGATCTTTTGAGCCCGTTGGTTTTTCATTAATGAGCCAAAAGCCAACGAGCATGTCAATTTTGTCGGCGAGCATAACGGTTATAGCAAGTGGTTCTTGTGGAAGACGATCTGTTGGTCCTTGAGGTTTATAATGGTCTTCGATTGCTACAGCTACGCGAGGATCTTCCCCTTGATGAAGGGCATATTTTTTCCCCATAACACCTTGTAGTTCAGGAAATTCTCCGACAATTTCTGTTTGCAAATCAGCTTTTGCAAGGATGGCTGCACGTTTTGCTAAAAGAGGATCTGTTTGTATCAAAGGGGCAATTTCTTGTGCGAGTGTAGCAATGCGTTCTACTCTTTCACCTTGTGTACCTAATTTAGTATGAAAAGTTACATTCAAATGATCAAGTCGCGCCATTCTTTGATCGAGAGGTTTTTTTATATCAAGTTCAAATTTTTTTATAGAAGATTCCAATTGTTGAATATCAGGCAAATCACGCTGATCGGTTTGCCAAAAATGAAGTGCATCAGAAAGACGGGCACGGACAACCTTACTATTTCCTTTCGAAATTTCTTTGCCTTCATCATTTGCAAGAATATTAGAAACGAGAATAAAATGATGAGAAAGTTTTACTTTTTCTCCTTGTTTACGGGTGACAAAACATTTTTGATTGGCTCGAATGGTCAAGCGAATAATTTCTGGAGGAATATCAAGGAATGATTTTTCAAAATCACCCATCAGGATAACAGGCCATTCAACAAGACCAGCAACTTCTTCTAGGAGAGGATTATCTTGAACCAGTTCTAAACCATTTGCAAAGCAGAGATTTTGGGCATCAGCTAAAATAATATTCTTTCGTCTCTCGGCATCCAGAATGACTTTATGGGTTTCAAGTTGAGTAATATAATCATCAAAGCGGCGCACTTGAAATGGCTTTCCATCACTTAAGAAACGATGACCATAAGTTAAATTATTGCTTTTAAGAGAACCAATTGTAAATGGAATAACATGTGTTTCACCAATTTCTGGTCCGAAGATACAAAGAATGTTTTGTAAAGGTCGAATCCACTTCAAAGTACCACTTTGTGCTGAATCTTTTCCCCAACGCATAGATTTCGGCCACGGAAAGTTGCGGATAATATCCGGTAAAATATCGGCAATAATTTCTTCTGCAGCTCGACCTTTTTTAACAATTTTAGCAATATAAAAATCACCTTTTTTATCATCATGTCCAATATGCGCTTCAGAAATATCGTTTAATCCTGTTGCACGTAGAAAACCATCAATTACATGCTGTGGTGATTTTATATTGGGACCTTTGCGTTCTTCATGGACATCTTTGGAGCGTGTGGAAAGTCCGCGTATGTCCAATGTTAGCCGACGAGGTGTCCAATATTCACGAGCAGCTTCATAGATCAATCCAGCATTCACAAGTTGATCTGTAACAGATTTTTTAAGATCAGCAGCAGCTTTTCGTTGCATACGTGCGGGGATTTCTTCACTGAAAAGTTCAAGAAGAAGATCAGACATTAGGCTTCTCCAGTGTATATTTGTCCAGCTTCTGTGAGTAAGAAGGCTTCCCCACAACGGCGCGCGAGATTACGAACGCGAAGAATGTAATTTTGTCGTTCGGTTACAGAAATAACGCCACGTGCTTGCAAAAGGTTAAAGATGTGGCTCGCTTTAATACATTGATCATAGGCAGGAAAAACACAGCGATGGAATACATTTTCTTTATTTGGTGTTCCAGCATCAAGAAGTGCGCTGCATTCGCGTTCTGCATCGATAAAATGCTGGTGGAGCAGTTTTGTATCAGCAAATTCGAAGTTGTAATATGAGTATTCCTGTTCTGGCTGTAAAAAAATATCTCTATAGCTTATTTTGTTTTCTCCCTCCAAACCATTAAAGTTAAGGTCATAGACGTTATCAACCCCTTGGATATACATTGCTAGACGCTCAAGACCGTATGTGAGTTCCCCTGAAACTGGAGCGCATTCAATGCCGCACACTTGTTGAAAATAAGTAAACTGAGAGACTTCCATTCCATCGCACCAGCATTCCCATCCGAGCCCCCAAGCACCAAGAGTGGGACTTTCCCAATCATCTTCAACAAAGCGAATATCATGCAGTTTTGTATCAAGCCCGATAGCTTGTAGCGACTTTATATAAAGTTCTTGTAAATTGAGCGGAGAGGGTTTGAGAAGCACTTGGAATTGATAATAGTGTTGTAAACGATTTGGATTCTTACCATATCGGCCATCTGTTGGACGTCGAGAGGGTTGGACATAAGCAACTTTCCAAGGGCGTGGACCTAGAGAGCGTAATGTTGTTGCTGGATGAAAAGTCCCAGCTCCGACTTCCATATCGTAAGGTTGCAAAATTGCACATCCATAGTGTGCCCAATAATTTTGCAAAGTTAAGATTAGTCCCTGAAAAGAACGTTTGGGGTTAAGATGTTCAGGCAGTTTCACGCTTTATACTCTTTATATTGGACTAAACAAAAAACCAAAGTAATTTTAGTTTCTCTATTTATTATTTCATGTGGTTTATGGTTAAGCATCATTTATTGCAAACCAAATTTCAACTTTTCTTGAATTTGTTCAGAATTTTCTGGTTTTCCGTCAATTGCGTGGTTCCATTGAAAGATTGCTTCACGTTTACGCCCAACTTTCCAATAGGCATCCCCTAAATGATCATTTAGTGTTGGGTCTTCAGGTTGTAATCTGACAGCATTTTCTAATATTTGCACTGCTTTATTATATTCTTTTAGTTTATAATAAGCCCACCCTAAAGAATCGAGAATATGACTGTTGTGAGCTTGTAAAGCAGAGGCTTTTTGTAGCATACGGAGCGATTCTTCAAGCTTCTCACCACGTTCCACAAGGGAATAGGCTAAATAATTAAGAACCTGCGGTTGATTTGGGAAAAATTCAAGTGATTTTCGCAAGTCAAGTTCTGCTTTTGGCCATTGCTTTAAACGTTCAAAAGCAATACCACGCTGATAAAAGAGTTTCCAATCGTCCTGCTGAAAGTTTTTTATCTTTGTAATAGCGTAGTCTAGAGTTTTAATGGCCTCAAGAAATTTATTATCCTGCATATAAAAAGCAACGAGCGTTATCAAAATATTACGATCATTGGGAAATTTTTTATTTAACAATATGAGTAATTTTATTGCTTCTTTGTAATTGTTGTTATTGGCAAGAAGGAATGCAAGATGAAGTTGTCCATCTTTATAATAAGGAGATTTAGGGGATAAAGCGCGATAAAGTTTAATTGCTTGATGTGGATCGTTCAATTTAGCAGAAATGTGTGCGAGCTGAAACAGTGTTGCGTCATTTTGAGGGTATAAGGCGAAAGATAATTGCTTAAAAATACGTGCAATTTGCCCTGAGTTTTTGTAGTTGAGGGCTGTTCCAAAATTATATAATACCTCGGCAGCTCCTTGTTGAGGTGTTTTAATAACTCTCTCTAAGAAAGAATTTTTTTCAATTTTTTCTTGAAAGTTTTTAAGGACTTCTCGACCTGACAACATTTGTTCGCCATGCTGGATTGTTTGAAGAGCTTGGTTGCGCATATTATGGCGCAATTGGAATGAGGCATAGGCTATGATAATACGCTCATAAGTATTAGGAGCGATAAGAGTTCCCTGTTTGTTACTCAGTGCTTTAATGAAATATTTTTTTGCATCCTTTGGCCGTTCTGCAAGGTCGCTCATAAGTGCTAGATGATAAGATATAAAAAGATCATACCAGACAGGACCTTTGAGTTTCTTAAGATCATCGATTGCCTGAGATTTTTGTCCAGATCCAAATGTAATCCAAGCGCCGATGAGTTCAGGTATTGGATTATTGGACGTAGGAAGTTCCTTTAATTTCAGAAGAGCCTTGGCATTCTTATAATCTTTTTTGATGAGACTTTCTACTGACAAAGTTAAGGAAACAAAGGGAGTTATAACATCGTTTTCTTTGAGTTTTTGGGCTTGTTGGACAGCTTCTTTAAAGTTTCCGACCGAGAGCATAGCTTCAAGGAGCTCTTTTTGTGTTTCAATGTTATCAGGTTGATAAACCAGTGCTTGTTTAAAATAATTGATAGCAAGTTCTGTTTTATTTTCATGATTTGCAACCCTTCCAGCTAAATAAGCACCTGTAAATGAGCTTGTATGAGTTGCTGTACTTATTTTACTGTAGGTGGGGGATGGTATCAGCATGATACCCACGATAAAGAGGGCAAAAAGTCGAGATACCGTTGCAGAGCACATGGAGCTAATCCTTTTCAAGATAATCAATTGATGGTGTTGTTTATAGATCATATCTCATTACTTTGTTGAGAAATACTGCGATTCTTGCAAAGAATTCAGTTTACGCGCGCAATACAAAATTCAACAGTCTCAACGAGAGCATTATAAGCAAGATTTTCATTCATGGGAACAAGAGCATCAATTGCATATTTTCCATAGATGCGTGCTTGTTCTATTGTATCTGTGATACTATCATACTTTTCCATTAAGTGTTGCGCGTGTGCGAAGGATTCATCATTATTATTGCCATCTTCAAGCGCTTTTTTCCAGAAATCTTTTTCTACCATATTCCCACGCTCATATGCGAGAATAACAGGCATTGTGATTTTTCCTTCTCTAAAATCATCCCCTATATTTTTTCCTAAGTTTTGAGCACTACCGCTATAGTCAAGTGCATCATCAATTAATTGGAAAGCTAAACCTAAGGATGTTCCATATTCACGTAATGAAGAACGCTCTTGATTTCCATAGCCAGCAATAATGGGTCCTACTTCAGCGGCTGCTGAAAAAAGTGCTGCTGTTTTTGCATTGATGATTTTGAGATATTCTGAAGGGCTGGTTTTTATATTTTTTGCGGCAGAAAGTTGCATAACTTCTCCTTCAGCAATAATTGCAGCAGCGTTGGCTAAGACAGAGAGCGCTTCTATGGAACCGACATCGACCATCATTTTAAAGGCTTGACCCAACAGAAAATCACCAACAAGTACACTTGCTTGATTTCCCCAAATCATCCGTGCTGTAGATTTTCCACGTCGTAAATTACTTTCGTCAATCACATCATCGTGTAGTAATGTTGCTGTATGCATAAATTCAACAGCTGTTGCAAGTTTTATATGCCCGTCACTTTGATAACCGAACATATGAGCAGAAGCGAGCGTAATCATTGGGCGTAATCGCTTTCCACCTGATGAAATAAGATGGTTAGAAATTTCAGGGATCATCTCAACCTCTGATTTTGCCATAGAGAGAATAAATTGATCTACGCAATCCATATCTTTTTGAGTAAGATTGACAAGAGATTGAAGAGAAATTTGATTATTTCTTATTTGTTCTGGTTTGATAGCTGCACTCAATGTGTTTACTCCTAGAGTATTGCAATGGACATATTATTTATTAACATAAAGGGGGTTTGGTTTTGACTCAAGCTTTTGATGTCGTTTAAAAGTATTAGCTTGGAATGTTATTGGCAAGAAATGTTCTTTAGCGAGTATAATCTTATTGTTATGAAATAATAAAAAATTTAAAATAGCAGCTGAATGGTAAAAATGCAGTGTATAAAGGTGAGCATTAGGCTTTTAAATGGATAAAGCAGCGAATCAAAGTGGTGAAACAATAGACAGTTTTCACCGCGGAAAATTTTATTTGGTTCAACCCCATAAATATGGTCATCGTTCTGGAATGGATGCAATGTTATTAGCCAGTTTGGTTCCAAGTGATTTAAAGGGCAAGGTTGTTGATTTAGGTGCAGGTACTGGAGCTGCAGGGTTGGCTGTTGCTTCGCGTTGTCTGAAAGTTCATGTTACCTTAGTTGAACGTTCAGCTTTTATGGTATCTTACGCTCAAAAAACGCTTATGCTAAAACAAAATAAACAATTTGCTGGTCGCATTTGTTTGCTAGAAGCAGATGTTACCTTTAAAGGAAATACCCGTATAAAAGCAGGTTTGATAGATAATAGCTTTGATTTTGCGATTATGAATCCACCTTTTAATAATCCTACTGATCGTAAGACACCTGATAAACAAAAATCTGAAGCACACGTTATGCCTGAAGCGATGTTTGATAACTGGTTGCGGACTGCAGCAGCAATTGTTAAGCCAGGTGGATATTTAGGGCTCATTGCGCGTCCACAATCACTGACAGATATTTTGCGTGCTTTAGAAGGACGCTTTGGTGGTATTTGTATAATTCCTGTGCATGCACGTGCGAAAACAGCAGCAATTCGTCTTTTATTTTACGCAAAACGAGGAAGCAGAGCAGCTTTATCTATTTTACCGGCATTGGTGATACATGAAAATAATGACCATACTTTTTCACCACGGGTTGATGCAATTAATAATGGATATATAAGCTTGTGGGAACTTTTCTAATAGTATCTTGTGTTTTTTAGTTTATTATTTAAAGTTCAAACTTTGTTATTAGGGAGGTTTGACTTTGGATGAAGTTATATTTCTGCTTGTCATGTGGGGATTAATTGGCGCTTTTGGATATTATTGCGTCCTTCTTTTTGTTATCCTTTCCTATTTAATTGTTCTTAATTTATAAGGAGATTTTGTTTTGATGGATTTTATTAAAAGTTTTATTCCACGCCGTTTTTCTTCCGATAAACTTGAAATTCCTGTGGTGCGCCTTCAAGGAGCAATTATGGATTCATCAGCATCTATATCTCGTACCCTTTCCCTCAGTAGGTGTGCAAATCTTTTAGAGAAGGCTTTCGCACACAAAAAGTCACCGGCTGTTGCCCTTATTATTAATTCTCCTGGTGGTTCACCTGTACAATCGCGTTTGATCTTCAAGCGTATTCGTGACTTGGCAGAAGAAAAAAATAAAAAGGTTCTTGTGTTTATTGAAGATATAGCAGCATCTGGTGGTTATATGATTGCTTGTGCGGGAGATGAAATTTTTGCAGATCCTTCTTCAATTGTTGGTTCCATTGGAGTGGTTTCAGCTTCCTTTGGTTTTCCGGAACTTTTGAAGAAAATTGGTATTGAACGGCGTGTATACACAGCAGGAAAGAACAAAGTTACATTAGATCCATTTCAGCCAGAAAAAAAGGCGGATATTGAGCATTTGAAATCTCTCCAACTTGAAGTGCATCAAACTTTTATTGATTTGGTTAAAGAACGGCGTGCTGAAAAATTATCAGATGATTCGAATCTCTTTACAGGAATGTTTTGGAGTGGAAAACAAAGCGTTGAGCTTGGTCTTGTTGATGGATTGAATGATGTACGTTCTGTTATTAAAGAGCGCTTTGGTAATGATGCAAAACTTCGACTTATTATGCCTCCAAAAAGTTTTTTAGGCCCTAAAACGCCTTCAGGAGTAACAGCTCATACAGTTTATACAGCAGTTGACAGTGCATTAATGGCGGCAGAAGAGCGGGCACTTTGGCAGCGCTACGGTTTGTGAGGCAACGAATCATTCGAGAAGGGTTTTTATCTAAAAACAGATGGTAGAAGAAAAAAGGCTTGAAATGATACGAATGAGAGCATGTGGTTTATTTTGTATTGAGAACTCTTCTTTATTATTTGTTTAGAAAACGAGTAAGAATATTCCAAGCTGTTTATAGGGGGGGTGCTACAAGGGATGGATAAAAGGAGCTCATTGTAAAAGAACTCTGTATAGATTAATATTACGTCATATGATATCAAATGTAAAAGCTTTGATCCAAAGACATTCTTATGTGTTTACACCTATTAAATTGAATTTAGCTTTGCATGTTGTGGGGCAACGTGCTGATGGCTATCATTTAATAGAAAGTTTGGTTTATTTTAGTCTCAGTGGTGATTGCCTACACTATGCGCCTTGTGAAAGTGACCAGTTTGTTTTAACGGGGCCATTTGCAAAAGGACTTATTTCTCATTCAGATAATTTGGTTATTCGCGCACGGGATTTTATGCATAAGACTTTTCCGGAATGTGCTCAACCTGCTTTTTTTCGACTTGTAAAAACATTACCTGTTGCTTCAGGCATTGGTGGTGGCTCAGGTGATGCTGCTGGGGTTATTAGCATGTTGCATCAACAGTGGAATCTTGATTGCCCTTATGAAAAATTAGCAAAAATGAGCCTAGTTCTTGGTGCGGATGTACCCATGTGTCTTTTTGCACTGGAATATCAGCAGCCACTTTTGGTTAAAGGGATTGGTCAAAAGATTATACGACTAAAAGAAGCCTGTTCATTAGCAATAGTATTGGTTAATCATGGACAAGAGATTTCAACACAAGCTGTTTTTAAAGCGTTAGAAAAGCGTCATCATTCTTCTTTAAAAATTGATCCGGTCGCTTTAAAGACTGTTGATTCATTGGTTGAAGCTTTACAAGCAACGCGTAATGATCTTTTTTCTCCGGCATTAAAAATGGCACCTCAGTTAGCCGAAGTGTTATCTGTATTAGATGAATGTGGCTCTCTTTTTTCTCGTATGTCTGGAACGGGGGCAACTTGTTTTGGCATTTTTAAAAATCAACAAGCAGCGCAACAAGCAGCTCTTTTTATCAAATCGATGCACCCAAATTGGTTTGTAAAACCGATCATGACTTTAGGAACTATTTGAGAAATAAAAACTTTTATTTTGTCCTGATTCTATTATACACAATGAAGAGGATAACTAAAGAAATCTATTTTTTATTTTTTAAACAAAATGAATACATGCTAGAATAATTTTTTAGAAGAAAAAATGGATAATAGGATACTCTTTATCTCATGGTTTGTTTTTATCTTTTGTGTAAGAATTCGCTAAATGTTTGAAGAGCGATTTAAAACTGTAATGCTTGCAAAAAATAAACAGGCTACAGAAATAAGTGTATATTTGTTTGTATTTGTGATTTATCAAAGATGTTTAATTTGCCGCTTCAGCCAAATTTCTCGTGTGAATTGAATTTGCAGAAACAGGGTTTTTTTCATATAGCCGGTGTTGATGAAGTAGGACGAGGACCTCTTGCTGGTCCGGTGGTAACGGCAGCAGTTATCTTGGATAAAGATCATATTCCTGATGGATTAAATGATTCAAAAAAACTTTCTTTTCTCCAACGGAGTAGACTTTATCATGAAATCTTGCAAAGTGCATTAGCGGTTTCAGTTGCTAGTGTTTGCGCTCGTACAATTGATCAATCTAATATTAGACAAGCAACTTTGGAAGCAATGCGTCGCTGTATTATAGGGTTAGCTGTTCCAGCCCACTATGTCCTTGTTGATGGACGTGATATTCCCTCTGGGTTATCTTGTCCTGCAATTGCGTTGATTAAGGGCGATCAGCGTTCGATTTCAATTGCAGCCGCATCTATTATTGCGAAGGTAACGCGTGACCGGATGATGGAATGTGCAGGACAAGTTTATAAAGGCTATGGTTTAGAGAAGCATGTAGGATATGCGACGTTAGTTCATCGTACAGCTCTTAATAAATATGGTCCAATCGTAGGATTACATCGTTATAGTTTTGCGCCACTAAAAGAACGTTATAGGAATGATGTATCATGACGATTCTACCACTCAATAGCGCTTCGATAAAAGAGGCAATAGCGCTTCTTGAACAAGGGAAGTTAGTAGCGTTACCAACGGAAACTGTTTATGGATTAGCGGGCGATGCGACCAATGGGAGGGCAATTTCCTCTATTTATTCTACAAAGGGTCGTCCGCAAATTAATCCTCTTATTGCGCATGTCAGCGGCATCGAAATGGCACAACGTTATGTTAAAATTGACTTTCTTTCACGCCAATTAATGGAGGAGTTTTGGCCAGGGCCTTTGACATTGGTTTTGCCTTTAAAGGAACAGCATAATATCCATCCTTTAACGACTGCCGGTTTGAATACATTGGCTATTCGTTTTCCAGACAGTCGTTTTGCGGAAGTTGTACAATATTTTGGACGCCCACTTGCTGCTCCTAGTGCGAATCAATCAGGACGTCTTAGTCCTACTTCTGCTGAGGCTGTTTTTACCTCTTTGGGGGAATCTGTTTCTTTGATATTGGATGGAGGACCTTCTAAAATAGGACTTGAATCAACGATTATTAAAATTTGTGGTGAAGATATTTATCTTTTACGTCCAGGGGGGCTCGCGGCTGAAAAAATTGAAGAAGTTGTAGGGAAGTCACTCAAACGGATAGATCAAAGGGCAGCGATTGAAGCTCCAGGGATGTTAAAGTCGCATTATGCTCCCAACGCAGCGATTCGTTTGAATGTAGAAAAGGTGGAAAATGGTGAAGCGCTTTTAGCATTTGGTTCAAAGCGTGTTATGGGGGCTGAAAATGCCGTTTCTATTTTAAATCTTAGCGAAGATGGACAGTTAGAAGAGGCAGCCTCTCATTTATTTCAATATATGAAGGAATTAGATTCATTTAAAGTGAGATGTATCGCAGTAGAACCTATTCCATTATACGGATTAGGGGAGGCTATCAATGATCGTCTTATACGGGCTGCGGCTCCAAAGGAGAAATGAACATGGAGCAGGAATTAATTGAGGGGTTTAGGGAAATTGTTGGTGCTAAGCATGCTATAACAGATCAAGCGTTGATTGCACCGTATTTGCTTGAAGAGCGTGGGCTTTTTCATGGAAAAACACCTTTACTTTTACGTCCATCTTCTTGCGCGGAGGTTTCATTGATTATGCAGTTAGCGAGCAAAACACGCACACCGATTGTGCCACAGGGGGGAAATACAGGGCTTGTGGGGGGACAACAACCAGATGAAAGAGGAGAGGGCGTTCTTTTATCCATGGAGCGATTAAATAAGATTAGAGTTATAAATCTTGAAGGAAATTTCGTTGTTGTAGAGGCTGGTGTTATTTTACAGGATTTGCAGAAAAAAGTGGATGCATCAGGTCGTTTTTTCCCTCTTTCTTTGGCATCTGAAGGTTCTTGCCAAGTAGGGGGAAATCTTTCGTCGAACGCTGGAGGGACAGCTGTTTTGGCTTATGGCAATATGCGAGATCTTTGTCTTGGTTTGGAAGTTGTTTTACCGGATGGGCGTATTTTAGATGATTTGCGTTTTGTTAAAAAAGACAATAGCGGTTATGATTTAAAAAATCTTTTTATTGGTGCAGAAGGTACGCTAGGCGTTATAACTGCAGCCGTTTTGAAGATTTTTCCAAAAATAAAAGGAAAAGCAGTTGCCTTGGTGGGATTATATAGTCCGGCGAAGGCTTTAGAGTTTTTATCTCTGGCTCAAGAATATGGAGGAGGGATGTTGACAGGTTTTGAGCTCATGGGAAATCTCAGTTTGCAAATGGCTTTAGATTATAAGAGGTGTGAGAAGCCTCTTCTCCAGCAGAAACATGAATGGTATGTATTAATGAACATTTCATCGTTGCAAGGCAATGATGAGGCGTTATCGGTATTGAGTACTATTTTAGAAGAAGCTTTAAAGAATGCGGTGATAGAAGATGCAGTTATTGCGCAATCTTTAAAACAGCAAGATTTTTTTTGGCAATTGCGAGAAAGTATATCATCGGCACAAAAGTTGGTGGGAGGATCCATTAAGCACGATATTGCAGTACCGCTTGCTTCCATTCCTGATTTTATTGCTGAAGCAGCACTTATTGTTGAAGATATTTCTCCAGGAGCACGGGTGGTTTGTTTTGGACACATGGGTGATGGAAATTTGCATTATAATGTTACACAACCTGTAGGAGTTGATACGACAGTATTCTTGCAGTTATGGTCAAAAATGAACCATCGCATTCATAGTTTAGTGATGGATTATAAAGGTGCATTTTCTGCTGAGCACGGAATCGGTCAGCTTAAGCGCGAAGAACTTCGTTCTTTTAAATCATCGGTCGCATTGGAAATTATGCAAGGGATTAAGAAAACGCTCGATCCTTTAGGGATAATGAATCCCGGAAAAATATTATAATTCAAAAATGGTAAGTTTTATCATTTATTTTCATTTAGATTTTAATAACCAAAAAAGAAACCAGTTGTTTTTTATTCAAACTTTTAATAATCCAATGAGGAAAAGCTGCTAAAAGGTGTATATTATTTAAGATAAATTGGGACACTATAATATGGCTAATCAATGCTTTAATCAGGCAAAAGCGGTGCTTGAGTTTCGGTTAGATCCGTGCCATTTGCCACAAACCACGACATATTTTTCATCAAAAACGGGCAATCAGGTAATTTGTTCGTTAAATGAGCGTGGTGTTTTTTTTAAAACGGATATGCCTTCAAGTTTATCGCATTTAATACCCCCTTATCATTTCCAAGGAATTGCAGCACGTACCGTAAAAACGCGTTCAGGAGAAAGAGCTGTTGCATTAGAATTACTTCATGCCGATGAGGAAGCTTGTATACCGCTTTTGGTTTCCAGAGATTTGAATAATGTTCTTCTGGATTGGCGGTTATGGTCGGATACTTATGGCCTTCCCATGCTTATGATCAATGAAGATAATCGCATTCTGGTTGTAAAAGATCGTTCTGATTTACATCGATTTTTTGGTACAACAGCACATTCTAAACAAAAGCATTTTTTACTTCGTTATAGAAATCCGTTAGGCTTGCGTTTGGTGATTGCGAATCGAATTGCACTCCAGTAAATTAACATGCATTTATTTTTGTACGACCGTCAGCATTTATCTTGTTGTGCTGTAAAACATCGTTGTTTGGGGAGGTAACATAAGGCATGTAAACTTCACACATAAAGTTGTTTTTAGAAGATATGGCGAATATTCTTAAGTTTGCTTGTAGGTCTTTGTGTAAGTGCAGCATATGAGTGGGAAGCAAGAGGAACCCGCTCAATAAGAATCCAGACCTTTACAGACGGGATTTGGTGTGACTTTTGGTTCTTAAAAACAAAGAGAAAGTCAATGATTGTAAATGAAGAATTTTTTAACACCATACATTTGCAGCAGGAATCAATTACGTTAAACGCTTTTTTCGGAGAGGTAAAAACGGTTTTCATAACAATAGAAACTGTTTTTTTGCGGTATAATTTTGGGTTTTTGCCACATTATTAAAACATTAGAAGATTACTGGAAGCGTTTTTGAATTTTTTTATAAAACATTTCTCCATGTTGAATGAAAGCTTTGAATATTGCAGAATATTCTTAATTCATCTCTTTTTTATAATAAAAATCATTTAGATAGAAATGGTTATCGTAATATTGAGAATTGGAAAATACAATGATGGTATAGGTTTTTATTTTTATTCCAGAAAGCTGGCAGAATGGATTTATACTATTTGCAGGTAGTGTCGTAAAATGGGAATGATGAGCATGAGAGATATTGTTTAAGAATTTGTATGTGAATAACATAACTATCTTTTTTGGACATTTTATTTTTCGTAAAAGTGGAATTTCACTAAAAACGCGATAAATAAAAGAAATGATAGTATATACATTTTTCCTCAGGATTTTATAAGAAAGAAAGTGTTTATAAAAATGATGAAAAAATGCGTTTAAAATAAAAACAACAGTAAAAGGATTATTTTATATTACATCTTCAGATTCAGAAAATTTTCCTATTTTATCATGAGTAGATATCCTATTTACAATATTCGATTGTTCAAAGGAAAGCACACTCATTTTTTCAAAGTTATGATCAATGCAAAACAATGATAAAATTTGTATATCATGCTCTTACGTGAAATAATCAAATCATAAAAAAGAATATTCAAAGGATTTAGTCTTCTCGCGCAATGGCTCGCCATCCGATATCATGACGAACAAAACCTTCTGGCCAATCAATATAATCAACGGCTTCATAAGCACGTTTTTGTGCTTGCGTAATCGTTTTTCCTGTTGCTGTTATATTGAGAACACGTCCACCATTTGCAATGAGTTGTCCATTTCGCAATGCTGTACCAGCTTGAAAAACTTTCACATCGGAAAGAGTGTTTACTTTATCAACGTTACGGATAACAGTTCCTTTTTGGGAAGAGTCTGGATAACCATTAGCAGCCATAACAACGGTGAGAGCAGTTTTTTCAGACCACTGAAGAGGTTTATTTTCAAGATTTCCTTGAGCAGCGGCAAGAAAAATCGGTAGAATATCATCTTTAAGGCGCATCATTAAAACTTGACATTCAGGATCACCAAATCGTACATTAAATTCAATTAATTCAGGTCCTTTTTGCGTTATCATCAAACCGACGAAGAGAATGCCTTTAAAGGGGGTTCCCATTTCGTTCATGCTTTTTAAAGCTGGTTCAACAATTTCTTTGAGGGTACGATTCACTGTTTCTTGGGTCATGATTGGCGCTGGTGAATAAGCACCCATACCACCGGTATTTGCTCCGGTATCTCCATCCCCTACACGCTTATGATCTTGAGCAGATCCAAAGGGAAGCGCAACTTTACCATCACAAAGGCAGAAGAAGCTTGCTTCTTCACCTTCCAGAAAAGATTCTACAACAATTTTGTTTCCTGCATCTCCAAATGCACTTTTAAAGCAGGCATCAACAGCATTAAATGCTTCTTCTATAGTTGTTGCAACCACGACACCTTTACCGGCGGCTAAGCCATCAGCTTTAATGACAATAGGAACACCTTGTTGATGAATGTAAGCTTTGGCTTTAGCGGCATCATCAAAGCATTGGTAACTTGCTGTAGGAATGTTATTCTTATGACATAAATCTTTAGTAAAAGCTTTTGAACCTTCTAGTTGAGCAGCTTTTTGAGTAGGACCAAATACACAGATGTTAGCACTATTAAGAGAATCTGTTATACCCGCAACCAATGGTGCTTCTGGTCCCACAATTACAAGATCAATAGAATGTGCTTTACAAAAGTTAATAATAAGGGGGTGATCATCAATATCTAAATTAATATTTTCACCAAATTCTGTTGTTGCAGGATTTCCAGGAGCGCAATATAACTTTGTTAGCAGTGGTGATGCTGCTATTTTCCATGCTAAAGCATGTTCTCGTCCACCTGAGCCAATAAGAAGAATATTCATTGCTTGCTCCTCTCATAAAAGATGATTAATCTCATCCCCTTCTCATAAGAATGAAATGTCTCTATCGCAAGACCAAAGGTAAATCATTTGATGAAAAAAAATAAAAATATCGCGCATGTTCAGTCCTATGATAGCCAAGGACGGGTTATGGATGCATCTTCCAAACAATGGGTCTACAGCTTCCTTCCCCGTTCTTTATGGTTTTATGCGCAATTGGCGCGTTGGGATCGGCCTATTGGATGGCAATTGTTGATGTGGCCTTGTTTTTGGTCAACAACAATGGCTTTTTTCTCTTATAACATGCATTACGATACTCTTTTATCAATGTTTCTTCATTGGGTTTGGTATCTTTTTCTTTTTTTTCTGGGATCTATTGCTATGCGAGGGGCAGGATGTACTTGGAATGATCTTATTGACCATAAAATTGATGCTCAGGTAGAAAGAACACGTTCTCGCCCATTGCCGACAGGTCATGTGAGTCGGTTTCAAGCAAGAGTTTTTATACTTGTGCAATGTTTGGTTGGTTTAGGCGTTTTATCACAATTTAATAGGTTTAGTTTTTTTCTAGGTATTTCGTCATTGATAGCTGTTGCATTTTATCCTTTTATGAAACGCGTAACATATTGGCCGCAGTTTTTTTTAGGCGTTGCATTTAATTGGGGGGCATTAATGGGGTGGGCTGTTGTCTTTGGAAGTTTAAGCTGGGCACCAATCTTGCTTTATGTGGGATCAATCTTGTGGACCATAGGATACGATACAATCTACGCACATCAAGATAAAGAAGATGACGTTACTGTTGGTGTCCGTTCTACGGCTCTTCTCTTTGGTAAAGCAACCAAGCGTGCTTTAGTATTTTTGTATGGTGGTTTTGTGGTGTTCGTTAGTCTAGCATTTTATTTAGCTGGAGTCCCTGTTCTTAGTTTTTTTGGGGTTTTTGTGGCAAGTATCCATATGTTTATTCAAATTAAAGTCATTGATATAGATGACAGTTCACAATGTCTCAGGCTTTTCAAATCTAATTCGCTTATTGGTTTTGTGATTTTTGCTGGTTTAGTATGTGGGGGTATATGGACGATATTTTATTCTGCGGTCTAAAAATAAGTTAGCTAAAATCATAGTATTCTACTGAATACAGTATGTTTTTTTTAATAAGCTTGTTGCTAATCTATTTTTAAGCAATACAGTAGAAAATATTACCAATTAACCTTTACAGTGAAAATGAAATTCCTCTATTTAAATAAAATAAATCATCTTCTTTTAGAATTTTTCGAATAAAAAATATTTTTTTAATTGTTGGGAAGAAAAAATCTTCATAACGATGATGTTTGAAGGATTAGGGATAAAGTTTTTGTCTTTTCCAATCGCTGTGTTCAACACAATCTCGTATAAAAAGCAGACGATCATGTAAACGAAATGGGCGATCGCACCAGAACTCTATAGAAAGGGGTTTAACACGAAACCCAGACCAATAAGGTGGTCGTGGAATATTACCTAGAGCATAACGCGCAGTATATTGAGCAATTGCTTTTTCGAGCACAAAACGATTGTCTAAAGGTTGAGATTGTTTAGATGCCCATGCACCAATTCGACTACCACGTGGTCGCGATTGGAAATAGGCATCGGCTTCCTGTTGACTTACTTTTTCAACGATTCCTCTAATTCTGACTTGACGACGGAGCGATTTCCAATGAAAACCTAAGGATGCTTTCATTGATTTTAAAAGTTCTTGTCCTTTACAGCTTTCATAATTGGTATAGAAGACGAATCCTTGGGGACTGTAGTCTTTGAGGAGAACTATACGAACATTAGGGAGTCCTGTTTCGTCAACTGTTGCTAATGCCATAGCATTCGGATCATTTATTTCACTTATCTTTGCCTCTTCAAACCACTTTGCGAAAAGTTCAAAAGGTTTTTGCATTTTCATAAAATGATCATCTGTTGGTATTTTGGGGCTCATAGTTTCTCCAAATATCAGTGAGCATGGGTGAGGCATTTTCTCATTTACTTTATCATCAAGAAGTTACAGTACCATTTTTTCTTATTTTCAAAAAGCCAATGCTATCGTGTATTTCTATGGTAGTTTAATTATTTTTACTTTAGCATAGACTACAATAAGCTATATTAAATAAATGTCTCATTTTATCTGGTATTTTAGTTTATTGATAGACATATAAAGAGAAAAGAAGAAATTATTCTCTAGAATAGACTGATGAAGCTATAAGGGATATTGAACAACATATCAGTTGATATTTTGAAAACGAAGAAATTGAAAAGAGGGCAATATGCGTGATCCCTACACGATTCTGGGTGTGGCACGTACCGCAAAATCGCAAGAGATTAAATCGGCATTTAGAAGATTAGCAAAGAAGTATCATCCAGACCACAATAAAGATGATACAAAGGCTAAAGAAAAGTTTGCTGAAATTAATCAAGCTTATGAAATTATAGGTGATAAAGATAAAAAGGCACAATTTGACCGCGGTGAAATTGATATGGAAGGAAAACCGCTTTATCAAGCCTATGGTGCTGGTGAAAATTTTAGCAATAAACAAAATCCCTTTTCAGGAAGAACAAAGGGATTTGATTTTTCCTCTTCAGGTGGTGCAGGTTTTGATGCGAGTGATATTTTTCGTGATCTGTTTGGAGGAGGTGGTAGCTTTTCGAATTCCACACACTATAACCGTTCCCAACAAGGAGCACATGTTCGTGCTAATCTTATCATAACATTAGAGCAGATGGTTGGTGCAGAAAAGGTGGAGGCTGTTTTTCCAAATGGAAAAAAGTTAAAAATTAAACTTCCAGATTATATTGAAGACGGACAGATTATTCGTTTAAAAGGTCAGGGAGAAGCGGTACCTCACGGGCAAGCAGGAGATGCGTTAATAACCATTCAGATTCAAAAACATCCTCGTTTTCGGGTTGAAGGAAGAGCACTCCATCTTGATTTACCAGTTTCTCTTAAACATGCTGTTTTGGGAGCAAAAGAAGAAGTTGAGACGTTGGAGGGACGTGTGGTTTTAACGATTCCTGCGTGGTCAAGTTCTGATCGCGTGTTACGGTTGAAAGGGAAAGGGCTTCGTTTAAAAAATGGTACAAGGGATGATCTTTATGTGCATGTTCGTATTATGTTGCCGGGAAATGAAAATGCCGCGCTAGAACAGTTTTTACAAATGCAACAAGATTAATTTTAAAATTATATATATAAGCGTAGTTTTTGTTTGATTTTAAACCAATTGCTTGAAGAAAAAGTTGACCTGTGTCATAGGCAGGTGAATAATATCAATTTTAAGTAACAATGGGGCAGTGCTGATGGCTAAGGGTAATGGTTTATTGTACGGTAAGCGTGGTTTAATTTTGGGGTTGGCCAATAATCGCTCCATCGCTTGGGGAATCGCTAAAGCGGCAAGTAACGCAGGGGCAGAGCTTGCTTTTACCTATCAGGGTGAAGCAATGAAAAAGCGTGTTGAGCCTTTGGCTAAAGAATTAAAGGGATTTGTTTGTGGACATTGTGATGTTTCTGACAGTGTCTCTATTGATACGGTTTTTAGAGAAATAGAGAAGAAATGGGGAAAACTCGATTTTTTAGTTCATGCTATTGGTTTTTCTGATAAAGATGAATTAAGCGGTCGTTATATTGATATCAGCGAATCAAATTTTATGATGACCATGAATATTTCCGTTTATTCCCTAACAGCTCTAACAAAGCGTGCAGAGAAATTAATGTCAGATGGTGGTTCAATCTTGACACTAACCTATTATGGTGCAGAAAAAGTTGTTCCCAATTATAACGTAATGGGGGTTGCCAAAGCAGCTCTTGAAGCGAGCGTGAAATATTTAGCGGTAGATTTAGGTCCCCAAAATATTCGTGTTAATGCTATATCTGCTGGACCAATTAAAACGTTAGCGGCTTCTGGTATTGGTGATTTTCGTTATATTTTAAAATGGAATGAATATAATGCTCCATTACGTCGTACGGTAACAATTGAAGAGGTTGGTGATTCTGCACTTTATTTTCTTTCAGATTTGTCTCGTTCTGTTACCGGTGAAGTCCATCATGTCGATTCGGGTTATAATATCATAGGTATGAAAGCAGTTGATGCACCAGACATTTCTGTCGTTAAAGAATAAAGTTTGGTTTATAAGATTTTATTAGACAGCAATAATTTGACCAAATTTAAGGTGTCCAAGAGTATTTGGGAGAAAAGAGTTGTCTTGTGTATAGCACACAACATACGTTATCGTTGTATATATTTGACAGAGAAATGGATCTTTTTTCATGTCGCATAATACATTTGGTCATTTGTTTCGTGTAACAACATGGGGTGAAAGTCATGGTGCTGCTCTTGGTTGTGTCATTGATGGTTGTCCACCTGGAATTATTTTTACTCTTGCAGAAGTTCAAGCTTATCTTGATAAACGCAAACCAGGACAATCAAAATACACAACGCAGCGCCGAGAACCAGATGAAGTAGAGGTCCTTTCAGGAGTTGTTGTTCAAGACGATGGAACGACATTGGTGACAACAGGTACACCAATTTCTCTGTTGATTCGAAACACAGATCAGCGTTCGAAGGATTATAGCTCGATTGCCCATCAATATCGTCCAGGACATGCGGATTATACTTATGATATTAAATATGGCATTCGTGATTTTCGAGGTGGGGGACGTGCTTCGGCACGGGAGACAGCAGCGCGTGTTGCAGCTGGTGCATTTGCTCGTAAAATCGTTCCCGGTTTGATTGTACGAGGAGCAGTGATAGCAATTGGTCCTCATAATATTAATCGTGATCGTTGGGATTGGTCAGAAGTTAATAATAATCCTTTTTTTACAGCTGATGCAGAGATGGTTCACATTTTTAGTGATTATATCAGTGAACTCCGTAAAGAGGGGACATCTGTTGGTGCGGTTGTTGAGATCGTTGCAGAAAATGTTCCGGCAGGTTTAGGAGCCCCTATTTACGCAAAGCTTGATCAAGATATTGCCTCGTTACTTATGTCGATTAATGCGGTAAAAGGTGTGGAAATTGGTGATGGTTTTGCGGCAGCCCGCTTAAGGGGAGAAGAAAATGCCGATGAAATGCGAATGGGAAATGATGGAAAACCGCTTTTTTTATCCAATCATGCTGGAGGTATTTTAGGGGGAATATCGAGTGGACAGCCAATTATTGCACGTTTTGCGGTCAAGCCTACTTCATCAATTTTAACCCCTCGTCGCTCCATAGATGTTGATGGTCATGATGTAGACGTTATAACGAAGGGACGTCATGATCCATGTGTTGGGATTCGTGCTGTTCCTGTTGGTGAAGCGATGGTTGCTTGTGCTATTGCTGACCATTATCTAAGACATCGCGGTCAAGTTGGGTGAGTGAGAAGGTGAACAATGGCATATGATGAAAAAAAAATTGTTTCTGCACTTAAAGCTTTTGAATGCGGTGAAATCGTTGTGGTAACAGATGATGGTGACCGTGAAAATGAGGGAGATTTAACTGTTGCTGCAGCGCATTGTACAGAAGAAAAGATGGCGTTTATTCTTCGTCACACAACAGGTATTGTGTGTACACCTATGCCAAAAAAAGAAGCACAACGGTTTAATCTTTCTCCTATGGTACTAGATAATAACTCTGCACATGGGACGCAGTTTACAGTTACTGTTGATTTTAAACACGGCATAACAACAGGGATTTCAGCGCACGATCGTACATTAGCGGTGCGTAATCTTGCCAATTCAAATGCAAGTGCGGATGATTTTGTTCGTCCAGGGCATGTTTTTCCTTTGATTGCGCATGAAGGGGGGGTGCTCATGCGTTCAGGTCACACGGAGGCTGCTGTTGATTTATGTAAATTAGCTAATTTGCCGCCGGTTGGTGTTATCGGTGAGTTAGTCAATGATGATGGAAGCATTAAACATGGCGATCAGATTACGAAATTTGCACAAGAACATCGGTTGCATATTATAACGGTTGCAGATTTGATTGCTTATCGCCAACGTAAGGAAATATTGATCAAGCATGTTGGAGAAATGCCTATTGAAACATCTATAGGTTCCGCTATTGTTAAAATTTACCAACTCCCTTGGGAAGCCGTTCAGCATATTGCAATTATTTTTGGTGATATTTGTAAGGGTGAGGATATTCCCGTGCATTTACATCATGAAAACATTATAAGTGATGTTTTTTGTCAATCTTCAGATATTATGGTGATGATGCAGAGAATGATGGAAAAAGAGAAACGTGGCGTATTTATTTATTTGCGTGAAGGATCTGTTATACAATCAACTATTGGTATTCAAAACATGGCAAAAGACAGTTCAGAAAACCATGTGCAGGCGATTGAACGCGAAGAAGAATGGCGCAAAATTGGTTTAGGATCACAAATTTTAAAATATTTAGGAATAGGCTCTGTTATTGTTTATGCTTCTAAAGAGCATCATTATGTAGGTTTAGAAAATTTTGGAATTCGTATATCCAGAATAGATATTTTTTGAGGTTCATATGAAAAAAGAGATACAAGAGGGGGATATTACAGCCTTAAGTTTTGAGCAAGCACTTAAGCAACTTGAAGTTATTGTTGAAAATTTGGAACGAGGCGATGTGCCTTTGGAACAATCCATTGATATTTATGAACGTGGTGAAGCGCTTAAAAAACATTGTGAAAAACTCTTGAAAGTTGCTGAAGCTAAAGTTGAAAAAATTCAGCTTTCAGAAGGAGGTTCTCCAGAAGGAGTAGAACCACTTGATGCTCAATAATATTAAATATTTGGGGATATTTGTTGCGGGATTAAGCAGTGCAATAACCTTATTGTGTAGAATAACAAATTTTATTGATTTCTTTTTTATAAAATAAGTTACAAATGGGAAAAATCATAAATTCTCTCGAATAGAGAAGAGTCTTTTTTAGTAAAAAAGATGCAAAGCTGTCAATAAAAGAGTAGAGAAGATGTATTTTTACCGTTGCGTTCTCTTGAGTTAAGGTAACAGGAGGGAGTTTTTTTTGTCTCATGTTTTAACACCAGTGCTTGACCGTGTTTGTTTTCCGCAAGATTTGCGGGCATTGCCTGAGTCTGATTTGGTACAGTTGGCTGATGAGTTGCGGGCAGAAACAATTGATGCGGTTTCTGTAACAGGTGGTCATCTTGGGGCAGGACTTGGCGTTGTTGAGCTCACTGTTGCATTACATTATGTTTTTAATACACCAGAGGATAGGATTATTTGGGATGTTGGTCATCAAACCTATCCGCACAAGATTTTAACGGGGCGTAGAGAAAAAATTCGCACATTACGTCAAGAGGGCGGATTATCTGGTTTTACAAAACGTTCAGAAAGTGTGTATGATCCATTTGGAGCGGGGCATTCATCTACTTCTATTTCAGCGGGGCTTGGCATGGCGGTGGCAAGTGCTTTGAAAGCAGAGACAAGGCGCAATATCATAACTGTCATTGGTGATGGTGCAATGTCTGCGGGTATGGCTTATGAAGCCATGAACAACGCTGGTGCTTTGAATGCACGCTTGATTGTTGTTCTTAATGATAACGATATGTCTATAGCACCACCTACAGGTGCTATGAGTGCACATCTTGCACGGTTAGTATCTCGTCCTTCTTATCGTCATTTGCGTGAACGCGTAAAGATGTTAAGCGAAAAATTGCCAAAGTTTTTTGGGGATAAGGCCCGTCGTTCAGAGGAATTTGCGCGTGGACTTTTGGTTGGGGGAACTTTATTTGATGAGCTTGGCTTTTATTATGTTGGCCCCATAGATGGGCACAATTTGGGGCATTTATTACCTGTTTTTAAAAATGTTCGTGAATATCCTAATGGTCCTGTTTTGGTGCATGTTGTAACCCATAAGGGAAAGGGATATCCCCCTGCAGAGGCCTCGTCTGATAAATATCATGGTGTTAATCGTTTTGATGTCACGACAGGAAAACAGGTTAAAGCATCAAGCGATATTCTACCCTATACCAAGGTATTTTCTAAAGCTTTATCAGAAGAAGCGCGCCATGATGATAAGATTGTGGGCATAACAGCAGCGATGCCAACAGGCACAGGTCTTGATTCTTTTGCAGAAAAATTTCCTGAAAAAATGTTTGATGTTGGTATTGCTGAGCAACATGCCGTAACTTTTGCGGCAGGACTTGCTTGTGAAGGGTATAAGCCTTTTGTTGCAATTTATTCTACTTTTTTACAGCGTGCTTATGATCAAATTATTCATGATGTATCAATTCAAAAATTACCGGTACGTTTTGCTATTGACCGAGCAGGTTTTGTGGGGGCAGATGGTGCAACACATGCTGGAAGTTTTGATATTGTTTTTTTGTCCACTCTTCCTGAGTTTGTTGTTATGGCACCTTCTGATGAGCTTGAACTGATGCATATGGTGCGTACAGCGGCAGCTTATGATCAGGGACCAATTTCTTTTCGTTATCCGCGTGGTGAGGGGATTGGTATAGATTTACCGCAACGTGGTGAGTTATTAGAAATTGGAAAAGGGCGTGTTCTGCGTGAAGGGAATAAGATCGCTTTGGTTTGTTTTGGAACGCGGATGTTAGAAGTGTTGCAAGCTGCTGATGCGTTGGATGCTGAAGGATTATCTACAACAGTCGCAGATGCACGGTTTGCAAAACCTTTAGATAAGGATTTGATGTGTCGTTTGGCTCGTGAACATGAGGTATTAGTGACAATTGAGGAAGGTGCAATCGGTGGATTTGGAGCGCACATATTACAATTTTTAGCGCAAGAAGGGCTCTTAGAGCATGGTTTGAAAGTTCGTACACTAAAATTTCCTGATGAATATTTGAATCATGGTTCACCAGAAAAAGTTCTTTCACGTGTCGGACTTGATGCTATGGGTATTTTAAACACAGTTTTTGCTGTTTTGGGACGCGAGATACGAACAGGATAGAAAATTCGAGTATGAGATGGCTTCCAGAAAAAGACTCGATATTCTTTTAGTTGAAAAAAACTTTTTTACGACACGTTCACGCGCACGTGATGCAATTATGCGCCAAACTGTTAAAGTTAACGGAGAAATCGTTTTTAAAGCTGGGCAAATCGTTTTTGATGATGCAGAGATTACCGTTTGTGATCCAGCGCAAAATTATGTTTCTCGGGCAGCGTTAAAATTGATTGCTGCACTTGATGCATTTCCAATTATAACGGATAAAGTGACAGCCATTGATGTTGGTGCATCAACAGGTGGTTTTACACAAGTTCTCTTAGAACGTGGAGCGGCCCATGTCATTGCGGTTGATGTTGGTCATCATCAATTTGATACACGTTTATTGGGCAACAGGGCTATAACGTTATTAGAAGGCTTGAATGTTAGAGATTTTCAACAGAAACATTTAGGTGGGCGAGAAATTGATCTTATCGTTTCAGATGTTAGCTTTATTTCTCTCAAACTTGCATTGCCTCCCGTTTTGTCTTTAGCCAAGAAGGGCGCCCAAGCTGTTTTACTGGTAAAGCCTCAGTTTGAGGTTGGTCGTAAACACTTTAGTAAGGGAGGAATATTAAATCCATCAAGTGCTAAAGAAACTGCTGAGGCACTTTTTGCTTGGTTAAATACACAAACAGGGTGGAGTGCAAAAGGTTTAATTTCTTCCCCTATTACAGGTGGTGATGGCAACGTGGAATATTTACTATTCGGAGAAAAACAAGAGTGAATGACAATGTCATAATCGATCATATCGGAGCAAATGGTTATGGTATTGCTAAGACGTCTCACGGCTTCGTTTATGTTCCTTTTACTTTACCAGGAGAGTGTGCTGAAATTACGGTTCATGGAAAATATGCAACATATATAGCATTAAAAGAAAAATCATCAGAACGCATTGATGCTCTTTGTCAGCATTTTGGAGAATGTGGAGGATGTACTCTTCAGCATTGGCATATGGATGCTTATCGCGTATGGAAACAACAATTGGTTGTTGATGCGCTTAAAAAGTATGGACTTAATGATGTTGTTTCGCCTTTAATAGAATGTAAACCTTATAGCCGACGGCGGATTACTCTAACAGCATCCATGACCCCACAGGGGCAAAAAGTTGGTTTTAACCGTTATCTCTCTCATGAGATTGTGGCTTTTGAGGAATGTCCAATAAGCCATCCAGAGCTTATTTCTCAGTTGCATAATATCAGAGAGCTCTGTGCTTTTTTAAAGAGCTCTGTCAAACGGTTTCATATTACGATAACACGCGTTCAAAATGGTTTAGATGTTGCTTTAAATGGTTGCGTTATACACCATGAAACACTTCGTCAGAAAATGATTAGTGCAGCGCTTTCATATGGAATTACACGTTTATCTGTTGACGGTGAAGTTTTGGTTGAACAAAAAAAACCAGTGATTTACTTTGGAGATGTTCGTGTTGAATTTCCTTCTGGTGGTTTTCTTCAAGCAACCTGTGAAGCTGAAAATATAATGGGTAATATTATTTTAACTCATTTAAAAAAAGCAAAGAATGCTGTTGATTTGTTTTCAGGGGTAGGAACATTTACCTTGCGTATGGCAAAAAAGATGAATGTTCATGCAGTAGAAAATAATGAAGATGCATTAAGAAATCTAAATACAGCAGCACGTTTTGCGATTGGTTTAAAAACGGTCACTTGTGAAAAACGTGATCTTTTCCGACATCCCCTTTCTGTAAAGGAACTTGAGTGTTTTGAGAGTGTTGTTTTTGACCCTCCCCGTGCTGGTGCAGAGCAACAAGTACATGAACTGGCAAAGGCAACAATATCACGTGTTGTGGCAATTTCGTGTAATCCTACTACATTTGCTCGTGATTTATCTTTTCTTGTTGCAGGGGGATATACAGTAGAAAAAATCATACCAATTGATCAATTTTTATGGTCAGCACATGTCGAAGTTGTTGCTGTTTTGAGCAAAAATAAAAAGAAGAAAGGTTGGAAGCTTTAGCCTGAAAGTTTTTTGACATAGTTCATTTGAGTATTATTATAAAATCTCTCTAAGATTTATCTACAATAATAATCTTTTTCTTTTCTTATTGAATGAAAGCACTGAATACAGGAAGTTTTTTTATTTTAAACTTTATTATGAAACATACAAGACAGTTACTCCACACAAAAAACGAATGTATCATGAAGAAGGTATGTCTAAGTCTGCCGGCACCATCGTAATATTCGCCAACTCCCAATGTTGTTACAGCCCTTGGCACTTAAGATGGTTCATTATGGCGTTTTTATCTTTTTTTGTACAGTTTCACTCCACACGGTTCTCCCTGCTTGTAACGTACAAACGAATAATTTTGATTAATTTAACAGACACAAATTTAAAATGAGAAAATCTTACGGTATTCAAGGTTCTAATTTAAATATGAATAACGCTCAATTATCTTTATAAATTAATGTTTGTAGCAAAAGCTCACTCTTCACAAGGACATCTTGATAAACGAGAAGGGGAAAATATTGAATATTGGGAAGGAATAAGCAAGCTTACTCCAGCGCAGTTCCACCGATTGTCATATTATTGATTCGAAGATGAGGTTGACCAACACCAACAGGGACATTTTGGCCAGCTTTTCCACACATACCGATACCATTATCAAGTTTACTATCATTACCAATCATTGTAATACGTTTCATAGCATCCGGTCCATTTCCAATAAGAGTTGCACCTTTGATTGGTGCACAAATTTTACCATTTTCTACTCGGTATGCTTCAGTACATTCAAAGACGAATTTTCCAGAAGTGATATCAACTTGTCCTCCACCGAATGAAACAGCATAGATACCACTTTTAAGTGAAGAAAGAATTTCTTCAGGTGTTTTATCTCCTCCTAGCATGATTGTATTGGTCATTCGTGGCATTGGGGCATAAGCATAGGATTCACGCCGTCCATTTCCTGTTGATTTTCCCCCCATAAGTCGTCCATTAAGCCTGTCTTGCATAAAACCAACGAGTTTTCCATCTTCAATGAGAACGTTATATCCTGAAGGAGTCCCCTCATCATCGACAGTGAGAGAACCACGGCGTTGTGGGATTGTTCCATCATCAACAATTGTAACACCTTTTGCCGCAACTTGTTGTCCTAAAAGTCCAGCAAAAGCGGATGTTTTTTTACGGTTAAAGTCACCTTCTAAACCATGACCTACGGCTTCATGGAGCATAACACCAGGCCATCCGTTAGCTAAGACAACATCAAAAGATCCAGCAGGTGCTGCTTCTGCTTCTAAATTTGTTAAAGCCATACGTAAGGCTTCATCCGCAGCTTTTTTCCAATTGTCTTCATGAATAAATTGGTTAAATGTTTGCCGCCCTCCACACCCATAAAAACCATTTTCACGTCGATTGCCTTCAGCTACGACCACAGATATAGAAAGTCGTACAAGCGGACGAATATCACGAACCAAATAACCATCTGCACGTAAAATTTCAACATGTTGTAGCGAGCCAGAAAGAGAAACAGTCACTTGATGCAATTTATTATTTTTAGCACGTAAATAGGCATCAATTTTTTGCAAAAGAGCACTTTTTTCTTCAAATGATGGAGCATCAAGGGGATTATGCGGTTGATAAAGTCTTTTGTTTGTTTGTTGAGGTGCTATACTATAAGTCCCTGCATGATTATTATAGGTAACAGCTTTAGCAGCTTCACTGGCACGCTTGAGTGCTGCTGCTGATAATTCACTAGAATGTGCATATCCGGTAGCTTCTCCAGCAACGACACGCAGGCCAAACCCCATATCTTGATGAAATGAGCCGTTTTTAAGCTGTCCATTATCAAATAAAAGAGCTTCGCTTTCTGTATACTCGAGGTAAAGTTCTCCATCATCAGCATGATGAAGCGTTTCCTGTACAAGTGATTGCACTTTAGAAGAAGCAATATCAAAATGATCAATCAGCGATTTCATAAGAATTATCCTATTGCTATGGGGGCTTAGAAGATTTTTATTGATTTAAATTAAGAAGCTCTCAAAATATACGATGAGATTTTAATCATTCAATATGTGTCGATTTCATTCATGTTGGTAAGGTTGCATAGGCATCGCCAAGACCATGAAGGTCAACGAGACCTCCAATTCCTTGCTCAGGGGTTGTGAAGATAAAATAGGTTGCCATTTTTCCTTTAAAAAAGAGTTGTAATATGTCTTCTTTAAGAAAGGCTTCAGCAACACAATTATCACCAAGACAACGACGATATTCCATTCTTCCCATATTTTTATCGTCAATTTTAATTCCAACGCCAGGACGTAATTCAACGCGAATCGGAACAAAAACACGCATCAAAGCACCTTGCTTTTGAGGAAGTTTATAAAATGTAACACGCAAGGTAATATCTTGACGCCCTTGTGTGCGAACGTTTTGTACAACTTCACACTGCATATTAGGGGTACCTGGTGGTAGAGCACAAACTTTTGTCCATGCACCATAGGTTTGTGGAGCAGGGACATTTTGCGCATAGGGTGTTTGTGCAAATGCATGACTGATAAAACTACTATAAAGTGTGTAAAGAACAGTGCCAATAAAAAAAGCTTTTTTGAGTAATTTATAAAGTATCACAGAAAATCCTATCCGACTCAACACTCACAACCATACATAGATTTACATAAAAAACGAATTCCCTATAAAAAACTATAACACAAAATCAGTATTTACCCAAATATATTAATCCATATGCAAGAAATAAAGGAAAATGAAAAAAATAGCATTTTATAGAAGATAAATTTTCAGTATGGTTTTATGATGTTTGGTAGGATACATTTGTAATGTTATAGAGAGAATGTTGATTGAAAAAATATTTTTGTTGCAAATGTTTCTATCTATTTTTAGGGGATACATACACAAGAGGGGTATCCCATATTTTTTCAACAAGACGATTGGTTTTAATTTGTTATTCCCATACGCTCGATAATAGATAATATTTGTCAGATAATATTGGGTTTGAGAATGACAAAAATGGAAAAGGGTTTTGAGTGGCATGTCAGTTTCAGGAGAGCTATCGATTGCGAATGGTAAGTCAACGCCACCAAAATCCACTATTAGTGATTATATCACATTATTGAAGCCACGTGTTATGTCTCTTGTGGTCTTTACGGCTTTAGTTGGTTTGATGGTGTCTCCTGTTCCTATCAATCCGTGGTATGGTTTTTTAGCAATTTTATGTATTGCTGCTGGTGGCGGTGGCGCGGGGGCACTTAATATGTGGTATGATGCTGATATTGATGCTGTGATGGAAAGGACCAAAAAGCGTCCCATTCCTATGGGTAAAATAAGCCCCCGAAAGGCATTTATTTTTGGTATGGTTCTTTCTATGCTTTCAGTATTAGTTATGGGGAGCTTCATTAATTGGTTTTCGGCATTTTTTCTTGCTTTTACGATTTTCTTTTATGTCGTTATCTATACAATTTGGTTAAAGCGTATCACACCACAAAATATTGTTATTGGTGGTGCTTCTGGGGCTTTTCCACCAATGATTGGATGGGCCGCGGCAACAGGGACAGTGAGTATTGATAGCTTTTTATTATTTTTAATCATTTTTATGTGGACCCCCCCTCATTTTTGGTCTCTTTCTTTATTTTCATCTCTTGATTATAAGGCTGCGGGGATTCCTATGATGCCTAATGTACGAGGTAAACATTCAACAAAAAAACAGATTTTATTTTATACTATTTTGATGGCATTATGTGCTGCTGCTCCTTGCTTTACTGGTCTTGGCGGAATTTTTTATGGTATTTTTTCAACAATTTTAAGCATTATCTTTATTTATTTTGCCTATCGTTTATGGAAAGCTGATACACATAATGAAACTGTTTCGATGGCAAAAAAACTGTTTTTCTTTTCGTTACTTTATTTGGCAGGTATCTTTAGCATTCTTTTGATTGAATCTCTTGTTTGGTATTTTATCGCTCTTTAGGCAAATAAAATGAAAGAGCAAATTTAAAAAGAGCTTTGCTGCAAGAAAATGCTGTAAGAAAATACGATAGAGTGTGTTCTTATGCAAAAGATGGTATTGCTAGCTTTTTTGCATTGCTTATTCGTGCATAATGATAGGTTGTTTGAATATATAGCTAAAACTATAGAGATTAAGGATGATTTATGTCTGGACTTCCCCCTTTAACGATACGTCTTTGTGGTCCACGTGGATTTTGTGCAGGGGTTGATCGTGCTATCCAGATTGTTCTGCTTGCATTAAAAAAATATAGTGCTCCAGTATATGTTCGTCATGAAATTGTACACAACCGCTACGTGGTTGAGGGATTACAGCAACGGGGAGCTGTTTTTGTCGAAGAACTTGATGAGATCCCAGAAGAACATCGCAATCAACCGGTTGTTTTTTCTGCTCATGGTGTACCAAAATCTGTTTCAGAAGAAGCACGATGCTATAATTTGTTTTATCTTGATGCAACATGTCCGTTGGTCTCAAAAGTTCACAAACAAGCGATACGACATCAACGTCATGGTCGTCATGTTATATTGATTGGTCATGCTGGTCATCCTGAGGTGATAGGAACGATGGGACAGCTTGAAGAAGGGGCTGTGACGCTCATTGAAACGATAGAAGATGCTTTGCATTATCAACCCGATGATCCGGATAAATTAGGATTTGTGACACAAACAACGCTTTCTGTTGAAGATACAGCAGGAATTATCGATATATTACAACAACGTTTTCCTACATTAGCAGCCCCAGCGGCTGAGTCAATTTGTTATGCTACAACGAATCGACAAGATGCGGTTAAAGCAGCGGCACAGGGGAGCGATTTGTTTTTGATTGTTGGAGCACCAAATTCCTCTAATTCACGACGTTTAGTAGAGGTTGCCGAAAAGTCTGGTGCGCGGCAAGCTATTTTAGTTCAGCGCGCTGATGAAATTAATTTTGAAAACCTAAAATCTCTTTCTATTGTCAGTCTTTCAGCAGGGGCTTCGGCTCCTGAAATTATTATTGATGAAATTATTTCAGCATTTCGTGAGCGTTATGATGTCACAATAGAATTAGCTGAAACAGCGGTAGAAACGGAAAAATTTTTAGTGAGTCGCGAATTACGTGATGTCATTTTAACGTCTCAAGATATGGCTTTTGTTAATGGTCAAGCAAGTAACGCAAAAAATGAACATCAAGATACCGCCATGTCTAAAACGAAAGTAGAATAATGGCCGTTTATACAGATATTCATCCAAATGATTTAAAAGCGTTCTTAACACGTTACGCAATAGGTTCACTTTTGTCTTATCAAGGTATAGAGGAGGGGATCGAAAATTCTAATTTTATGCTAGAGACAACACAAGGGCAGTTTATTTTAACACTTTATGAAAAGCGTATTTCAAAAGATGATTTACCTTTTTTTTGTCGCTTGATGCAGCATTTAGGACAGCGTGGAATTCCTTGTCCTCAACCCGTTATTCAAAATGATGGAATGATGATTAGTGAATTAGCAGGACGTCCTGCTGCTATTATTACTTTTTTGGAAGGAATGTGGGTCCGACAGCCCGATATGGGGCATTGTGGCGAAGTGGGTACGGGGTTAGCACAATTGCATTTAGCAGGACAGGATTTTACACTCAGTCGTAAAAATACTCTTTCTGTTATGGATTGGCAGTTATTGTGGCAACGTTGTCAAACCAGAGAAGATGCATTGTTAAAGGAATTTGGACAAAAAATTGAGGGGGAATTGGCTTTTTTACAAGAAAATTGGCCATTAAATTTACCAACAGGTATTATTCATGCTGATCTATTTAATGATAACGTCTTTTTTGTGAATCATCGTCTTTCTGGGATGATAGATTTCTATTTTGCTTGTAATGACTTTTTTGCTTATGATTTAGCGATCTGTTTAAATGCTTGGTGCTTTGAGCCTGATCATTCCTATAATCTTACCAAAGCACGTAAGTTATTGGAAAGTTATCAAAAAATAAGACCATTGATCCCTTTAGAATTGGACAAGATGGTTTTATTAGCTCGTGGTGCGTCTCTACGTTTCTTACTCACACGTCTATATGATTGGTTTAATACACCGCCTAATAGCTTTGTTATTAAGAAAGATCCATGGGAGTATTGGCACAAGCTTTGTTTTTTCAGTAATGTAAATTCTCTGAGTGAATTAGGTTTTTAAATTTTATGGCAGCTCAACAAAAAGTCGTTGAAATTTATACAGATGGTGCTTGCTCTGGGAATCCTGGGGTTGGAGGCTGGGGGGCAATTTTACGCTGGAATGGTCATGAACGTGAGCTTTATGGCGGTAAAGTTCATACGACAAACAATCAAATGGAGCTCATGGCGGCAATTTGTGCATTAAATGCGCTTAAAGAGCCTTGTTTGGTCGATCTTTATACAGACTCAGTTTATGTGCGTAACGGTATATCTAAATGGATTGAAGGTTGGAAAAAGAATAATTGGCGCACCGCATCAAAAAATCCTGTTAAAAATATGGAGCTATGGCAAGCTCTTGAGGATGCTAGTTCTTGTCATACAGTCAGATGGCACTGGGTAAAAGGGCATGCGGGACATCCAGAAAATGAACGCGCAGATGCCCTTGCTCGCAAAGCAATTACTCAATATCGTGAAAATGGACGTTTTCCAGCATAATTGCTGTTTGGGAGTTTTTTCTTTTATCACGGAGTTGCAAGAGGGGTTGGCTGCGTATGGAATATGAATGTTCCACTTAAGGCGTGATCTTTAAAAGAAATTGTATAAAAAATTTTTTGGTTTATTTCTTCTGGTGCGAAATAGAGTGGAGCACTGAAGAGTGTATATTCTGCGTTATCACTGACTTTTCTTGCTGCTCCAATTTGCATTTCTCCTCCATCTAAAAAGAGAGAGGAAGGAGTGTTTTTGTTGTTATTTTTGATTTTTATAAAGAGGGTATTGTTATTTTTTTCGGCGCTTATTTTTAGTGCATTCTGCATCATGCGAGGCAAAGAATCTTGAGCATTTTTTAAGAAGGAAACGGGAAGATGTTTGTTTTTAAGAGTAGATGGCGAAAAATCAAAGTTAATAGTAAATGGAAGACAGATTTTGTTACATAATCCAAGAGTGAAAGCACCACTTAAATTTTTGCTTGAACCAGAAAGATTGAAGGGCAATATTACTTTATCTTTATAACCTAATGACCAATCATTTTCTGTTTCAAAAAGCTGTGGAGTAGGATAAAAGATTTCATAAGAAATCTGTTGGTTGAAATTAAAAAATGGTGCCATGCCAGAATTACCTGGATTACGCCAGTAAGTTTTCCATCCTGGTTTAAGCTCAATTTCAATAATGCCTTCTCTTATTCCAGAAAGAGAAGGTTCAGTGATCGCTAATCGGATACGACCACCATCTGATTCATACCAAGATGTTGCGAAAAGCTGGAGTTTTTGTTCTGTTTGAGCATTTACAGGAATGTTAAGTAATTCTAAAACTATGAATGTTAAGCTTAAAGTAACGAAAAGCTTTTTATAAAAGAAAGTTGCGATATTTTGTAAATTTGTAAATATACGACTTTTTTTCATTGGAGTTTTATTTTCCTAGTGTGCTAAATGAATAAACTTTTATCATGTAAATTATGGAGAATAACAGATTAATGAAGCGGTGTAATGGCTTTTTAGGTGGACAATTACTCATAGCAATGCCTGGGATGAATAACAAACGCTTTATTCGTTCTGTTATTTATGTTTGCGCGCATTCTGATGCTGGTGCAATGGGCATTATTCTCAATCAATTACACCATATTGATTTTCCAGAGCTTTTGCTTCACTTGGGAGTCATAGACAGTGGCAAAAAAAAATGTCTTTCTGAACCGATAAAAAAGTTTCCAGTTCGCTATGGTGGTCCTGTTGATCCTTCACGTGGTTTTGTCCTTCATTCAGATGATTACGCTTGTGAAGAAACTGTTTTTATTGCAGATAAGGTCTGTTTTACTGCAACAATTGATATATTAAAAGCGATCAGTTGTGAACAAGGACCGCAGCATGCACTGGTAGCATTAGGTTATGCTGGATGGAAAGCGGGGCAACTTGAGGCAGAAATTTCTACAAATGGTTGGCTAATCAGTTCTACATCACCTAGTTTTCTTTTTGAGAGCGATTTAAGCTGCAAGTATGATAAAAGTTTAACACGCATGGGTATCGATCCAACTTACCTTGCTTCTGAAATGGGACACGCTTAGAATTTTTTCTAAGCTTTTTAACTTTCACGTTATTTTATCCCTTATGTTTTTATTTTATAAGGGAAATGGCTCTGAACGAGTGTAATTAATTCTTCTATGGCAATCGGTTTCGTCACAAGTGTACTTTGAACATATTTACAGCCTTCTTGACGGAGGAAGATTGCTTCTTTTTCATTTTCAACACCCTCTGCGATAATTTGCAAATTAAGATCTGTTGCCATATTAATGATAGACTTTAGAACAATTTTCTTCTTAAGAGAGTCGATTGAGATAAGTGAACGATCAAGTTTAACCATATCAAATGGATAACGTACGAGATAGGTCAGAGACGAATAACCTGTTCCAAAATTATCGAGTGCGAGATTCATTCCAAGTGTTTTAATTTGTTCGAGAAAGTGCGCTGATTGTTCAGGATTATTTCTTAAGACAAATTCAGATATTTCAATCATCAAACGCCCTTTGTGAAGAGGATGGCGAAGCAGAGCAGTACGCAATTGACTGATAAAACGAGGATGAAGCATTTCTGCGCTTGGTAAATTAATTGAAATAAAGAAAGATTGTTGAGAAAATTTTTCTTGTACATTTATAAGATCGATAATAGCATTATCGATAATAAATTGTGACAAATCCCTAACAATGTGTTCGTTTTCTACGATCTTTATGAAATCAGAAACATTTAAATTTCCATAAGTTGGATGATGCCATTCTACAATTGTTTCAAAACCAATAATATGTCCGTCTGATAAATTAAGAATAGGATGGTAGAGGATTTTTATCTCATGACGTTTTATGGCATAATGAACATCTTTCTCCAGAGTATTATGTTCGAGACCCAAAGTGCGAAAATTAGGACGAAAAGGTTCAATATGGTTTCCACCCATTTGTTTTGCACGAATCATCGCTAATTCGCTATCATTAAAAATATCTTTAGCAGTTGAGCGATTTTCACTCCATGTAACCAATCCGATAGAGGTTGAAAGGATTATTTTGTTTTCTGAAAGTGAAATAGGTGCTGAAATTGTTTTGTGCAAATGATCTGCAAATGCTGCAATTTTTTGTGGTTCAGTTTCGCTGAGTAAAATAATTGCAAAGCGGTCTGCTGAAAGGCGCGATAAGGTGTCTTGAAAGTTAATGAGACGATTTAAACGACGTGCGATTATAAGGAGTACAGTATCCCCAACAGCGATGCCTAATTTGCGATTAATTTGGCGAAAATTGTCAAAATCAATCATAAAGACGGTTGGTCTAATTTTGATATTTGCTTTCGCTAAAGAGGTATAATTTTGTAGTCTATCAAAGAAAATTTGTTGATTAGGAAGTCCGGTTAAGCTGTCGTGGATTGCATCATGCAATAAACGTTCTTCAGATTTTTTGTGGTTAGTAATATTGACAATGGTTCCAATGACACGTGTGATTTTTCCATCTTTTTGCATCGCCGGACGTGCACGAAGAGAAAACCAATGATAGTAACCACCCCCGGAAGAAAGCCGAAAAATTTGATCAATGCGCCCTTTTTTATTTTTAAGAATGATATCCAATACGGCTTGAAAGCGTTCACGATCATCATGGTGCAAAGCTGAAATCCAGTTTCGCATAGGTCCATTGAGATTATGAATTTCAGTACCAAAAAGGGTTGCCATGTTTGGGTGTACAACAATACGGTCACGCTCAATATTCCAATCCCAAATAATATTTCCAGCTCCCTTTGCTGCGAGTACTTGTTGTTCAAGGTCGGAAAATATTCCTTCATGGAAAGCATCATTAGAAAAAGTTTGTTGCAGGACAGTAAAGCTTATGAGAAGAACAATGAGCACTAATCCCCCCGCTAATGCTGGCTGGATAATATCATTGTTTAAATGTCCAGCTATGCAGGCATAGGCTCCAACACACCAAAAGCTAATGAGCAACCATGTTGGAATAAGCATAATGGCACGGTCATAGCTTCTGATTGAGAAATAGATGATTAATATTATACCAAGCACAGCGGTAAGGCCAAAAGACAAACGCGCAATTCCAGCAGCTCTGATTGGATCATAAATAGCAAAGGCTCCTAGACTGCAAAAGGCAATGGTCCAAGCGATAGCACCATAACTAAAATGATAATGCCAGCGATTAAGGTTGAGGTAAGTAAAAAGAAAAATGAAGAGTGTAGCGGCAAGCGCTACTTCTGTACCAGCACGCCAGATTGGCTGTGTTGTGAGTGTAACAGCAAAGAATTTATTTAAAAAATTGAAGTCAATACCAATATAAAAAAGCACCGCCCAAGCGACAGCAGCTGTTGCAGGAAACAGTCCTGTCCCACGGACAACGAAGAGAACAGTTAACAAAAGTGCTAAGAGACCTGATATACCAAGAAGAATACCATGATAAAGCGTATAAGAATTAATTGCATCCTTATAAGCTTCAGGTTGCCATAAATAGATTTGCGGTAGAGTGGCAGAGTTAAGTTCGGCCACAAATGTAACAACAGCACCAGGGTTAAGGGTAATACGAAAGATATCAGAGTTTGCACTAAGTTGACGATCGAGGGAAAAACCTTCGCTTGGCGTTATGGATTGAATCCTTGCTGATCCAAGGTCTGGCCAAAAAAATCCAGAACGTGCCATGCGGTAATGGGGGGCAACGATGAGACGATCAACTTGTTCATCTGTTGGATTTGCAAGAGAAAAAACTGCCCAATTTCCGGAAAATTTTTCATTTTTTGCCTGCACTTCAATACGCCATACAATACCATCTGGTCCTGGCGCTGTACTTGTTTGAAAAATAGAGTTGTTTGTATGGTGAATTTCAATTGCTTTTGAGAGATCAAGAGCAGCATCTTGAGAAGAAATTTTAACTGGCTCAATTGCTTGTGCTGATGTAAGATGGACAAAAGAACTAACGACTACAATGAAAATGATGTCAATTATTTTACGCAAACTCTTCACAATGTCCCACTCTCAATATTTTAGGATGTTTAATTTTCATTTCGATTTTTGAGAAAAAACGTCCACCTTTTATAATTTATTTACATAATAAATTGTAATCACTTTTTCTTAAGTTATATGATTTTATATACAAATAGACCACACACCCATTTGCTCCAATGGAAATTGAAGCGAATGAAGTTTTATATTTTAAAAGGGCAAAGTTAAACCATGAATTTCCAGATATTCACGGATATACCTTCACTCATTAGAATCTTTATCACATGAAGTATGAATTGGGTAGTTTTGTATGCCTCTTTGCCCAATATTTCCAAAACTTATTTAATGAGAAGAGCTTTTGTGGTAAATTTTATGATAAAATATGTGATGTTATTGTGATGCTGCTTTGAAAAGAATTTTTTACTTTAGCTTGTATGAAAGAGTTGATGTTAAATCATCAAAATTCATGAGGGGGCCGACAGGTCCGACAGCAGTTAGTGTTGGAGTGGAATTTGTAAAAAGACGATGCGCTAAATCAGTTAATCTTTTAGGAGTGATGAGATTGAGGCGTTCAATTGTTTCCGATATTGGAATTGGTCGACCGTAAAGGAGTATTTGGCGAGCAATGAGATGTGCCTGACTAGAAGGATTTTCTTGTGACATTATGAGATTAGCACGATATTGTGTTTGTGCTCGTTGAAGTTCATTGGCGTGAATATTTTTGCTGATCTTGGAAAGTTCATCAAGAATCATAGGAATAAGTTCTTTGAGCCCTTTTTGTCCGGTAGCTGCGTGAACACCAAAAAGTCCAGTATCTGAAAATCCCCAATGAAAAGCATAAATAGAATAGCATAATCCACGTTTTTCTCTTACCTCTTGAAAAAGACGTGAAGACATACCACCACCAAGAATGATTGAAAGAATTTGGGCCGCATAAAAATCACGCGCGTGATAAGCACGCCCTTCAAATCCTAGAACAACTTGTGTATCCATTAAATCGCGATATTCACGAAAGTCGCCTCCGACATAATTTGCAAGATTAGTAAGGGGGGTAGTTGAATGGGGGCGAAAAGTACCAAGGCGACGTTCAACTTCTCGCAAGAAATTTTCGTGCTTTACAGCTCCTGCTGCAACGACAATCATACGATCTGCACTATATTGTTTATTAATGAAATCATGGAGATCAGCGGATGTAAATGATTGAATAGTTTTAGCTGTTCCTAAAATAGAGCGACCAAGGGATTGATGACGAAAGGCTGTTTCTGTAAAGTGATCAAAAACAATATCATCAGGCGTGTCATGGGCGGCACCAATTTCCTGAAAAATTACTTGTTTTTCTCGTTCTAGTTCATCTTCGTCAAATTTTGAATGCGTCAAAATATCGGCTAAAATGTCGATAGCAAGCGGGATATCGCTTTTAAGTACACGTGCAAAATAAGCTGTTGTTTCAATACTGGTGGTGGCATTGATTTCACCGCCAACATCTTCAATATCAGTTGCAATTTTAAGAGCTGTACGATTGGCGGTTCCTTTGAAAGCCATATGCTCAAGGAGATGGGCGATGCCATGTTGTGTAAAGGTTTCATTGCGTGCGCCCACTTTAACCCATATTCCGAGCGCTACACTATCAATTTGTTGCATTGTCTGTGTGGCGATAGTCAAACCGTTACTCAGGCGACTGATATCTACACCCATGTGTTTACGACTCCATTAAGCAAGCCAAATACCTCTATAAGGGCATTGGAATATTTGTGATTTTAATTACAATGCAGCTGAACTTAGTAAGATGCATTTGATTTTAAAGAAATATAATCTTTTACTATTTTTTCATTATTAGCAAGACTTGTAAAGCACTCTTTGGATTCCATCAATCCATCTAGGCAAGATGTCCATGGTGGATTAATACCACAGGCATTTTGGATTGCATCAGGAAATTTAGCAGGATGAGCTGTGGCAAGAGTGATCATTGGAATATGCGGCTTTTTGTGTTCGCGCGCTACCTTGAGTGCAACGGCTGTATGTGGATCAATAAGATAGCCACTTTCTTTATAAACACTATTAATTGTTTGTGCTGTTTCAGCCATGCTACTTTTCCCAGCACAAAACAGGGAGCGAATATTTTGAAGCTGTTTTTCATCAAGAGTAAAACGTCCTGATTGTTTCAAGTTCTCCATGGCATTGCGAATCCATACTGGATCACGATTACCACTTTCAAACAACAAGCGCTCAAAATTAGAAGAGACTTGAATGTCCATAGAAGGCGATGTTGTATGGGTTATAGGTTGTATTTCGTAAGTGCCACTGGTTAATGTGCGTGGAAGGATGTCATTATCATTTGTTGCAATGACCAGTTGTGCGATAGGTAATCCCATACGGGCAGCGACATACCCTGCAAAAATATCACCGAAATTTCCAGTAGGAACAGTAAATGAGACGGCTCTATCAGGAGCACCTAGGGAAAGGGCAGATGAAAAATAATAAACAATTTGCGCCATGATGCGCGCCCAGTTTATAGAGTTAACCCCTGAAAGCGCTCTTTTTTGACGAAAGTTATGGTCATTAAACATTGCTTTGACGAGTGCTTGGCAATCATCAAAATTTCCTTCGATAGCTATGGCATGAACATTATCACTTTGACTGGTGGTCATTTGCCGTTGTTGAATGGATGATACACGTCCTTTGGGAAATAAAATAAAAACATCTGAATTTTTTCTTCCAGCAAAGGCTTGTATTGCAGCACCACCTGTATCACCCGATGTTGCAGCAACAATCGTTGCCCATTTATTTTGTTTAGTTAAAATATAATCCATCAATCTAGAAAGAAACTGCATTGCAACATCTTTAAATGCCAAGGTAGGACCGTAAAAAAGTTCAAGGATAAATTCATCTGGACCAATTTGCAGTAACGGGCAGGTTGCTGGGTGACGAAAGGTATTGTACGATTCGGTAATCATATTCTCAAAAGATACATATTCGATTTCGTTATTCACAAAGGGCCAAAGAATAGTTTTAGCAATGGTCATATAGGATTGTCCGCGCAGTGCTCGTAATGCATCGGGTGATAATTGAGGAAATTTTTCTGGAAGGTACAGACCGCCATCATTAGCGAGACCAGCCATAACCGTTTCGGTAAAGCCTAGAGCAGGGGCTACGCCTCTTGTGCTGATATATTTCATGAATTTTTTCTTTCATTTATTTATTGTCGATAAACTGATGCAGTGGTATATTTCACATTTTTAATAATATTTGAATTGTGAAATGAATGGAAGTTTGTTTGCTTATACTTATCAATAATGATGAAACAGTGGTATTGTCCTTTAGAAATTTTGATATAACATATTGATATTAAAAATTTATCTTCAAAAGACTTTGTTCTGTTATTTGTTAATCTATTTTATAATTTATATTGCTTTCTACATATTGCGGTATTTCTCAAAGAGTTTTCTTGCAAAGATTCATTTATTTTACCCATTTTTGCTTAGACTTTTTAGAATCAAAATGCATATTACAATTAGCTTCTGGAAAGTGGTATTTATAACTTGTGTTGGAGGATTTATGAGATAAATTCCTAGTTTTATGTGCCTAAATTGTGCATTTTGAGAGGTTTTTATTCAGTTTAAATTATCAGTTTTTATGCTAATAGGTATTATATTGAAACTACACAGGTATTATTCATAATGAACAAATTTATCCATAGAAAACACAAAAAAACTGCCCCAATTACTGAGGCAGTCCGCCATTTAAGGCATTGCTTTTAATTTCAGATTATTTAGATTTTTACTTTACACTTCTAGCTACTCCTCCTCCGAGCATCGCACTGACTGCGGCCATAACAAATCCACTAAGTCCACCAAAAATATAAGATCCTATTGTAGTAAAAGCTCCTAACGTAATGGGCTCAAATACCTTTACAAATTTTCCTTCAACAGTAGCTTCATTTCCTACTCCATAATTTAAATTTGAAATATAAAGAGTAGCCATATTGGTTGCTTTTTCTATTACGGAAATAGAAACACTTTCTTTTGGAAGGCTATTGTTTAAATGATTTGCGTTAACATTTACAATTTGTGAAAGAAAGAAAGCAATCGCTATAAAAGTACTTAATACATGATTTTTAAACACTTTTGTCATAATTTCACCTCAAATATTTTCTAATCTTGTTATTTTTGGGGGAAAGCTATTTATGTGTCTTAGTTTAATAACAATGAGCAGATAATGTAGCTATGCCCCATGTTCAGATTTTCGTTCTTATATCTCAAATGTTTAAGTATAAGGTCGTCGGTATTACTGTTAATTAGCGAGATTTTATTAATTGTTGTATCTTCAATATGGGCCACGCTAAAAGTGTACCTGTTATCCCTATTCCATACCCAGCTAACATTGAAATACCGAAAGTTCCTATTGTAATAGGCTCAAGAACTTTCTCGATTTTTCCTTCAACAGTAGCTTCATTTCCTACTCCATAATTTAAATTTGAAATATAAAGAGTAGCCATATTGGTTGCTTTTTCTATTACAGAAACAGAAAAACTTTCTTTGGGAAGGCTATTGTTCAACTGAGTTGCATTAGCATTCACAATTTGTGATAGAAGAAAAGCAATAGCTATAAAAATATTTAATATATAATTTTTAAATACTTTTGTCATAATTTCACCTCAAATACTTTAATTATTTATATCATAAAGAGATTAATAAATATGTATAATTAGTGAGTATATATTTTAGATATACTTATAATAATTATTTTTAGTAATAAATATTATCTTAATTATTATTTATTAATTCTATTATTCATAACAAAACCGTATTTTATACTAATTTTGCAGAATTTATTTAAAGATTGTAACTATTTGCGTTGTCCAGTTTAGCAATGTAGTTATTACAACCCCACCTATAAACATTCCTGCCCCTATTGCAAAAACACCAACAACTTTTTCTACTTTTCCCTCAAGAGCAGAAGTAGATTCATTTACTGCTCCATAACTTAAAGTTGGAACATAAATAGAAGCTGTATGGATTGTTTTATTTTCCACGTTTTTTACTATAGATGGAGAATAATCTTCTTTTGAATAGCTATTTTTTAAATAATTTGCATTAACATTTGCAACTTGCAAAAGAAAAAAAACAGCTACTGTAAAAATATATAATGTACAATTTTCAACTACTTTCACCATCCTTTACCTCAAATATTTTTATATTAATACGAATTGATATATATAAATAATGATAATAAACACACTTAAAACACTAAATATGTTTACACATTATATTATACGATAATACATTATGTAACTATTGTCAACAACAAAAATACTTTTTGTTTATATAAAATAGATAACATAGTTGTATTATTTTTTATTTTATATGATTTTTATTTTATAAAATGTTGAATAATAATATTATTATTGGAATAATGTGATTGGTTATTATAAGAAATAATAAATATTTTTCTAATAATTGAGTTATTTTTTTAATTTTTTGGTTTATATATTTGTACCTAAATAGGCAATAAATAACATAAGGATAATTTTTAATTTAAACATTAATAAATAAAATGTAATTATAAAAACTTAATTATAGAAATAATAAGCATAGTTTTTTGATTTATATATTTTATTACGTGTTATATGATATTATTATATTTAATGCATTTTTATATATTAATATGTAAATGATTTTATTATATATTTTTATTTAGTATGCAGCAGAATGAATATAAAAGTTGTTTTGGATTAATAGATGTTCTTTTAACGTTGTTTAAATACGCTATTAATTTTTTATAACAACGTTTATTGTAAGGTATATATTGTAAAGTTATCAGATTAATGATCGTTAGTTATAATATTTATGTGTACCATCATTATAAGAAGAAGCATAATAGTGGGAATTTTGTTATATTAACTTCATATTGTAAAATAAAATCTATAGCTTATTTACAATAATTTATAATAAGCAGAGCTTAAATTATTAGAGAGTTCCACTGAATATAATATATAGTGCGTAAGTATATACGAGTTATTTATCATTGTGGAGCCATTTTAGTTATGTTTAAGCTTTTGTACGTATGCTTTAAGCAAGAGAAGACACCATACTAAGAATGTTACTAAGAGATTATCATGTGCTGATAAATACATTGAATGAAGTTTTTTATACGAAATCTTGCCATACTGCCATTGCTTCTAGGACTTCTCCTAAATGAGCATGTTTTGCAATAACCGTCTCAGCACCAGCTTCTGCAAGTATATTAGAGTGGCCAAGATAGCTATGCGATCCTCCCGTAAAGCCGATGACACGCATGCCTGCTGCTTTGGCTGCGTGTACACCATGAAGTGAATCTTCTATAACGATAGTGTTTTGGGGTTCTACTTGTAATTGTTTTGCAGCAAAAAGGAAAACATCAGGGGCAGGTTTGGTTTTTTTTGTTCCAACTTCAGGTGCAGAAAATATTTTACCTTCAAAAAGGTCATAAAGTTCAACAGTGGTGAGCATCTCTTTTATATCGATGCTCTTTGCATTAGAGCAGATACAGTAGGGATAGCGTGTTTGAATAATTTCTATGGCTTCTCTTACATCATCAATAGCACGTAATTCAGTTTTTATTTGTGTACGAAAAATATTAGTCATTTGATCTATGAGATGAGCAGAAATTGGTTTTTCTGTTTCCTGTTCAACGTGTTTAAGAATATCGCGAAAGATTAGCCCTGCAAAACGCTCACTCAATTCTTCGGGTGATATTTCATATCCTGTTTGTTTGAGCAATTGAGATCCAATTTTTGCTGCAAGATATTCGGAGTCGACGAGAACTCCGTCACAATCAAAAATAATAAGATTTATCTGAGGCATAAGACATTCCTTTATATGTTACGAGATGGACAACTTTTGTGAAAACGATATTGAGAGGACCTTATTTCATAAAAATACGCTTTGAAAATGATTCTTAATTCTTTTACGAAATAAAAGATATGGGAACAGTACATTGAAAAAAAGAAAATTAAGATTTCATTCATATAAAAATTTTTTTTACTTAAAAAAACAAAAACGAATATCAATTTTGCGGAATTTTAACGATACGTTTACGCTATTTTGTAAATATGGATTGGTAATGCGGGACTATAAACTATTTTGGTTGATTATAGGACAAATTTAGTTAATTTTGTTGGGTTTTTCATGACAGTTATTCAGCTTCAAAAAGATTTCCTTCGTACTCCCTCACAAATGCCATGGCGCAATAAAATTTTTAAGGGAGATTGTGTTTCCGTTCTAGAAAAACTTCCAAAACATTCCGTTGATATGATTTTTGCGGATCCACCCTATAATTTGCAATTGGATGGAGCTTTATACCGTCCAGATCATTCGCTTGTTGATGCGGTTGATGATGCATGGGATCAGTTTGAGAGTTTTGCTGCTTATGATGCTTTTACCCGTGCATGGTTGCTTGCTTGTCGTCGTGTATTAAAACCAAACGGAACACTTTGGGTTATCGGATCTTACCATAATATTTTTCGGGTTGGGACGGCATTACAAGATTTAGGTTTTTGGATGCTTAATGATATTATTTGGCGCAAAAATAATCCGATGCCTAATTTTCGAGGGCGCCGTTTTCAAAATGCTCATGAGACGCTTATTTGGGCCGTGCGAGATCAAAAAGATAAAAAGTACACATTTAATTATGATGCCTTAAAAGCAGCAAATGAGGATTTACAAATGCGTTCAGATTGGCTTTTCCCTCTCTGTACTGGAGCTGAACGTTTAAAGGATGATTCAGGGCGTAAATTACATCCAACACAAAAACCGCAAGCGTTATTAGCGCGTATTATTATGGCTTCTAGTAAACCTGGTGATGTTATTCTCGATCCGTTTTTTGGTTCGGGAACAACAGGTGCTGTTGCCAAGCTTTTAGGGCGTGATTTTGTTGGGATTGAACGCGAGCAAGATTACATCGATGCTGCATGTGAGAGAATTGCGGCGGTTAAACCTTTAGCGCAACCAGAACTAGCGATTTTGGATAGAAAAAAAGCAGAACCGCGCGTAGCATTCAACAGTTTGCTTGAAGCAGGTTTACTCTATCCTGGAGAAGTTCTTTACGATCGTAAGAAGCAAGTATCTGCTATTGTAAGAGCTGATGGTACGATTATGCATGGTGGTGAAGCGGGTTCAATTCACGCAATGGGAAGAAAGGCTCAAGATTCGCAGAGTTGTAATGGTTGGACCTTTTGGTATTATGAGGAAAATGGACGGTTGAAGTCCATAGATCATTTAAGAATGATCATACGTTCACAAATGTTAAAAACGGGTGTTTTATGAACTAAGCTGATCACTTTATTCTATTGACCACCAATGTACCTGATCTTGATTGAGATGGACGTGAGAGCGTTTTATGCCTTTCTTAGATGTTTTTTATTGACACACTAGTCTCGCTTGTGAGTGGCAAGCGAGTATTTTTATGCTTCTTGTAGAAGAAATTAAAATGAGAAATTTTCACTCTATGTCCTAATTTTAGTTCCAAAACAGTATCAATATAAGCTTATAAAACGAAATATCAGAATTAAAAGGTTCATTCGTAAGTTCAAAATTAAGTGCTTTTTTGAGGTAATACGTACATCTGTAAAGTTCGTATAATATATTGATTATAAAGATAATTTAGCGCAACTCATATTGTATTGTCCTCGGAATATCGTCAAGTTTTTTCATTTCAAACCCGATCCATATTGAATCAATGAAAATTACCTGCTTGCATGTCATAAGTGGGGTTAGCGTGTGAATAAAAATTGTTAACGAAAGAACTAAAAGTACCTCTTATGAACCGTTTCACGCACCAAGGGATGTTGAGGGGCTGGTAAATATAACGTGGAGCTAGTTGCTCCGTCATAAGCGAAAAAAGGATAGACCCTGAAATTTAAATCTAAGGCTTCTAAGCGTTTCTATCCCTCCTTAATTTTTATCTGTAGAACAAATTGACTATTTCACTTCCTTAAATTTTTCTTTTACAGATTAATAAATAATCGCTAGAGATACAAAAGTCTCCGTTAGAAAACATTTTTATGAATAGGGAAGGCTATTTAAATCTGAAAGAATTGGGAAGAGCTACGGAAATGGCTTTTTTCATAACAGTAGGTAATGCTTCTTCGGCAAGATGTTGAATGTTACACCACCAACCATTTTCACAATTCATTTCATGAACATCTTCGGTATAGTAAACATCGAGTTTTAGAGAAAAGTGAGTAAAAACATGTGTAATTTGTCCTTTGAATTGCCAATTGGCAGTAAAGGGAGCGTTTTTGAGCCCATTTTCGTTATCGATGCCAATATTGTTAGGAATTTGGGTCATTCCACCAAGGAGTTTTTGCGTCTGTCGTTTTTCTAAATAAATTTGTTTATTTTGATTAAGGACCACAAAAGCAATCCCTGTTTTTGAAGGGCGTTCTTTTTTAGGGGCTTTGACTGGAAAAGATTCCGTTTGTTGCATCTTTGCCGCTTTGCATAAACATTGAAGAGGGCAGATATAACAAGATGGTTTACGTGGAGTGCAAATTATTGCTCCCAGATCCATCATTGCTTGAGCAAAGTCACCAGGACGATTTAAAGCAGTAATTTTTTGTGTTTTTTCTTTAATTTCAACTTTTGCTTTTTGTAATATTGAAGTGATAGCAAAAAGTCGCGCTACCACACGTTCGACATTACCATCAACCACTGCTACAGGGTGGTTAAAAGCAATCGCAGCAATGGCTGCGGCAGTATAATCTCCAATACCGGCTAGAGTTCGCAATTCTTTTACAGATTGTGGAAATTGTCCCGCGTAGTTTTCAACAAGCTGTCGCGCACATTTTTTAAGATTACGTGCGCGTGAATAATAACCAAGTCCAGCCCATGCTTTCATGATATCATCTTGTGAGGCTTTTGCTAAAGAGAAAAGATCTGGCCATAGTTTTAGAAACTTTTTAAAATAAGGCTTAACTGCTTCAACGGTTGTTTGTTGAAGCATGATTTCAGAAAGCCAAACTTGATAAGGATCAGGGCGGATACCTTGTTTTTGCTCTTCGGGGGTAATCCGCCATGGAAGATGTCTGTGATTTTTATCGTACCAAGCAAGGAGGTGCGAAGAAATTTCATACATGATTGCTTTCAAGCATAGGGAGATATAAAATGCAAAAGAAAAAATTATTTATTTTGTAATTCATGTTTTTTGCTCTTTTATTGTCAAATCTTTGGTGAGAAAAGGCTTTTTATTTTGTTGATATTTCATAAATTGAGGAGGCAACAATTTTTAGATGAAACAAATGATTTTAATTTAGCAAGCGGTTGAACAATGATCTAAAAATGAGAAAACAACTTAAAAAACGTATCTTTTATTCTCTTTCTGAGACGGTATACAAAATACTTGATCCAGTTTTACGCAAACGGACAGGGCTTAATGTAGCGCTTCTAGAACATTGGCCACAAATTGCGGGCTCTGATATCAGTGAATATACAATGCCGCTTAAAATTATTTGGAAACGTCGTGCAGATCAAGATGAAGTTTTTCAGCCAGCAACACTTGTTATCGCATGTGAAGGATTTGCTGCGTTAAAATTAATGCATGAAACAGAGGAATTACTTCATAGAATTAACGGATTTTTTGGCTATATTGCTATTGATCGCATCAAGATTGAGCAAAGGAGTATATCGGTTTTTATGAATCACTTGCCTCTAAAACCGCCTTTGAGTGAACAAGACAAAAAATGCGTGGAAAAAATGCTTGAAGGAATTGAAGATACAAGCTTGCACCAAGCACTTTATAAACTTGGCTGTTGCATTTTCTTGGAAAAAAATAATAAATAGCAATATATTTTATATATTTTTCTTTAATATATGAGAAAGCATTGGATTCCTATTCGTTAATAACAACAGAAAAGTATTATTTATGGTAAAATATCGTTCTTTTTTATCTTTCGGGATAATTTTTCTCTTCATAACGATTGTACAAAACAGTGTAACAGTTGCTTTAGCGCGTGATCCCAAATCAGTGGCAACTGTTGATATGGCAGAGCTTCTCCAATCGGGTAAAGTAAAGGATCGTTTTGAGGGAGAGGCGGATGCACCAGTCGTCATTGTTGAGTATGCTTCGTTGACATGTACCCATTGTGCGCATTTTTATAATGATATACTTCCCCAAATTCGTCAAAAGTATATCAAAACAGGAAAAGTAAAACTTATTTTCCGAGAATATGCTTTTGATCCTCGGGCAACAGCAGGTTTTATGTTGGCACGGTGTGCACCAGAAGATCGCTATTTTCCTTTGATAGAAGTTTTATTTCAAAAACAAAATGAATGGGCTTTCGGAAAAAATGCTCTAACACCATTGAAAAAGATTGGCTTAGTGGCTGGTTTTACAGATGAAAGTTTTACTGCGTGTTTGAAAAATCAGTCCATTTTAGATGAAGTAAATGCATCTTTTGAACGCGGTAAAGAGCTTGGTGTCACAGCAACACCTACTTTCTTTATTAATGGTAGTAAATATGAAGGTGCCATGAAAGTAGAAGATTTTTTTTCGGTGATTGATAGTTTTCTTAAAAACTGAATCTTAATCTTCCAGAAGATGGAGAATGATACTTTTGGTCATTATCTCTTTTGGAAGGATTAATATTATGCATTTATGAAGCGATATTTTTTGGAGCCGATTTTGAATCAAATCATTGCTTTTAAGTGAGCCTAGGTTGAATAATGTTTTGATGCTGATATGGGAGGATTTGTACAGTGAAAAAATGGGTTTATAGTTTTGGAGATGGAAAGGCGGAAGGAAGTGCAAGTGAGCGTAACCTTCTCGGAGGTAAAGGGGCTAATTTGGCAGAAATGAGTAATCTTGGTTTGCCCGTACCACCCGGATTTACGCTGACAACAGAAGTTTGTAATTTTTATTATGCCCATGACAAATCATATCCAGAAGAGCTCCAGGAATCTGTTAAGCAAGCACTAAGACGCGTTGCTGAACAAACAGGACGTGAATTTGGGAATAAACAAAGACCACTTTTACTGTCTGTTCGTTCAGGGGCTAGGGCTTCTATGCCAGGGATGATGGATACAGTGCTGAACCTTGGCATGAATGATGAAACTGTAAAAGCAATTGCTTTACAAGCCAATAATGAACGTTTTGCTTATGATAGTTATCGGCGTTTTATCCAAATGTATTCTAACGTTGTTTTGGGGCTAGACCATTCGTATTTTGAAGAGCTTCTTGATGAAGCAAAAGCATGCAATGGTTACACTATTGATACAGAAATGACAGCAGATGATTGGAAAAATGTTATTACTTCTTATAAAGCCTATGTTGAAGAAAAATTAGGAACCCCTTTTCCACAAGATCCTGAACAACAGTTATGGGGGGCGATTGGAGCCGTTTTTTCAAGTTGGATGACGGCACGCGCAGTTACTTATCGCCGTTTACATAGCATTCCTGAAAGTTGGGGAACGGCAGTTAATGTGCAAGCTATGGTTTTTGGTAACATGGGAGAAGATTCGGCAACAGGTGTTGCTTTTACACGCAATCCATCGACAGGGAAAAAAGAACTTTATGGTGAATTTTTAGTTAATGCGCAAGGGGAAGATGTTGTTGCGGGCATTCGAACGCCTCAAAATATTACAGAAAATGCGCGTATTGTTGCTGGTTCAAATAAGCCGTCTTTGGAAAAAATCATGCCTGAGGCTTTTTTGAAATTATGTCAGATTGCGCAGAAGCTTGAGCAGCATTATCGGGATATGCAAGATCTCGAATTTACTATTGAAAAAGGTAAATTATGGATGCTGCAGACTCGTTCAGGGAAGCGCACGGCTCGTGCAGCTCTCAAGATGGCAATTGAAATGGTTGAGGAGGGGTTAATAAGCCGTGAAGAGGCTATGATGCGTGTTGATGCAAAATCACTTGACCAACTTTTACATCCAACACTTGATCCCAAAGCAGAACGTTTTGTTATAGGACGTGGTTTACCGGCTTCTCCTGGAGCAGCAACGGGTGAAATTGTTTTTACTTCAGAAGAGGCAGAAACTGCGTCAGCAGAAGGTCGCAAAGTTATTTTGGTCCGTGTAGAAACAAGCCCAGAAGACATTCATGGTATGCATGCAGCAGAAGGAATTTTAACAACGCGTGGAGGTATGACAAGCCACGCTGCTGTTGTTGCGCGGGGGATGGGAAAGCCATGTATTTCTGGTGCTGGCAGTATGCGGATTGATTATAACACAAATACGCTGTTTGCTTCAGGAGAAAGCTTTAAAAAAGGCGAGGTTATCACGATTGATGGTGGAAGTGGAGAAATTTTAAAGGGAAAAGTTGCAATGTTGCAGCCTAAGCTTTGCGGAGACTTTGCAAAATTAATGGAATGGGCTGATGAGATGCGGCGTATAAGAGTTCGCGCCAATGCTGAGACACCATCTGATGCTCGTATGGGGCGTTCTTTGGGGGCTGAAGGTATTGGTCTTTGCCGTACAGAGCATATGTTTTTTTCTGGTGAACGTATTATAGCCATGCGTGAAATGATTTTAAGTCATGATGAAAGTGGTCGTCGTAAAGCATTAGATAAGCTTTTGCCAATGCAGCGTTCAGACTTTGCTGAATTATTTGAAATTATGTGTGGTTTGCCTGTTACCATTCGCTTGTTAGATCCTCCACTCCATGAATTTCTACCAAAAACTGATGCAGAAATTCTTGATGTTGCAACAGCTATGGGAGTTTCTGCTGAAATGCTTGTTGAACGTGCGCAACAGTTGCACGAATTTAATCCTATGCTTGGATTACGAGGATGCCGTTTAGCTATTACTTATCCTGAAATTGCTGAAATGCAAGCGCGGGCAATTTTTGAAGCAGCAGCAGAAGCGGCTCAAAAATCTGGCTCTCCTGTTATGCTTGAAATTATGGTACCACTTATTGCACTTAAATCTGAACTCGATTTTATAAAAACGCGTATTGATCAGGTAGCTGAGGAAGTGATGAAAGAAAAGGGAACCATCATTCAATATATGGTTGGAACAATGATTGAGCTTCCAAGGGCAGCGCTTCGAGCAGATGAAATTGCTGAAACTGCGGAATTTTTTTCATTTGGAACAAACGATTTGACACAAACAACTTTTGGAATTTCCCGTGATGATGCTGCTCCTTTTTTGGCAACCTATTTTCAAAAAGGACTTTTAGAGCTAGATCCTTTCGTATCTATTGATCGTGATGGGGTAGGAGAACTTATTACCATTGCAGCACAGCGTGGACGCTCAAAGCGCGCAAAAATAAAATTGGGCATTTGTGGTGAACATGGAGGCGATCCTGCCTCTATTGCTTTTTGTGAAGAAAATAACCTAGATTATGTTTCATGTTCTCCTTTTCGGGTACCAATTGCTCGTTTAGCAGCAGCTCAGTCCGCAATAGCAAAAAGGATGTAATGGGTTAATATTTTTTTGTTGTATAGTTATTACTGAAATAAATTTTTATATATTCTTTTATTTCCTTCATGAAAGAAAATAAAAGCCCTTCTAGGGATGCTCTATAAGTTATATCACGCGAGAAAGTATATTTTTGAAAGGTTTATGAGAGAAAATATAAAGCAAGATAGAACAAAGTGTATTATTAATATATTTTCAGTATTGAAGGGACTCTTAAATTAGAAAGCAGCATGCTGTTGTGCAGTTAATTCACGCGTTTTTTTAATAGGGGTATGGATTTCTCACGAAAAACAGAACACCCCAAACAAATACATTTGTTTTGCACATTTATGCGCTGTTTTGAAGAAACATTTTTCAGTGCAAAACCCATTTCACGTCGGTATTTGTGTAATGGAATTATGTAAAATGCTCCGTAAATTTATAAAATTCACTGTGCGCTACCATCTTTACACTTATGAAGGAATATCATAATTATGCAACATATTGATTTATAATGATAAGTTTAAATTCTTATCTTGAATGAGAGTCTGAATATCATAAGATTCTCTCATTTCAAATTTATTCCATGTTGAATCAGTCAAATTCATTTGTTTTCACATAAGTAATATTAGCGTATGGGGGAAAAACATTAAAGAAAAGGCTTAAATAATGCCTATAATGAACCGTCTCAAGTGCCAAGAGCTAGCACAACATTAGAGGCAAAGTGTGTGATGGTCCCAGCTTGCTCCTTCATAAGCATCAAGATGGTAGTGCACAGTAAGCTTATCATTATACCATTCACGCACATCATTGTGAAATAGGTTTGGATGCCTTGAGAGATGTTTCTTTAAAGAAAGCACGTGAATGTGCAACTCAAGTATATTTTGTTTGGGGCGTTCTGTTTTACATGAGAGGATGTGACTTCATTAAAGAACGTGAGAAACAAAAGCGGAAGCAATACGCGTCATCTCCATTATCTAAAAGACATTGCTTTAGATGCTTTTGAAAGCCGTAAAGCAGAATTAAGAGGAAATGGTAAAGGTGAGAAGTGGTTTCTACTTTTAAAACTTCATATTTTCCCCAAATTAGACAGCCTCTTCGTTTCAGAGATTAGGCAAACAGAGATACGCAATACCTTTGCTCCATCTGGTATACCAAAAGCTGCAACAGCAGAAAAAGTACTGAACCACCTTAATATTTGTTTCAAACATACTGCAGCGTTAGGTTTTTATGTTGATTTACAGGCGACAACAAAAGCACGCGCTTTCTCAGGCAAAAAACTTCATAAAATGCAAAATAGATTAGCAATGGATTGGAAAGATTTTCCCGCTTTTTGTCTAGACACTCAGTAAAACGATAAAAATGATACATTTGGTTTTGCTTTTGCTTATCCTTACAGGTGTTCGCACAAATTCTTTGTATTATATATGTGAAGATCAGATTGATGAGGATATTTGGGCTATCCTTGCTCGAGAATATGAAAAGAAGGCGTGATTCTACAACAGAATTTCGCGTGTCCTTATTATCTAAAGCATTGGAAATTTTAAAATAAGTGCGTTTGCTTTCTCGCAATGGTTTCTTTTTTCTGCTAGAGGTCACGATCCCTTTGCTATAAATTGTATGGCTCAATATGTAATGTGCAAGAAGACAGCTCTGATTAATTTAATATAAGAGAGCTTGAGATGAAGGAATATTTTCGTATTCGGGAGAGGGCATTCAACAAGCAAATTATCATTATAAATTAAGAAATTTTTTGATAATATTAATGATTATCTTCAATTTAATAGACCAATTTCACGCATTTTTATTAAAATTGTGTGATTAATTTTACCAGTTACAGGAAGGTCAAACATTTGTTGAAACTGTTTTAAAGCTTCTATCGTCTTTTGATCTTCTATTCCTGTGACAATAACCTCCTCATGACCAAAGATATGTAAAGCTTTTTGTACCCGTATAATATCTTCAACAGAAGGCTCTAAAACAGCTTCTTTTGAGTGTGTTATATTTCTTTTTGTTTTATTTTCCATTTCTATTTCGCTCTGCTTAATTAATAGCGCAATTTCATCTGTTGTAGAATTGGGTAAAACATTATTTTGCATTTTCTGAGCAGCTTGTTGTTTCCATAGAGTGATCGCACGGCGTATTTTAGGTCCTTCTAGTCCATCTAATGGTCCATCATAAAGTCCTAATTTTGCTAATTCTTTTTGCTTTTCCAGCATGCTTGCTGATTGAGAGGGTAAAGGTGAATTTGTGTGGTTATAACTTTGAGAATGTACAGAAGTTACACGAGAGAGTTCTTGTGATCTTGCTTCTTTTTTGGATAAAGTAGAGCTCTTCCCTATACTTTGAGCGGAAGAAAACTTCATTTGAGTGAAAATACCTTGATGTGTTGTCATTTGCGAAAATAAAGCATTAAATGAAACAAATAAAAAACTAATAGTAAAAAGAATAGATCCAACAAAAAATAAAGTATTTTTTTGTGTATAGAAATAAATATTTTTGATACTCCAAAAAATGAAACGAAAAATTATAAGAAAAAGTGTGATAACGATACTACTAGAGTATTTACGGTGTTTTACAGTTTTTTTTCGGGTCGTCTTTCGTTTTGTTGTCATCATTTTTATTTTCAGTTGCGTTTATGTTTCACAAAGAAACGAATGCAAATTAGTTCTTACTTTTCGCTAGAGAGAAATGCATTTACATTATTGTTTTTTCCTTTCAAACTCCTAGAATAAGCATCTTCATTCTATCAATGTATAAGTTGATCAATCAACAAGAGCTCTTATCAATTTTTATTAATTTCAGATTTTACAAATCTTTAATATGTATAAAGAGAACATCAAATGATTAACGTTCAAGATCATTTTAGTGTTTGCAAACTGCATTATCACATATAATCATCTCAATAATAATATCACGTTATTCTTCATTTTTGGCGCAAATGTTTGCCTATCATTTAAAAACAAGTTAGAGATTATTTTTCTATAACGTTAAAAAGATAAGAGTCATTATATTCTTTACAATTTACATATATAGGGTTACTTTTCTGTAAACGGTTTGGTGAGAATACTGGTCTCTTAAGGTTATTATATTTTAGTGTAGCTACTTTTATATCAATTAAATTGATTTACAGTGTTATAGAAAAACTTGCCTTGAGATGGAGTTATAAGAGATGAAACAATTGTTTGATGTTTTGATCGACATATTGATCATGTTGATGATGTGCTAGTAAAAATTTTATATAATATAAATATTTTATCACTACTAGAGTCAGAATAACAGAATTTTACTCTTTTTAGCTTTTTCAACTAAGCTAAGGTGGTGAATTGTTATTTAAAATAAGTATGTATACAACATGATCATATCTCTCATTTTTTACCATAGTATGTTCATTAACATGATCAGCCTGTAAGTGTATAATTTTGATATTAATTTTTTACTGAATAGACAATGTATACTATTTTATACAGAGGAATTGTGTCATATTTATAAAAAAGCCAATTATACAGATCCAATACATGAATACTCAATTTTATAAAAAACACATTTTATAAATTGTTTATAAAGCAACAGTGTATAAAATGCTTCTTTTATTGTATTTACCACTGCCGTACATTGATTGTCCATGATACGTTTTTTAATCAAATTATCATTTCTTTTATTTTTTATTTTTGTCATTATTTCATTTTTTGTAGCAGATCCAAGAAACAACCATTCTTCTAGCCCCAAAAATAATGAAACAACAACGAGTGATGTGATTATTGCTTTTAAGGAAGCTTTACATGATTTAGGGACATTTTGTGGCCGTAATATAGAAATCTGCAAAGTAGGAAAATCCTTTTTAAGTTCACTTGGCGAGCGCGCATATTACGGTGCAAGAGCTGCTTATGAATATTTGGGGCACATATTAGGCAACAAAAATAATACAAAGATCTTCCCTTAATGTTTCTCGTAAAATGGAAATACAAGAGTTTTTACAAAACCATACAATGTTATCTTGAAATAAGAATTTTTAACGTTCTTCATGTTATTTATGTTAGGAAAATAAATATTTATCTATCAAATAAGTGTATTTAACATGATGATTAAAACGAAACAGGATTAAGATGATGGCGGAAACAATCGATAATATTATAGAAAACTTTTCGCTTTTAGATAATTGGGAAGATCGTTATCGGTATGTAATTGAGCTTGGCCATGAACTACCGCCTTTTCCGGAAAGTGCTCGAAATGATGCCCACAAAGTTCGTGGTTGTGTTAGCCAAGTGTGGCTTTTATCTTCACGTAATAATTCAGAAGATCCAATATTAACGTTTCAAGGTGATTCCGATGCCCATATTGTGCGTGGACTCATTTATATTCTTCTTGCTTTTTATTCAGGAAAAAAGGCTTCTGAAATTCGCAATTCTGATGCTCAAAAGCTCTTTGAAAAACTTGGTTTAAATGAAAATCTTACACCACAACGATCAAATGGTCTGAAATCAATGATCAAACGGATTCGTAACGAAAGTTATATATAATTCCTTTTAGAAAGGGCTATACATACAAAAGCTTGAAGATACGTATACAAAAAACAACTTTACTCACAAGACCATTTTTTTGCAAAGTAAGATTATTTGTTTTTTTTCCGTTTGCTTTTGTGTCCAAGACCCATTTCTTTGGCTAAAGCTGATCGTGTTTTTGCATAATTAGGCGCTACCATAGGATACGAACTGTCTAACTGCCATTTTTCACGATATTCTTCTGGCAACATTCCATAATGCGTCATGAGATGCCGCTTTAAAGATTTAAATTTCTTTCCATCCTCAAGGCAAATGAGATAATCAGGAAATACTGAACGCTTTGGATTAACGGCAGGCTTTTGTTTTTCGACTTCGACGTCTGTTAACTCTAGATTTCCTGCTCTACGAAAAGCAGCATGGACATCAGCAATCAAACTTGGCACTTCAGTCGGTCGAATAGAATTATTACTCACGTAGGCAGCAACAATATCAGCAACCAATGTAATAACTAAATTGCTTTCAGTCTCTAAGACTGGACGATGTTCCATTCTTGTTTCCTTTAATTAAAATCGAGTAATTCAAAATCAAGATATAGTGCATATACTCATGATATAAAGATCTCATGCACATGGGTTTCATATTGTACAAAAATCTTTTTTGTCAATTAAATTATTCTATAAAATTGCCAAAACACAAAAAAATCAAATAAATACCTCTTTTTTGTCATAATATACAATAAGAAAAACAAAACTTTTACATATTAAAAGATAGTTTTATTCTATAACATATCCTGCATAATATACAATATATCACAAATATAAAAAAATATAGGATAAAATTTATTATTTTTTTGATAACCTAAAAATAAAAATATTAAGTATAAAAACAAAAAATATAGATTTATTATTTTTATTTTGAATACTTATAATTTAATAATATTTTTTAATAAACTTTAAATTTATTTTTTATAATTTTATAGTTATTAAATATCAGTAACAAAAAAAATCTATATTATAAGATATCATATTTATAATAATAACGCTTTATTAAAATGATATATAATATTTTAATTTTTCATGATATAATGATAAAATTTTTATATATAGTTATTTTTTCTCTAAAAGTATTCATTTATACTGTTTCAAAAAACAACAATCCTTTTCTCGTAACTTAATTGTTTTATCAATCACTTCTATTATACAAGTGGTATGATATCCCTAAAAAACAATAGCTGTAACATGTAATGAATAGAAGGATATTAATTGTAAAAATTATGATAGCGCTATTTTTTCAAGTGAGTAAAACTTATAGATTTTTACACTTGCATCAATAATTATGATTTTAACATATAAACGAAACTATTAACATATTTTAATATAGGATTGTGTATGACTTGCACTTTTACAATTCCTCCCAAAGCATCTAGAATCTCTCATAAGGAAATATATCATGGTATTTTTCGAGATGATTCGTATCATTGGCTACGTGCGTCTAACTGGCAAGATGTTTTTAAAAATCCTAACTGTCTTGACTCAAATATTCGACATCATCTCGAAAAAGAAAATGCTTATCAAGCGGCTCAAATGGCTGATACAAAGCCATTACGAGATTTGCTTTTTACTGAAATGAAAAACAGGATCCAAGAGAATGATAGTTCCGTTCCTATAAAAAATGGATCTTTTGCTTACGGTTTTTCTTATGTTACCGGGGGGCAACAACCACATTATTTTCGTATGCCAAGAAATGGTGGAGAAAAACATGTTTATCTTAATGGTGATCTTTTGGCTGAAGGTAAAGAATATTTCAACTTTGGTTCAGTTCAAGAATCTCCTGATCATAGATATGTAGTATGGACCTATGATGATAAAGGATCAGAATTCTATACAGCTAAAATTCGTAATTTAGAAACATTATCTGATTGTATGGACATTATTACTGACACATCCGGACAGATTATGTGGGATGCTCAATCTGAAGGTTTTTTCTATACAAAAGTGGATGACAATCATCGACCTTCAGAGCTCTATTATCATCGCTTAAACACTGATCAATCGCAAGATAAGCTTATTTTTCGTGAAGATAATCCAGGTTTTTTCTTAGATGTAAGCGGCTCTAAGCTTCATGATGTTATTTATATTAATATTCATGATCATGAAACCTCAGAGATTTGGTTAATTCCTGCTAAAGCGCCTCTTAGCGTTCCTCAATGTGTACGCAAACGGCAAAAAGGTATTGAATATTCACTTACAGAAGGTGGTGATGTCTTTTATATTCTTACCAATTTAGATAATGCAAAGGATTTTAAAATTATGGTTGCGCCATATGCGGCGCCGCAATCAGAAAATTGGTCAGAGTTTGTTCCACATCAGCTTGGATGTTTGATACTATCTCATGATGCGTATCAAGATTTTCTGATCTGGCTCGAACGTTTTGAGGGGCTTCCTCGTATAAAAATTATGGAGCGTACGACGAAACAAATCCATTCTATTGCTTTTGATGAGGAGGCTTATTCTTTAGGTCTGCAAGGTGCAGCAGAATATAACAGTCAGTCCATTCGCTTTTCGTATTCATCTATGACAACGCCTGATCAAGTATTCGATTATGAGATGAAAAGACGCAAACGAATATTGTTAAAGATGCAAATAATTCCCTCTGGCCATAATAAAGATGAGTATATAACGCGACGTGTTATGGCCATTGCAGACGATGGTGAGAAAATTCCCATCTCACTTTTTTATCATAGAACTACTCCTTTGAATGGTCGTGCACCTTGTCTACTTTACGGTTACGGTGCTTATGGTATCTCTATACCTGCCAGTTTCAATAGCAATGTACTCTCTCTGGTAAACAGAGGTTTTATTTATGCCATTGCTCATATTCGTGGGGGAAAAGAAAAGGGCGTTGAATGGTATGAAAAAGGAAAACATCTTTTTAAATATAACACATTTACCGATTTTATTGCTTGTGGGCGCTATCTTGTAAACAATAAATTTACGGCTCATGATCGGCTTATTGCGCATGGTGGTTCGGCAGGAGGAATGTTGATGGGTGTTATTGCCAATATAGCTCCACAGGATTTTGCTGGAATCGTAGCCAATGTGCCTTTTGTTGATGTTTTAACAACGATGTTAGATGCCTCCTTACCACTAACACCTCCTGAATGGCCAGAATGGGGCAATCCTCTTGAATCACAAGAAGATTATAAACTTATAGCTTCTTATTCTCCCTATGATAATGTCAAAGCGCAAAAATATCCCCCTATGCTTGTGATAGCAGGATTAACTGATCCTCGTGTAACTTACTGGGAGCCTGCAAAATGGGTAGCTAAATTGCGTGAATTTAAAACAGATGATAACGCAATTTTATTACGCATTAATATGGATTCAGGGCATGCAGGTGCAGCTGGACGTTTTTCAAAGCTAGAAGAAGTTGCCTATATCTATGCATATATTCTAAAGATAGCAAGAAAAACTGTTGTTAATCTATAATATCTCTGCATTAAAAGCCCTATAATGCACTGGATTATAGGGACTTTTATAGACTAAAAAATTATAGAGACAGCTTACAATCCACAATCTTCATAAAGTTTCAAAACATAATCCCAATTAATCAAATTATCCACGAAAGCTTCGAGATATTTCGGGCGAGCGTTGCGGTAGTCAATATAATAGGAATGTTCCCACACATCAACGCCTAGAATAGCTTTTGCATCATGAATCAAAGGATTTTCACCATTAGGTGTTTTCATAATTTCAAGCTTGCCATCTTTAACCACAACCCACGCCCACCCAGAGCCAAATTGGGCACCAGCAGTAGCAATAAAATCAGCACGGAATTTGTCATAGCCACCTAGATCAGATTCAATAGCTTTTGCTAGTTTTTCAGGCATCTTTTTACCACCACCACCATTTTTCATCCAATGCCAAAAATGATTATGATTGTAGTATTGCGCTGCATTATTAAACAAACCAATATTTGTTCCAAAACTTTTTTTAACAATCTCTTCAAGGCTTTCATTTTCCAAGCCTAAATCTTTCACCAAGTTGTTGGTATTATTAAGATAAGCGAGGTGATGCTTATCATGATGATATTCAAGCGTTTCGCGTGACATATAGGGCGAAAGAGCATCGTAATCATAAGGCAATTCAGCCAATTCAAAAGCCATTTAAAAATCTCCTCGATTCTAATTTTAAGCGCCTAATTTGCCATTTGCATCACCTAAAAGCAAATGTTGAATGCGTATTTGTATTAATTAATTTAATGTCTCTCTTTGTAAAGGAGCTTTTAGGCAATGTATGCTCATCAATAAAAAAAGGGCACTAATCTATATAAATATTGCTTCAAAAAAATTTTACATCTCTGAATGGGTAAAAAATATCATTAGCTTTTGAATGAAAAGTAAACGGAGATAGCTATCATTTCTTGTTCTTGTACCTTAAAATATTTTTTCAAATACGAGACAAATTGTTTTTAATTTTTGTAAAATTTTTCCAATTTATTGATATGGTGTATCCATGGTGTTTGCAACAGAATATTAAATGTTATTTTTTAAGAGACATTTCTCAATGTGCTTGATTTCATTTTATAGCGCTCCCCATGAATAATATAACGTAAAAACATTGGAGATTATCATCTTTACATTTATGAAAGGGCGCACCGGCATCATCATATATTTTACCGGTCCTCAATGTTATCACAGCTTTTGTTTTGAGATGGTTTATAAGAGTATTTTACTCTTTAATCTTTTATCGTTTTTTATCCATACTTCTGCTTGTGACAAACGAGAGAATGACTTTGATTGGTTCAATATAAAAGAATTTGAAATGAAAAAATCTTACGATATTTGAGGTTGTCACTCAGAAATGCAAACTGATTAATTTTTATTATAAGTCAATATTTATCTTATGTGGATATTGCTGATTTTTGCACAGATTAAAAAAACATTTTGTAAATTTTATTACACCTGAAGGTTTATACATATTGATTAAAAATAGAATTTTCTATAGAAAGCTTATTATGTTTATTGTGCATTATCAGAGCAATTGTTTTGATTGAGCAAGATGAGATTTGGGTATATCAAGAAAAAGGCATATGCTGATTTATTCAATACATGAGTAAACGACAAGATTCTCATTTTATGCTCTTAGAAAGTTAATAAAAGGGTATAATAATTGGTGGATAAATGGTTGTTGTGTTAAAGGTGCAGCTGTATATTAGTTTTTGCTGCAAATTTGTATTGATGTGATACCATACAAGACTTAGAATCTTTATGATAAAAAGTGAGATCTTTGATTTTCAGATATTGCGTCCAATCACAGGAATCGCTATAAGGTACAAAAGTAATTGTAAAGCATGTTTTTTGGGGTATAGCCAAGCGGTAAGGCACCGGTTTTTGGTACCGGCATTCCCTGGTTCGAATCCAGGTACCCCAGCCAGCCTTTAGTGAAATGAATCAATTATAAACTTGAGAGTGGATTAAACCTCTTAATTATCTTTAGCAATTCGTATCGGATTGGTCAGAGGGGAAATACGCGTCTGTAGCGGAGTGGCTCTTACTATAACATAGCCAAAATAGTTATTTTAGGGATTTTTCTTTATAAGAGTGGGGTTTAAATGATTTATGCACACTTGCTTTAGAAAACTATTTGGCTGGATTTTGTGCTCTATAGCAACACCAGCGTGCAATTTTTCGTATTCCACCATCTTCATTACGTCGTACAGCATAGCAATAATGTTGATTAGGAAATATATTTCGTTGCATATCGCGTACAATATGAGCAGTATGGCCATAAGGTGCTACACAATCAATAAACCATACGTATTTTCATTCTGCCAATTGACATCGGGTAAAAATTCTCCCTTTTAAAACATAGATTGATGATTTTTTTCATCTAAAAAGCCAAGTGATAAAGGCACAAAATTCTCCACGTTCATTTTTATAGAGTTTATATTGCCTAGTCTGTAAGGCGGGTCCTATGTTGCGTTCAATATCCCAAATTCGCCAGCGGCGGTATAAGGGAGATGTAAGCATTAAAACAACCATGGCACCAAAAGCCGTAAAAGGATCTATGAATGATGATGAAGGATTTTCATGCACACACATTAATCTTTATCTTTCCTTTAGAGATTGTTCTAAAATTTTGGTGATAGGTTCAGCGAAATAAGAAATGAGACGCCGTTTTGAGGTAATGACATCTGTTGTCACAGTCATGCCAGGGATAAATTTAAGTTGTTTGTTACAAAGTGATGTGATCTTGGTCAATTTTGATTAAAACAGCGTAGACACCATTAATTTCTTTATTATAGCGCGCTGTAGCGCCTACATTAACAGACTGTACCGTGGATAAAACCGAAACGTTTAGGCGGAAAGGCAGAAAACTTGATGTAAGCACGTTGGCCCTTTTCTAAAAAAACAATATCTCGATTGTCAAAAAATGCTTCAATAATGAGACCGCCCGTACCAGGGACAATGCGCATGAGCGTTTTACCAGCCTCTACAAAGCCGCCCAAAGTATGGATACTTAAATCATCGATACGTCCATCAACAGGTGCATAAAGTGATAAGTGGTCAAGATGGTATTGAGTGCTCTATCAAGCTTTGCTTTTAATCCTTGAAGATTCAGTTCTGTTTCAGGCGAAAGTTGGCGATAGCGGGCGATTTCATCGGAAATGAGACTTTGCCGTTGTTGGCGGAGGGTGTTTATTTCGGCGGCATTTTCTTCCAAACGTCTTTGATTGGTTAAAATTTCATGCTCGACATTTTTAAAGTCATGTAAATGCTCTAAATAAACCGCTTGGCTAATGACTTTTGTTTCCATCAGGCTTTTTGCAGCTTTTAATTTTCCTTGGCTTAATTGACGATCATCTTCCAACCTATCTAATTGCGCATGTTGTGTTGCACCGCTGCGCTCGACACGGTCCGCTTGTGCTTTTAGCGCTCTTAATTTATCTTGGAGAGATTGAAGGGCAGCGCTAATGAGTATTTCTCCTTCTATTCTTGCAGTCTGATTGCCAGAAGGAGGAACTGGCAGATAGGCAAGTCCTTTGGTCACAAAATCTTTATCCAAAGGATTGCTTTCAGCAAGAAGTGTTGTAGGTATGTTATAAAGAAAAGAATAACCGGTATTCCACAGTAGGTTTGTGCAAATCAAAAAGGCCACACAGTATAGAGTTGTCCAGCCTTTTTTATGCAAGCAAATGGGAAAATAACGCTCACTTTACAGCATTTTCTTAGAACTGATAACGTATTCCACCAGAAAAGCTCACTCCTGTTATACCCGTTTTTTGCAGCTTTTGTTGGTAACTAACATCAGCATGAAGTGCGATATTGTGGGAGAGTTGTGCATTGATGCCCAAACCGACTTCAATGGCAGTTCCGACAGGATCAAGGTCAAATTCCTTACCAATCTGTATTTTTCCATCATTACTAAAGGTTTTAAGAAAGTTCACTTTTCCATAAAAAGAAAAGAGATGATCGCTTTCGGCAGAAACAGTTTTAGTTAAACGTCCGCCAATCCGAACCAACCATTGGGAAGGATTTTTCATATCAATTTCTAGATTATCAGCATCTTTTATGGTATCAAACGACAATTGTTGATAAACAATTTGTGCTTGTGGCTCAAACTTTATCCCTGCCATTCCTGTAGCAAATTCTTTTCCAATGGTAACCGAAGCGCTCAAGGTTTTGGCACCCTTCAAGTTTGCGGCATTCTTGATGTCAGCCGTAGTGATATTTCCATCGATCATGCCATAGGAAGCTAGGACATCGACATATAAGCCATTGTTGTGTTGTATACTGCCATAAGCTGTAACCGCCCATTTATTGAGTGTGCTTTTGTCTGCACCCTCCATATCCTTAGGTGTGAAAGAGAGTTTCCCATAGGTTCCCATAAGTCCAAAATGCATGGTGACATTTTGGCTTTCCATTGCAGCTAATGCACCACCTGCTTGTACGGCAGCATAGCGAATATCAGCGCCATAGCCATATTTGAAGGGACCACGCTCAGAGGTTAAGGTAGCAGTGCTACCATAGGATGAAAAGAAGAAAGAATAATTTTGTGTTGTACGGATATCAGCTAACAATTTGCTTTGCTTAGTAATGTCGGTAAAACCAGCGTAGAAGAGAGCGTTAGGCATCACGATATAGCTTGCCACTTGCGGTACGACAGCTTCCACATGTGGACCAGGGACAGAGCCACCGGAACCGCTACCGCTACCGGAGTCAAGAAATGCTTTATGCAAGCGAAAATCCCAGAAGTTTTCATTTTTTTCATCAAAGAGGTTTTGCTCAATATTGGCTGTGCCATGGCTCGATTCTGGTCCATAAGCAGTTAGTGTGTATTTATAAGGCAAACCATCTCTTGTGATATAACCATTGGCTAATTTGAAGGAGTTTTCCATCGCTTTTCCAGAGACTTGGATAAGGGAAATACCGCCTGTATTCGAGGGGGCCGCAGCATTTTCTACACTGTTTTTATCCCCTACATCACTCTTGATATAAACTGTTGTTGTACCTGATGCATCGCCATGAATGAGAACGCGATCGGTTTTCTGATCATCTACAGCAACCCCATCGCTCCATGCCATGTTAAAGTGGATTTCTGCGTTTCCAGAAGCGTTATAGATCTCTGGAGTATCTTTTTTACCAGAACCGATATGTAATGTGTGATAATGGTTTTCTACTGGCTTTTCAAAAACAATTTTGCTGTCATTGAGGTTGAGTGCAGAAACATCAGAACGTGATCTTTGAGTGATATCAAGTAACTTGCCCGCATCATCTTTTTCTTTTGTGCTGGTGTTCACAAACCATGTTGTATTGTTTTTGAGATCAAAGCTTGTTTGTCCATTTTCGTCATTTCTTACACCACCTTGTAAGACAGAACGGTCTGCGGAGAGTGAAAAGATTTGATTAGGTTTTGGTGTATCATGGATTATCCCTACGAATAACCTATCGGCTCTGATTTCTGAATCTTTGAGGTTGAGTTTACCATTTGATGAATTGTTGGCAACAATACCCGTTCCATCTTCGATGAGAAGGTTTGTATTGGTCAGGTTTATTTCTGAAGTTTGATCGTTTTTTGAGTTGTCAAAGCGTATCCCATTGCGCTGTGCTTTTGCAGAAATATCTGTGACATCAATATGTCCGCCATCTTTTACGACAAATGCTGCTCCTTTTGCACTTACACTCCCTCCCGTCATTGTGATTTTGGCTTCTTCACCATCTACATGGAGGCCGTCATTTTTAGATATTACTGTGACATTATCATTTAAAGTAATTGTGCTACCTTGCAGAGTTTGTACTTCTCCACCAAAGGAACCTCCGCCCGTTACTGTTATTTGGGAATTATCATTAGCCAAGAGAGCCTTTTCTGCATTCTTAACGGTTACATTATTTAAAGAAACCGTGCTTCCTTTGTCAGCACTTACTCCTTTCTCCATAAGAAAGCCATCTTTACCGCTTGATATTTTCACATCTTTCAGCGTGTTTTCTTTGCTTGTGGTTTCAAGGAATAATGCCCCTACTGCTTCGTCTCCTGTGACCTCAATAGATCCTCCTGTCATCTTGATTGTCGCATTATTACTTTGGGCTTTAACACCGATCGTAGCATTTTTAATTGTTGTGTTTCCATTCAATTCAATGGTGCTGGAACCTCTTGCAAAAGCGCCGAATTTTGTTCCTTTTCCATTTGCTGTGAGAGCAACGTCTTTAACATTAATATATCCACCAGCTTTTGTATATAATACACTATTGCTACCGGTAACAGTTCCCCCTGTCATAAAAATTTTTGATTGCTCACCACTTGCATGGAGGCCATCACCCTCAGATGATGTGATTTTAGCCTCATTGTCCAAAGTAATGGTACTACCGCTTTGGGCATCGATTGCATCTTGTTTTGCCTCAAAAGATCCACTAGAAACCATTACTTGAGATTTGTTATCTGCATAGATGCCGCGTTTTGCTTTTGTGACGGTTACATTTTTTAAAGTAACAGTGCTTCCATTATCAGCATTTATTCCTTTCTCCATAAGAAAGCCATCTTTACCGCTTGATAATTTCACGTTTTCCAATATCGTTGTGCCACTGTTATCAGTGTCTGATATAACGCCATAATCGGCTGCAATAACACCTCCTATCATCTTAAATGTACTACCATGCCATATTTCAACACCACTATGCAACTGAGTATTGTTTGCACTTTTAATGGTTGTATCCCATAACTCAATTGAAGATTTGGTTCTAAGGACTACAGCATCCAAATTGTTGTTTATTGGATGACCTCCGGTCAGTGTTAAATTTTTACCGATGACTTTTCCACCATTTGTTGTTTGAATATATTCATAAGTCTTGTTTGATACGTTTTTTACTTCTCCTTTATCAACTTCAAGATATTCAGCATGTACGTTGAGACTTTTGCCAAAAAGCATAATTGCTGCAACAGTTGTACAGGAGAGTAAAGATTTTTTAGACATAGCTGTTCCTTCCTTAAAAGCTCCGCATGTTCTCCCCGCTTAGAAGTAAGAAAAATAAATAATTAAAATTTTAATTACAATACTTACCTATTAGTTAATTTGTTATTGTTTGTCAAATATTATAAATTTACTTATTTAATAAAATAAATCATTTTTATTGTTTAATGCATATTATATTAATAATTAAAATCTTTTAAAGAAAAACATCAAATGAAAGACAAAACAATATTTTTGTTATGAAATAATTTAGGATTGAGATATTTTCGTTTAAAAGCTTTGTCTTGAAAGAGTAAAAGTACTTTCAGTAATAAGTAATAATAGTGGGAACAAATGACAGGTTGGTAGGGATTTTTCTGTTGGAAGTAAGTACAAGTTTCTACTCATCATCTTGAGAAAGAGGAAGTGACGAGATTTCTGTATCAAGCGCATCCATAAAATCGATAATAAAAACAGCATTGGTTCCCAAATCTCTTGGCAAATAACGAGAAGCAGAGCGCATATCAACAAAAGTTGTATTCCCTTCATTGGTTAAGCGTATCACAATGTCTGAAATAAAACCAAGGTAAAAAGTTTTAGCTCTCGTTTCAATATAAATTTCATTTTCTTCGCCTTTGAATTCTCGTTGCGCTACAACAGGCCAATCATAGGCTGCTAAAACATTGAGAACAGATTCGCGAATACGTTTAGGTGAACCATCATAACGGCGCCCCGATATTTCTGGCCATTGTGACATCTGTAATGTTGCTTGTTCAGTCAAAACACTTTTGAGCGGTAAAGCATCGCTAGGACGTATTGTGCGAAAAAAAGCTGGCGGGCTTTGTGTGTCGGTAGAGATATCGTAAAGAGCCGGTAAGGTAAACCAAAGTTCAAAAAAGAGCATCAATGGTGTGGCTGTTATGAGTGAATAAATGATCCCTTTTAAAGCTTTCATTCCCCCTAGAGCACCATAGACCCACAAACTATGAAGTGCTTTAATAGCCAGAAAAAGAGAAATAATTACACAGCCAGTAGAGATACCTATCAAAATTATGAAATCGGTTACGTTAATAACGGAAAAACGTTGTAAAATGACTGAAAATAATAAAATAAAGAACGACAATCCACCAAATCGAGGGGACCATACTGCTGCTCTTGAAACGAACCGAACATATCTCTTCTTCATGAAGTTTTTCCCCTCAATTGTAAACTATAAGCCAAGTTTTTTCAGAGTGCTATCTTACAAAAAGCTTCTGCTCATAAGAGAAAAATAAAGCACTTATTTTTGAGGTCAAGGATGCGTAATGTCTTATAAGTTTCCAGTGGTTATTTTAGCACTTCATTGAAGGTAATCAGTATTTCTTCTATAGTTTATCATGTTGTTGATGCGAACTTTATGGGAATGTTTGTAAATAAAAAGAAGTAAACTCAAATAACAAGTTTTACGGTTGTTAGCAGCATATTTTTTTTTAGAACTTTACTCTTGATTTTTCTCTTCTGATTGCGGGGAGTCTTTTCTGTCAGATAATGCGTCTCAAGTAGGATATGATGATGTGCAATAGAGATTTCATTCTACCTCAATAAAAAATTGAGGGATCTACAATCAGACAAATCTGAATTCGAATATTCAATTAATAGAGAAAAAAGATAACCATTTTGATAGGTTTCATGTATTTTGTATAGAAAGGAAGGTATTGTACAAATGAGAGGTTAGTCCGTTTTTATTCATAAAATATGCGGCAGGTCGCAGATGAAAGAAAAGCTTCACTTTCTTTTTTTGTTAGTAAAGAAGGGGCAAAAATACGTAAAATGATAAAACCTTCATTCAAATTTTTAGCAACTAAAACTGAATTGGCATTTTTTTTAGGTTTTGATTTTTTGAGTTCTATGATTTGTATTGGTTTTCCAATGATAAGATCGAGTGTATTATCAGGGGCTGTTCGGTCATTAAGGCTATAGAAAATAATTCCGTTGTGTGTGTAGGCTGCTAGTGACCAAAATTGTCGTGTTTTCAAAGCTTTTAAATGAACAGGTCCATTTTCAAGGTTAAATCTGCAGACTTTAAGAAGAAAGAGGGGATCAGCAGATTGTTGAATAGGATTATCGGGAGTAAAAGCAACAAATTGATAAGGGGCTCCGGATTTTTTAAGTGCTGTCCATATATTATCTTGTGCCCAATAGGGGATCAGAAAGAGAACGCAAATATGAACAATAATAGCGCCAATGATTGCAAGAAGTGCGATATAAATAAATCTAGTCACAATTTATTTGTCCTGATGGAATTTGTTCTATTGATGGCATTGTAAGCGTTTGTAATGCCGTTGCTGAGATGATTGGGGTATCGTATAAAGTAAGAATAAGCCCGAATTCTTTTTGACTAACTGTTGCAAGCCAATTGCCGGTTTGCGGTGTGGGTGAAATATTGATGTGCAATGAGCCATCATGCTCATAAGTAATAGCGTTTGTATGGAGTTCAAAAGGTATTTCTTTGGATGAAGTATAGGGTTTAAGAGATTTGTCAGCTGTATAAAGGGTAAAAAGACGGGTTTCAGGGATGGTGCCTTTGAGCAAATAATGACAGTGAGGATGAAGTGGACGCCCTTGGTTATCTTGCCAAATCTGGAATTGAATACCTTCAGTTCGTCCGAGTGAAACAATGCCTCGTTTAGCGGTGTGGGCGCGGGTATAAGGATCCATATTAGCGGTTCCCACCTGTGGATAAGCACTCCATTTTCCAATTCTAAAGAGTCCAAAATGATGAAAGGAATTGAGCACATAATTGACACTCAGTGTTCCACATAAAATGGAAAAAGCGAAGATAAAAAAGAAAATGGTGATATTAAAAAACATCAGTGAATGTCTTGAATTCAAAATGTTGAATCTCCAGTTGTTTTCATTTTCAAAAAAATTGCAGATGGTTTTTTTAGATCTTTGTTAATCAATCGCACGATATTTAATGTTTCAGGAGAAAGCGTAGAGGGTATGGGAGGAGGAACTTCAGAATCTGCATGGGAAGAAAGTACTGGGGGCTGATAAGGAAGGAGAGAATCTTTAACACCATAGAGCTGTTTGAGCATGATATTTTGATGTGCAGCAAGCATGATGCTATGCCATATCATGGCAGGAACGCCCCCCCCAAAAGCACGATTCATCGGTGAAAAGTTATCATTTCCCATCCATACCGCTCCCGTATAATTGCCTGTAAAGCCAACAAACCAAGCATCACGATAAGATTGTGATGTTCCAGTTTTCCCAGCGACGAGAGTCATGGGCAGAGCAGCACGCTTACCAGATCCTCGTGTCGTGACACCCACCATCATTTGGTTCATATAAGCAGCTGATTGTTCACTCAGAACTCGGTGTAGTTTTTTTCCGTTATGTTCGAAATCCCACACGACACGACCATCAATTGTTCTGATTTGCGTAAACCCATGACGATTACCCGCTATTCCTCCATTGGCAAAGACATTAAAACCTGTAGCTTGATCCATGGGAGTCATGTTGGAAGTGCCAAGAACCATCGTTTTGTGTGATAAAATATGCGCGTTAATCCCCATATTTTTGATGAGATCTATGATGGGTTGGGTATTGCGATTAAGATATTGGTAGGTGAGATACACAGGGACTGTATTGATAGAAAAAGCTAAAGCTGTTGCTAAATCAATTTTTCCCAAATAACGACCAGAATTATTTTTGGGTGTCCAACCTCCCCAATTGATTGGAGCATCTAGAACGATTGTTGAGGGTGACAGTCCATGTTCCATTGCGGCTGCGTAAACATAAGGTTTGAATGAAGAACCAGGTTGTCGACCGCCTTGTGTTGCTCTGTTAAATTGACTCTTTTTATAATCTAGTCCTCCAACAATTGCACATACGGCACCATTATTATCGAGTATAACGGTGGCAGCTTGTGTTACACGATATTGTTGACCATATTGATGTAAATGATAAGCAATAGATTCTTCTGCTGCTTTTTGAATATTCGGATCAAGGGTTGTTTGAATAATTAAATTATGACTTAGAAGTTGATTACGCATTTTTTTGACTTCCTCGAATGCCCAATCAAGAAAATAATTAGCCTGATTATTTTCTATGTGGGGAAGCGCCCTAGCAGGGTGGCGATGCGCATTGATAATCTGGCTCTTCGTCATAAAGCCACTATTAACAAGATTAGACAGGACAACATTGGCACGTGTTTGAGCTGCAAAGAGATGACTATGAGGAGCATATTTTGTTGGAGCTTTAAAGAGTCCTGCTAACATAGCAGATTCACTTAAAGAGACATGACGGATATCTTTTCCAAAATAAAATTTTGCCGCTGCGGCAATACCAAAATTGTTTCCTCCCATATAGGCTCGGTCAAGGTAAAGTTGTAAAATCTGTTTTTTGCTAAAATTTGCTTCTAGCCAAAGAGCAAGATAAGCTTCTTTAATTTTACGTGTTATCGTTCTCTCATTTGTTAAGAATAAATTTTTAGCCAATTGTTGTGTGAGAGTTGAACCACCTTGAACCACACTTTTAGCTTGCATGTTTTGTGAAATTGCCCGTGTAAGCCCCTGAAAATCAATGCCCCAATGATTGAAAAAATGACGGTCTTCTGTGGCGAGAACCGCTTTAATAACAGTGTCTGGCATTTCTTCAACGGGGACAGAGATTGCCGGCATTGCACCGCGGTGCCCAATTGGATTTCCATAGCGATCGAGAAAAAGAATGGAAAAGTTTTTAGGAAAAGCCCAATCTGTTTTGGTCAGTTCAAAAACAGAAATACCCAAAATAGTGAAAAGAGTAAATCCCATCAACCCTAATGTCAGTATTTCATCGAGAACTTCAACGATAAAACGTTTCCATCCTTGAAGATGAAAATTTTGTGAGACGATTTTTGCCTTTTTCCAGAAAAAACTGTTAGCAGAACGGATGTGATAAAGCGCTGTGTCTAATCGTGCGTCTAATTCAATGAGAGCAGGACTATGAAATGGCTTACGGTGTTGCCCTTTCTTTTTTTTAAAAAAATCAAACATTTAAAGAGAGCCTATGGCAAAGCAATACAACCAAACAAATCTATAATAATTATATGGAGTAGAAGTATTTTTTTTCTATAGTGCTAACAGAGAAAGAATTTGTTTTAGAATTATTCATTTTTTGTAAGATAGTATATTAAGATTTTATTATTTTATTGAATAAATTTTATTATCATTATTAAAAATATTTTTTTGATTTTTTAAAAATTTGGAGTAATGTTAATATGTTCTTCTGTAAGATAGAGGATAAATTGTTTCCATTTGTGATTTTTTAATCGACCCAAAAAAACCATTATTTCTTTTATCCTTTATCATGGAAGAGAAGAGATGGGTTATTGAAATATTTATGATGAAAAAAAAATTCTTGTTCGTAATAATAGCCGCTTTTTTAGAAGCAGATTCTGTTCTAGCTTCTGGGTGTGCTGAAGTAGGTAAGAAGGCTGCCGCGCAAGAGAGCGGGGTTCTCGTCCGTTCAAAACCGGTTGTTCAGGATGGAAAGGACATGTGTGCAATTGTGGTTGTTGTACCAGCCCGTAATGGTGAAAAATTACGTCGTGTTGAGTTTTTTGTTCCTGCTGATTAGTTTTTGGCAGATGGTGTTGTGATGCGTATCTTAATCGTTGAAGATGATCGGAATCTTCACCATCAATTAGCAGAAGCTGTAAGACGTGCAGGATATGTTTCCGATAGTGCTTTCGATGGTGAAGAGGCTTATTTTTTAGGGAGCACAGAGTCTTACGACGCGGTGATACTTGATATAGGTTTGCCACAGATTGATGGTATTCGTGTTGTTGAAAAGTGGCGTCAAGAAGGGCTCTCCATGCCTGTTTTAATGCTAACAGCGCGAGACCGTTGGTCTGATAAGGTGCACGGTATTGATGCTGGGGCTGACGATTATGTTGTGAAGCCATTTCATTTGGAGGAAGTGATGGCGCGCTTGCGAGCATTAATTCGTCGCACTACGGGACATGCGACGAGTGCATTATGTTGCGGAAATGTTTTGTTGGATACAAAGACGTCTCGTGTTTTTGTGGATGGTCAATTGATTAAACTAACATCTTATGAATTCAGACTGCTTTCGTATCTCATGCATCATTGTGACAGGGTCATTTCAAGAACAGAGCTTACTGAACATCTTTATGATCAGGATTTTGATAAGGACTCGAATACAGTGGAAGTCTTTGTAGGTCGGTTACGGAAAAAGCTTGGAGTGGATTTGATTGAAACTATTCGAGGAATGGGATATCGCGTGAGAACGCGAGGTGATTAATGAATGTTTTTGAAGAGAATAATTGGTATAGGAGGTTCTTTTTTGTCATTACTCGATCTCTCAGTTTACGTGTTATAATCTTATCAACATTATGGGTTGTTATTTCTCTTTTATCGATTTCTGCAGTAAGTATTTTATTTTATAAGCGTTCGACTGAACAAAGCCTAGAGCGTATCCTTTCTGCTCAACTCTACAGTCTTATTGCAACAGTAACGGTGTCATCGGAAGGTACTTTAAGAGGAGGGGTTGGGATTGATGATATTCGTTATTCTGATCCAACAACAGGATGGTATTGGGAAGTTGTTGCAATATCCCATAATTTAAAAGGAAGATTGACATCTCCCTCATTGGGAACAGGCGAGATATTTACACCAAGTGATGTTGATATACCTTTTGACAATAAATTCTTTCGCTCTTATCGGATAACGGGGAACAATGGTCAAAAGCTACAAGTGATTGAGAGTGATGTTGTTCTTGATAATAAAAATCATATTGCACGTTTTCGGCTTGTTGGGAATATCGATGAAGCTCATGCCCAGGTAAAGGAATTTAAGCGAACTTTACAAATTTTTCTTTGGAGTTTCGGTATCGGGAGCGTTCTTATTAATATTGCTATTATTTTCTTTAGTTTTCAACCGTTGAAGCTTATTCGACGTGCATTGAATGATATTCGCGAAGGAAGAGTTCATTATGTGAATACGGATTTAGTAAGCGAAGTGATGCCGCTTGTACAAGAGATGAATGCTCTCATTAATAATAATCAGCGTATTATTGAGCGATTTCGCACACAGGTTGGTAATCTCGCGCATTCATTGAAGACGCCTCTATCCGTGATTATGAATGAGACAGATAAGATGCGCGGAGAAAAGGCTAGTTTGTTGAGAGAGCAAACGCAAATAATGCAAGCTCAAATCAATCATTATCTTCAGCGTGCGCGGATTGCAGCACAATGCGATAGTGTTGTCTATCATACGTCTGTTCGCAGTGTGCTTGAACGCTTGGTGCGGGTTATGAAAAAGCTTAATCCTGAAAAACAAATTCAATTTATTATGGATGTTGATGATATTGTTTTTTCTGGAGAGAAGGAAGATTTAGAAGAAATTATAGGGAATTTAATTGAAAATGCTACTCAGTGGTCTCGCGCAAAGGTTTTGATCTCTTGTTGTTTAGAAGAAAATGCTGAAGAAACAGAATATTTTAGTATCTTTGTAGAAGATGATGGTCCTGGTTTAACAGAAGACAAAATTGATGAAGCATTAAAAAGAGGGCGGCGGTTTAATGAGAGTAAACTAGGATCAGGCTTAGGGTTAGCAATTGTTTCAGATATGGTCAGTGAATATGGTGGCAATCTCTTTTTATCCCGTTCTGATTTGGGTGGATTGTATGCAAAAGTTTTGTTACCTAAGATGGGAGAATAACATATTTTCTTCTTAAGCAAGAAATGTCTATAAATTTTATAAAGCAGTATTTTAGACAATACATAAAGAGTAGGGAAACATTATTTTTAGTTTCTTTGCTTAATTGATATATATGATAGATATTTATAATATTCTCCATGAAAAAATGAATTTTTATTAATTCACATCACTCTTCTTATGAAGAGGATAAAATGTAAGCGAGTTATTCTCTGTTCGTATTGGAAAAAAACGATATGCTCTTACTCATTTTTGCAGCATTTTTTCTGACTTTTCTGGCAAGTATTCTTTTTCTTTCACTACGTTTTGACGATGAGATAAAGAAAGAATGGAAAGTTGAAACCGTAGATGGTTATAGAAGCCATAAGCGTACGATTGAGTTTAACAAGCTTTATATGAATTATAAAAAAAGAAATATTCTTAAGGCTTTAAGTATCTTGTTTGTTATCCTTATGACATGGAGTATTTATGGGCTGACAGGCAATCCAGAAGTGAAAAGTTATTTTTTTAGCGAATTAATGGATAAGGATCTTAAAACTCTCAGTAAGCAAGAAAAGCTTATTCGTTTACAAGTGCTTTTTTTCCGTGCACCTCACGATGGCAAGCTAGCAGATGCGTTAGCGGTAGGGTATCTCGAAGAAAGCCTTTTTCAAGAAGCTGTGAATACTTATTTAGATGCACTTCGTTTGAATGGAGAAACAGCTCCAAGGCTTGTAGGATACGGTTTAGCATTGGTTGGTTATGAAGGGGGGGTGATAACGCAAGAAGCGCAAAATGCCTTTCAAAAAGCAGCAGATTTAGCCCCAACAGATTTTTATCCACGTTTGTTGTTGGCCGATGCATTGCATCAAGCAGGAAAAACTGCGCAGGCAGTGCAATTTTTACAAAGCTTTCTTGATACAATGCCTGAAAATTTTTCAGGACAATCACGTGTTAAAAAAATGATGATTCAGTTACGTGATTTATCGAATGAGCATACAGAGAAAAGAAATCTTGCACCTATGTAGAAGATGTGCAAAGCTCTTAAAAAATAAAATATTGATACTTAATTATAACATATTTAAACTTTTTTCGCAGAGTGTCTATGAACAGTCAATCTTTAAAGAGTTCTGCCTCATGGAAGGTTATTTTAGAGCAGCGAAAAAAAAGGCGCTTACTGATCATATTATTATGTTGTTTGGTTATGACAATTGCAGCAAGTCTCATAGTGTATGCAATGCGTCATGCGGTCAGTTTTTTTAGAATGCCCTCTGAAATTACAAGAGAAGATATTTTAACGGAGCGCCCTTTGCGTTTGGGTGGCTTTGTTGAAAAGGGAACCGTTCAATATGTTGGAGAGAGAGGCGTTATTTTTTTTGTAACGGATAACAAAAAACATGAAAAAGTAGTTTTCAATGGTGCCTTACCGGATCTTTTTCGTGAAGGTCAGGGGGTGATTGTCGAAGGGCATTTCGATAAACAGGGCTTTTTTATAGGGATGCGTATTTTAGCAAAACATGATGAAACTTATATGCCTAAAGAAACAGCTGATCGTTTGAAAAAACATTACATTATGGAGAAATAATTCGATTGTGCTTGTCGAACTGGGTCATATTTTTTTAGCTGCAGCATTTTCAGTAAGCTTATTAGGGGCGTTTTTACCTGCTTTAGGTTTTTGGTGGAGAGAGCGTTTGTTAATGCAAACAGCTGTTCCTCTAACATATATTACTTTTACATTACTGCTTTTATCTTTTTTAGTGATAATTTATGCTTATATCGTATCTGATTTTTCTGTTTTGAACGTTGTTGAGAATTCTCATTCAGAAAAACCGATGCTCTATAAAATTACAGGTGTTTGGGGAAACCACGAAGGCTCTATGTTGTTATGGGTTTTAAGTCTTGCTTTTTTTAGCGCATTGATGGCTTTTTTTAGCCAACATTTGCCAGAAGATTTTAAGACGCTTGTTTTAATTTGCCAAAGTTGGATTACAACTGCTTTTCTTTTATTTATTCTTTTTGTATCCAATCCATTTTTACGCGTAAATCCACCAGCATTGCAGGGAAATGGTCTCAATCCTCTTTTACAAGATATCGCATTAGCAATTCATCCACCGCTACTTTATTTAGGTTATGTCGGTTTTTCACTTTGTTTTTCTTTTGCTGTTGCGGCATTGATTATAGGACATGTTGATAGAATTTGGGCACGTGGGATTCGTCCGTGGCTTTTACTTGCTTGGTGTTTTTTGACATTGGGTATTATGGTTGGCTCCTATTGGGCTTATTATGAGCTAGGATGGGGCGGTTATTGGTTTTGGGATCCTGTTGAAAATGTTTCGTTTATGCCTTGGCTTTCAGGAACGGCTCTTTTACATTCTGCTCTTGTTCTCGAAAAACGAGAAATATTGAAAAGTTGGACTCTGTTTTTAGCGCTGCTTACTTTTTCTCTTTCTCTGATGGGAACTTTTCTTGTGCGTTCTGGGCTTTTAGTTTCTGTTCATAGTTTTGCTGTTGATCCAGCACGGGGGCAAGCAATGCTTGCGCTTTTCTTTTTTTTTACAGGAGCGGCTTTTTTTCTTTTTGCTTTGCGTACCCCTATTTTAAAAACAGAAAGATTTTTTCAACCAATTTCACGTGAAGGGTTTATTGTTTTAAATAATTTGTTACTTACAACAATAACAGCAACAGTATTGATTGGTACGCTTTATCCTTATTTTATTGAGATATTAACAGGGCAAAAAATTTCTGTAGGGGCTGCTTTTTTTAACCTGACCTGTGGACCACTAATGCTTTTGCTGTTGTTGTTTGTTCCGTTTGGGACAATGATGGCATGGAAACGCGGTGATTTTCTTGCAGTTTTTGAACGGTTGTGGTTTGTTTTTGTATTGGTTGGTATCGTCTGTTTTATAATATTCTATGCGGCATCTGTGCGTGATATTTTTGCAGTTTTAGGGATTGGGCTTTCAGCGTTTGTTTTTTTAGGCAGTTTAGTGGATCTATGGGGAAAGAGTGGATATGGCAAGAGAGATTTTTCAGTACGCGTTAAGAGATTTCTTGGATTGCCATGGTCTACTTTTGGTGCAGCAATAGCACATATGGGATTAGGCGTTACATTATTTGGTATCGTTTGTGTGGCAAGTTTTGGGCAAGAACGTATTTTAATCATGAACGTAGGGGATAGGGTGACGATAGCGGATAAAACGCTTCATTTTGATGCAGTGTATGATGGTGTTGGTTCGAATTATTCGACAATGGAGTTTTATTTTAAAGTATATGAAAATAAAAATATTGTGGGTCATGTAACAGCCTCAAAGCGATTTTATTCAAGTCAAAATACATCAACGACAGAAGTTGGTCTTAAAAATCATGGCTTATCGCAGCTCTATATTGTACCGGGACGGATCGATAATCGGGGTCTTGTTGTGCACATATGGTGGAAGCCTTATGTAATATGTATTTGGTTAGGGGCATTCATGATGGCTATGGGAGGATGTCTTTCTCTTTTGGGGTATTGGTTTCGCATTGGCATGTACAATAAGGTAGTGCTTGCTTTAAATTTTTGGAAAAGACATTGAGATGAAAAAAATTCTTTGGATTGTATTTTTTTTAATTGCAACGTTTCCTTTTCGATTAGCAATAGCAGTAGAGCCGGATGAGATTTTAAAGGATAAGATTCTTGAAGCGCGAGCACGCCATATTTCATCGCATTTACGTTGTCCGGTTTGTCAAAATCAATCAATTGATGATTCAGATGCTGCTTTAGCACGTGATTTACGGCTTTTAATTCGGGAAAGGCTAAAAATGGGCTATAGTAATCAGCAAGTCACTGACTTTCTTGTTGAGCGATATGGTGAATTTATTCTCTTGAAACCACCATTGAATAAAATAACTTGGTTTTTATGGTTCTCGCCTTTGATCATTATTATCATTGGCATAAGTATCATATTTTTCCACTTCAAACGGAATAATCATGCGTTATGTGAATGAAAAAGAACAGTCAAAAATGTCATTGCATTAAAAAAGATGTTACATAAAAAAATCAGATTATCTGAATGAGCATACAATCTTATTGTAATTATATTAGGGAATACTGAAACCTTACAAAACTTTAATAATTTAGACAGAAAACGGTAAGGTCTGATATTTTATAAGTGATCGGAATTGAAATAAAGGTATGATTGAATAGGAGCATAGAGTAAATGGTTAAAAAAGCTTTCTTTAAAACATTTGTCGCGGTGAGTTTTTCTGCGATATTGGAAAGTGCACTGTTTTTTAGTGGATGTACATCAAGCTTGTGGATGACAAAGGCTCATGCAAGTTCTGTATTGACTTCGTTAATACAACAACAGGGATTTGCCGATATTGTTGCTCAAGTGAAACCAGCCGTTGTAGCAGTACAAGTAAAGAGCAATAAAAAGAAAGAAGATAGGTTCTTTAGCAACTTTTTTAGTGGTCCAGGACTTGATCAATTACCAGATCAGCATCCTTTAAAAAGATTTTTTAAAGAGTTTTATGATTTTGATAAACCTAAAAATAAATTTCCGCACCAATCGCAGAGACTCCGTCCTGTTGCTTTTGGATCGGGTTTTTTTATTTCGTCTGATGGTTACATTGTGACCAATGATCATGTGATTTCTGATGGAACAAGTTATACTGTTGTTCTTGATGATGGTACAGAATTGAACGCAAAGCTCATTGGGAAAGACCCCAAAACCGACCTTGCCGTATTAAAAGTGAATGATAAAAGAAAATTTTCTTATGTTGATTTTGGTGATGATTCAAAGCTTCGTGTTGGGGATTGGGTTGTTGCCATTGGGAATCCATTTGGTCTTGGTGGAACTGTGACAGCAGGTATTGTTTCTGCACGTGGACGTGATATTGGCACTGGTGTGTACGATGATTTTATTCAGATTGATGCTGCTGTTAATAGAGGAAACTCTGGTGGTCCAACGTTTGATCTTAATGGAAAGGTTGTTGGGGTTAATACAGCAATTTTTTCTCCTTCTGGAGGAAATGTTGGGATTGCTTTTGCTATTCCAGCAGCGACTGTAAAACAGGTTGTACAACAACTTATTGAAAAAGGTTCAGTTCAACGTGGTTGGTTAGGTGTTCAGATTCAGCCGGTAACAAAGGAGATTTCCGATTCAATAGGATTGAAAGAAGCCAAAGGTGCTTTGGTTACTGATCCGTTAAAAGGACCGGCAGAAAAGGCTGGTATTAAAGCGGGTGATGTAATTATTTCAGTGAATAATGAAAAAGTTGCTGATGCGCGTGAGCTGGCGAAACGTATTGCAAATATTAAACCAGGAGAAATGGTAACCATAGGGATTTGGAGATCAGGTAAGGAGGAGAGTATAAAGGTTAAACTCGCTTCAATGTCTGAAGATGAAAGTAAGAAAGAGACTTCAAAATATTCAAATGGACAGAGTGATTTAGATGAAACATTGGAAGATTATGGTTTGATTGTTATGCCTTCTGATGATGGTGTAGGGGTTGTCGTAACGGATGTCGATACCGATTCAGATGCTGCAGATAAAGGGATACGCCCTGGTGATATCATTGTGACAGTAAATAATAAACCAGTTAAACGAGTCTCTGATATTATTAACACAATCAAAAATGCTCAGCAGTTAGGACGAAAGGCTATACTCTTACAAGTGCGAACAAATGATCAAAATCGTTTTGTTGCTCTTCCAATTTTCAAAAAATAAAGCTTTAGTTGTAGGACAAATATTTATTAAACATTTGTCCTACAACATAATAAAATAATGGAGATACGTTTTATGAAGATACTCGTTATTGAAGATGATCATGAGACGGGGCATTATCTCGAAAAAGCATTTTTGGAAGTAGGGCATTCTGTTGATGTTGCTTATGATGGAGATACGGGATACGCTTTAGCAACCACGGAAAATTATGACGTTATGGTTGTTGACCGAATGCTTTTGCATCGTGATGGTCTTTCTATTATTGCTGAATTGCGCGCTAAAGGCAATGAAACACCGGTTCTTATTCTGTCTGCTTTAGGGCAAGTTAATGATCGTGTAACGGGGCTGCGTGCAGGGGGAGATGATTATTTGACAAAGCCTTATGCTTTTTCTGAACTTCTTGCGCGTGTTGAAGTTTTACAACGGCGGAAAAATCCTAAAGAAGCAGAAACTGTTTACTGTGTAGGTAATCTTGAGCTTGATCGGTTAGCACATACGGTAAAACGAGGTGATAGAAACATTCTATTGCAACCACGAGAGTTTCGTTTACTTGAATATTTGATGCGTTATGCGGGGCAGGTTGTTACACGCACTATGCTTTTGGAAAACGTTTGGAATTACCATTTTGATCCACAAACGAATGTCATTGATGTCCATATCTCTCGTTTGAGAGCCAAAATTGAAAAAGATTTTGATGTTCCCCTTCTCCATACAGTGCGTGGAGCTGGATATATGCTGAAAGTACCAGATAACAAAGCATGAATCGTTTGATTAATATAATGCGCACGACGGCGCTAAGGCTTTCAGCACTTTACATTTTATTGTTTGGATTGGTGGCAACAGGACTTTCTATTTATATGACGGCATTTTCTGCTTCATTGTTAACAGAGCAAACTGAACAGGCTTTACATGAAGAATTAAAGTATATTGAAAATGCTTATAATTATGGGGGATTATCCTTATTAATGCGCACTATTGATTATCGTTCAAGACAACCAGGAGCATTTCTTTATCTTGTTACAGATTCTATGGGGCGTATTTTAGCAGGAAATGTAGCACGTATTGAATTAGGTCTTTTGAATCAGAGTGGTTTTATTTCTACCTCTTTTTTGTATTCCCGTTTTGGAGAACATGGCAAAACAAGTGAACATCGCGCTTTGGCGGTTATTGTTGATTTACCTAATGCTATGAAGATTCTTATAGGACGTGATTTGGATGAGCCAGAACGTTTTGCTGTTGTTATTCGCAAAGCTGTGATCATTGCACTTGCTGCAATGGTTGGAGGCGCTTTACTCATATGGTTTTTTGTTGGCAGGAGAGCTTTACAAAGGATTGATCATGTAACGGCTGCATCACAGCGCTTGATGGATGGTGATTTCAGTGGGCGTTTACCTGTTTCTGGAGTAGGGGATGAGTTTGATCGATTGTCAACCAATCTTAATGTTATGTTAGACCGCATTGAAGAGTTAAATATTGGTTTACGTCAAGTATCAGATAATATTGCTCATGACCTGAAAACGCCGTTAACGCGTCTTAGAAATCGCGCTGAAGAAGCGCTTTCAGGAAATAAGACAAAGCTTGAATATCGTCAGGTCCTTGATAGGGTTATTGCAGAATCAGATCAACTTATTTGTACGTTCAATGCGATTTTAATGATTTCACGTATTGAGGCCAGCAGTGCAATTGAACATCTTGAAATGATGAATATGAAACTGATTATTGAGGATGCTGTTGAGCTTTACGAACCTTTTGCTGAAGAGTCAGGTGTTTTACTTCAGTTGGGAGATATATTTGATAAAGAGCTAAAATTGAATCGTGAGCTTGTTGCACAATCAATTTTTAATCTTATAGATAATGCAATTAAATATGCGCCTAAAGGTGGAAGGCAAGCGAAGGTTTGCTTATCAATGGAATATCGTGATGAACATTTATTAGTTGTTGTGAGCGATAATGGACCAGGAATAGCAGAGGATAAACGTGAAAAAGTGACAGAACGATTTGTTCGTCTTGAAGAAAGCCGCACACAACCTGGGTTTGGGATTGGTTTAAGTATAGCAAAAGCGGTTATGAAGCTTCACGGGGGTGAATTGTTACTTGAAAATGCAAATCCAGGGCTTAGGGCTGTTTTGTTATTTCCTTAAAGATATTTTTCTTCACTTTCATACGTAACAACTATTTTAAAAGTATAAAGCAATAGAAAGGAAAGCAAAATGCTTTTCAAGGGAGCAGAGATGAAACAAGCTTTTTTAAAAACACAGCTTCTCCCTTTATGTCCTCTCGATAAAAGTGGTTCCCAATGGTTAAAAGACATGGAAGAACAAGCAAGGAAAGAAGGTTTAGAATCGCTTGTTTCCATCATTTCAGAGAGTGGAACGCAGATTGATTTTATCAGTTCGGTTATGACCTTATCTCCTTTTTTGCGTGAGGTTTTAATTGCCAACCCATCATATCTTAGTGCTTTATTAAATGTTGATATAGAAACAAGGCTGAGCGAAATTATAGATGATATTACAGCTATTGATAAAGATGAAGCTATAAATGAAACTTCATTGATGGCTGCTTTAAGGCGCAAAAAACGAGAAGCGCATGTTCTTATTGCTTTAGCTGATTTGGGTGGTGTTTTTACTTACGAAGTTTCATGTGCTTGGTTGACACGTTTGGGCGAAGCAGCATTAAGTGTAGCACTACGTTTTCTATTAAGAGAAGCGCATGATCATGGTAAGATCAATTTATTAAGCCGTGAGAATCCAGAAAAAGACTGTGGTTTAATTATTTTAGGGATGGGAAAGTTAGGAGCAGGGGAACTTAATTATTCTTCTGATATTGATCTTATTGTTTTCATTGATGAAACATCATCTCATATTGGTAATCTTTCTGAAAGTGTTAACGTATTTTCTAAAATGGTACGCCGATTAATCCGTATCATTCAAGAACGCACTGCGGAAGGATATGTTTTTCGTCTTGATTTTCGTCTTCGTCCAGATCCAGGTTCAACCCCTTTGGCCTTACCAGTAAGGACTGCATTGCGTTATTACGAAGGGCGTGGGCAAAATTGGGAACGAGCAGCCATGATTAAAGCACGTCCAGTTGCTGGTGATAAGAGGGCAGGTTTTAACTTTCTCAAAGAGCTTTTTCCCTATGTGTGGCGGAAATATTTAGATTATGCTGCTATTGCTGATATTCATTCGATCAAACGTCAAATTCATGCGCATAAAAATTACGGTCAAATTGCAGCTTATGGGCATAATATAAAGTTAGGTCGTGGTGGTATTCGTGAGATTGAGTTTTTTGTTCAGACACAGCAGCTCATTGCTGGTGGACGTTTTCCTCAATTACGTGGACGTCAGACAGTTGCAATGTTAGCAGAACTTCACACGCTTGGTTGGATCAGTGAGAAAACGAGAAATAGCCTTATAAAAAGTTATGCTTTTCTTCGAAATGTGGAACATCGTATTCAAATGCTTTTCGATGAACAAACACATCTTCTTCCAAATGATACTGCTCAATTCACGAGTGTTGCCTATTTAATGGGTTATCAAGACAGGAGCAGTTTTATCCGTGATTTATTAAAAACACTTCAGATTGTTGAAAAACATTATGCTGCACTGTTTGAGAATGAGCAAGAACTTGGTTTAGAAATTGGTAATTTAGTTTTTACCGGTGAAGAAGATGATCCGGAGACATTAATAACGTTAAGCCGTTTAGGCTTCGAAAGAGCAAGTGATATTTGTCGTATTATGCGCACGCTCCATTTTGGTCGTTATAAAGCAACGCAATCAGCCGAAGCACGCGAGAGATTAACGGAATTAACACCAGCTCTTTTGAAAGCTTTTGGTGGGACAAAACGAGCTGATGAGGCGATGTTGCGTTTTGATGGTTTTTTACAGGGCTTACCTTCAGGAATTCAGCTTTTTAGTCTTTTGCAGTCTAATCCTTCTCTTTTGGATATGCTTGTCCTTATTATGGGGGCTGCTCCACGTCTTGCAGAAATTATTGCACGCAGGTCCCATGTTTTTGATGGAATGTTAGATCCGAATATTCTTTCAGAATTACCGACCAAAACGTACTTAGAAAAACGGCTTGAATATTTTCTTGAAAATGTTCTTTCTTATGAGGAAATTCTTGATCATTTAAGGATTTTTGCAGATGAACAACGTTTTTTGATTGGTATTCGAATTTTAAACGGTACAATTACAGGAGAAAGAGCGGGTTTTGCTTTTACTGCGCTTGCTGATCTTATGATTACAAAAACATTTGCTACCGTTCAAGAGGAATTTTCTCGTCTTCATGGTCGTATTAAAGGGGGGCGTGTTGGCATATTGGGTATGGGGAAGCTTGGAAGTCGCGAATTAACAGCAGATTCCGATGTTGACCTCGTTTTGCTTTATGAACACGATGATGATGCAGAAATATCTGATGGAGAAAAGCCTCTTTATATCTCTCAATATTATACGCGTTTAGCACAGCGCCTCGTTTCTGCTTTATCCACTCTTACAAGCCAAGGTATTCTTTATGTCGTTGATTTAAGGTTACGGCCATTAGGCAATAAAGGACCTATTGCTGTTTCTTTTCCATTTTTTAAAAAGTATTATCGCCAAGAAGCATGGATATGGGAATATCTTGCTTTAACAAGGGCTCGAGGCATTGCAGGAGACCCTGATTTTTTACAAAAGCTAGAAAATGAAGTGTGTGCAATTATTGCTATTTCTCGTGATAAGAAGGAAGTTGCAAAAGAAGTATGTGAAATGCGTGCCTTGATTGCAAAAGAAAAGCCGCCAAAAAATCAATGGGATTTAAAAACGATGTCTGGTGGCATTATGGATTTGGAGTTTATTGCTCAATTTTCTCTTATTACGCATGTCATTGAGTTTCAAATTGGAGCGACGACAGCGGATATTTTAGATCACTTACCAAACAGTTTTCTTAATCAGTCATGTATTGCTGATTTACATTATGCCTATCGTCTTTATACAAATTTGAGTCAAATTATACGGCTTTGCTTAAATGATTCTCTTGATCCCAATGACATGCCACCTGGATTAAGTGACCTTTTGTTGAATAGTGTTGGGGAACCTGATTTGCTTCGTGTTGAAAAATTAATTGCAGAAACTGGACAATTGGTCTGTTCAGTTTTTACAAAAATCATGAAGCATTAAAATAATTCTATAAGAATAAATAAAAATTATTAATTCCATTTTTATATATTAATTTTTTGTCTTTTATTTCATTAGACGCTTGAGAGGGTTAGAGTGAAGTTCTCTACTTGTTTTTCAAGTGTGATGAAAAAATTCTCCATTCTAGGTGTCATTCTTTATACAAAAAGCGCTGAGTGATTATTTTAGTGAATCATATTCTTTATGAGATTTATCTCATTTTTTTCAAAAAATTGATATTATTATTATCTAATTCTAGATAATAATAATTAATATGAAGCTATAAAAGCCACTATAGATTAATAGTTTCTGGAAATTATAAATAATATTTAAATTTTTTAAATACTATTTAATTAAAACTAATTTTAATTTTTTAATTGTGTCATTTTTGCTATAGATTTTTTCAAAAAATTGTGAAACGATTGACCATTATTTATGTATCACATTAGCTTTTAGGGGAGCAATTATGATTACAAAGTATTTAACCTCAACATCTATATTTTCTTTAATTTCAATTTCTATCGTACAGGCGGCGGATAGCGTTATTCCTGAACAGCCTGTTCCTGTTATTGCAGCGCCTTCTTTTTCTTGGACAGGATTTTATCTTGGAGGGCAGATTGGAAACTTTTCAGGCAAAACGACTGCAAATTATTTAAAAAAAGAGACAGGGATATGGAATCCAGTTGAAAAAGAGAATTTGCCTAAACTTTCTGGTTTTATCGGGGGCATTTATGCAGGCTACAATATTAATATCAATAATGGTTTTATTATAGGTATTGATACGGATGTTATGTGGTCTAATAAAAAAAAATCGAAGGATATCCCTCTACCCAAAAATCAAACTGAAGAAACATCAAAATCTTTAGAAAGAACAAGTTACACAAGAGATTCTTATGAGGAGGAATCTCCTGCATTGCCTATTGAAGCTATACGTAATACTTTAAAACAAAAGTGGGCTGGTGCTACACGGGTGAAAGTTGGTGTTCCGATTGAGCGGATGATGCCTTATATTTCCGGAGGGATTGCTTATACGCAGCTTCGGAATACTTTTACGGCAGTAGCTGATAGCAAAAATGAAGAAGTTGATTTTTCTGAGTGGTTGCATGATGAAAAAAAGACAATGGTTGGTTATACCTTTGGAGGTGGTATTGATTTTGCAATGACTAATAACATTATTGTGCGTGCAGAATATCGTTATTCAGATTTGGGTAAGAAGAAGTTCATACAGGATAAAATTGAACTGAACTACAAGACAAACGATTTCCGCGTGGGTGTAGCTTATAAATTTTAATTTTTTGCAGAATTAAACACTTCAAAAGTCTCATTTTCGAATGAGGCTTTTATTTTTCAGATATGTGCTAGAAAATATCGTTTACTCAAAAGAGCTACTATTTTATTCGAACAATACTTTGATTTGTAAATATAAATTATTTTTTGTCATGTTGAGTGAGAGATCCAAGTATCATAAGATTTTCTCATTTTAAACCTATACCATGTTGACCAATCAAAACCGCGTCTTTTGCACGTCAAAAGGAGGGAGAGCCGTGAGATAGAAAACAAAAGAAGGAATAAAAATGCCTCTTATGAACCATCTTAAGTGCTAAAGGCTGTCGCAACATTGGGGGCTGGCAAATATAATGATGGCGCGCCGGCTTGCTTCTTCACAAGCGTAAAGATGGTGGTGCTCAATGGATTTTACGGTATACCCTTCACGGGCGCCGTCGTGAAATGGGATTGGGTGCCTTAAGACATGTCTCTTTAAAACAAGCCCGTGAATTGGCAAACCAATGGCGTTCTGTTTTACGTGAAGGTCGTGATCCTATTAAAGAACGCAATAAACAAAAGCGTGAGGCAATAAGCAATCTCCATTACTTAAAAGATATTGCACTAGATACTTTTGAAACTCGTAAAGCTGAATTAAAAGGTGACGGTAAAGATGGGAACTGGTTTGCACCTTTAAAACTTCATATTCTGCCCAAATTAGGTTGCCTCCCCGTTTCAGAGATTACGCAAACAGAGATACGCAATACCCTTGCCCCCATTTGGCATACAAAAGCTGGAGCAGCTCGTGCTGCACTAAACCGTCTTAATATTTGTCTTAAACATGCGGCTGCTCTGGGGCTGAATGTTGACTTACAGGCAATAGAAAAAACAAAAGCTCTCTTAGGAAAACAACGCCATAAAACCATTAACAGACCAGCAATGGATTGGAAAGATGTGCCGGCTTTTTATAAAACACTTTGTCAAAAAACAACTATGACACATTTAGCTTTGCGTTTACTTATCCTTACAGGGGTTCGTAAACGCCCTTTACGTTATATTCGTGAAGATCAAATTGAAAGACCTCTTATACAATCAACTTTTCTGTTTTGCGTTATCATAAAATATCTTTTTTAATAACAAAAAGATCGCAAAAAAAATTCTAAAGCACGTAAAATTACAACCGAAATACCGAATAAAAATTCATATTATAATTTTTATTCGATATTTCATATGATATTATAAATAATAGTTTATAGTAATAAAATAATTATAAAGAGTATTATAAAGTTGTTTATAGGAAAAAAGATAGAAAATTAGGAATTTTTCGAGACGTAAAAAACATTATTACCTATATCTTTTATCTAAATATAATCTATAACTTTTTTAATATATGATAATAAATGTTGAGTGAAATAGTAAGGGATCATTTCAAATCTATTTACGATAAATCAATCAACATCATTTGTTTATGAATCACAAGTAGGTTTGGTTATTGAAATTATATACTTTAGTTATTATTTGGCTTTTTTAGCCATTGATTTTCAGGTATAGAAGCTGAATGAGCTTCTCTATTATTCTATAAAATATCATCATTGTAATAATATAAGGATTTTACGCATTAGATGCTTTTGGAGGAGTGGATGATGAAATTCAAAGCAGGGTTTATGTGTAGAGCTTTGTGAAGTACATCACATGCGCAATTAGCAGCTGGAACCCGTGAGACAAGAATCCGAATTATTTATAAATCAGATGTGGTAGAATTTTCGTCTTTTAGGGCGGGAAGGAAGAAAACCGATAAGTTTGTAAAAAGCTAGTCACATAAGTGGGGCGGCAGATGGAATTCTCTGAGAAAAATTGATTTATTGACAGAGAAGGTGAAACTTTGTCTTTTAAGGAAAAAAAGGGAAATAAGAATTATAATTTCCAAAGGAATATGAAATAAAAATATTTTCGTTTTTGGTTGTTTTGGCAACTATGAAGGAGTTTAAAGATTAATTGTTTCAGTACATGCAATCTCGTTTTTAGGGTTGATAATGCTATAACGTTGTAATTGGCAATGCCATTGATTTTGTAAGCGTTCAATGGAAAATAAGTTAAAGCCTGCGGGTGGTTTTTTATCACCAAAAGCTTGTGATGCGGAAGGAACCCCAACAATAGGAATTTTTTTAATTGGTCCTTCAATGTAATTCAATGTGGGTAAATGAGTATGTCCGTGAAGAATAAGCTCACAACCGTGATATTTGATAACGTCTAGAAAACGTTTTATATCCCGTAGTTTTTTATGCCAAGACGTTGCCTTGGGAAAGGGAGGGTGGTGAATCATGACGACACGAAAAAGGTTGCGCTGTGCTGCTTCTTTTAAAAAGAGCGGTAAAGTTTGCGCTTGCATTTTACCAAAATAACCAGAAGCTTGAAAAGGCAGTGTCGCAATGGCTGAAGAAGCTGCTATGATGGCAACATCTTTGCGAACGCGCATATAAGGAAAGGCACTTTTTTGAGGGCTGTCACCTGTGATCCAAGGTTTAAAGAGGATACATGCTTTTTGTAAAGCTCCGCGGACATATGCATCATGATTTCCAAATGTCAAAGAAATATCTTGGGGGTGTCCTAATGTAAGTAGCCAACGATGCGCTTGTTCAAATTCCTTATCGAGAGCAAGATTGACAAGATCACCAGAGATCACAAGGTGATCAGGTTTTGTTTTGTTCAAGGCATCTATTAAAGTTTCTAGGACATCTGTTGCCATCTGACTCTTACGTTTTTTTTGCCAGTTCAGATAACCGGTAAGACGCTTTCCAGAAAGTTCAAAAAGGGAAGGTTGCGGGAGAGGGGAAAGATGTACATCCGATATATGGGCAAGATAAAACATAAAAGCTCGTAGAGTATTAAAAACGATTTAAAGAATAAACATAAGATAAGTTAGTGCTTAAAGGCAAGAAAGATTGTAAAATGAAAATTAGCTTGCAAAATAGAACGTCTCAAGCTGAATATTTCAAATAGAATATCCTCAATAAAATATCATTGTGCTATACATTTACATATTTATAAAAAAGACATTTCTCAATGCTTCTGAGCTAATTTCACGACGGTACTCGATATTATAATGGAAAGCTTCTGTGAAGTATATAGAGGGCTTACTGTACACTACCACCTCTACGCTAGCGCAAATAAAAACCATCATACTATTCCCCCCAATTTTGTAAAAATTCTTGCTTTGCTTTAAGAGGATTCATAAGAGGTATTTCACCCTTTCTTCAATGGTTTCTATCCATACAGCATCTCTTCTAATAACACACAAGAGAATGTTTTTTATTGTTTTAATATGAGGATATTTAAAATAAGAAGAATTATACTGTATTTTTAATTATAAATCAATTTGTTGTATAATTATAAAAGACAAGTAAATACATAAAAGAATAAGCTGAATTTTAAAACTATTATACGAAATTTCAGATTTTTTAACGTCCTTCACGATACCACATATTGCTCAACAGTAAAAGACAGGTGAGCAGTGCCAAAAAACCAGAAAATATCGAAAAATAAAAGGTATTGATTAAACGGGTTTCTGTTGCTTCTTTCAGAACAATTGAGTGTGCTGGGGAAGAGGACGGACTTGTTTTTGATTGAATCAGCTTGAATGGAGGAAGATGAATGTTTTCTTTTCCCTCAGAGTGTAAACGTCTGATGTAGCCACCAGTGTGATTAATAATGGGGGCTAGTTTTTCTTGTGTTGAAGTCAAGTCAAACAACTCAAGATTATCGAGCATCCCTACAGAAGAAAGTATTGTTAAATCGCCATTTTTAATGGTAAAAATTCCTGTCTCATCAGTGGTCACAGTTGCAGTAAAAAGGCCTTCTTGCTCTTTGGTCAGAGTAATATTTTCTTTTTTCCCAGAGGGAAAGATTATTTCAGCGGGTTCTGGATGGTCTTTTAGAGTTTGACGGCGAATTGTTAAATGATGATGGCTGCTGGTTGCACTTAATTTTTCTTCTTCAAGTTCTGGTTCTTTCATGAGCCAATGGGCAATTCGTCGATAAAGAGCAGCATAAGGACCCCCACCTTCAAAACCTCGAGCCCAAAGCCAACTTTCATCAGAAAGCAACATGCCTACACGCCCTTTATCAACATGGGAGAGAATTAAAAGTGGTTGTTCATTAGCTCCTTTCATGAGGGCGATTCCGTTATTTATGTTTTGAATAGCAATTTGCCGCAACCATTGTCCCCATTGAGATGCGGGAAGGTTAAGTGTTGCGAGACCTCTTGTAACAGGATGGCGCTCACCTTCTTTGGTTAATGTAGGGCGAAACGGTTTTTCGATAATAGTCCCATTGGGCAATGCCGGTAGAATGCTTATTAAAGGTGTTTTCGCAAGTGAGTTTTTTTGGGTAAATTCAGGTCCTGTTACCATCAACAATGCACCCCCCTTTTGTACATATTGGGCGATATAATCATAATAGATTAAGGGGAGAACAGTAGAGTGCTGGTAGCCATCAAGGATGATGAGATCAAAGTTATTAATTTCTTCAACAAAGAGTTTTCTTGTGGGAAAGACCACTAAGGATAATTGGCTTGAGGGCGTATTATCTGCTTTGGTGGGGGGACGCAAAATAGTAAAGTGAACAAGATCAATATTGGAGTCACCTTTCAAAAGGTCTCGCCATGTCCGTTCTCCATTATAAGGAGCACCTGAAATAAGAAGAACGCGTAAATTTTCTCTGATTCCTTCAATAATTGTTATGGCGCGGTTGTTTTCCAAGCTTAGTTCACCTTTGTGTGGATCAGTTATAACTTGGATAATATTTTTTTCAGCATGAGGAAGGGTAATTTCAGTTTGAAAAATCACGCCAGGAGTCACAGAATAATGGCCAATGTCTTGTCCATTGACGCTTAGTGTAATATTTGCTTTCTGTGGTATTGTTTTTTTGGCGGGGCCTTTATCTTCTACTAAAATGGAGAGCGTTTGTGGTTTGTTGACAAGGGCAAAGCGTGGAGGAGAAATAAACTTGATTTGACGATCAAATTCGTCTGAGTATCCTGTAATCAGAGCATTGAGAGGTGCTTCATGATGAAGATCTGATAGGTCAGGGATGTCATGGACTTGTCCATCGGTGATAAAAATGGTTCCTGCATAACGAGAGAGCGGTACATCAGATACTGCTTGTGTTAAAGCCTCAAACAAATTCGTTGAGGGCGCATACTGATTATCAGCAAGTTTTCCAGCTTCAATAAAACGTGGTTCAAATTGTGGATAATGCGCCAATACTTGAGTTAATTGCGCACGCGCTTCATCACTGTCGTTTGTACGTGTTCCAAATGTTTGGCTTTTGCTGCGGTCAATAACAATTCCCACTGTGCTTTTCAGTGGTTCGCGCTGTTCTTTTATGATCATTGGATTGAGCAAAGCAAGGATGAGGGCGCTTAATGCTATCAGACGAAATAAAGAACCTTGACGTTGCGTAACAAGACCAACAACGACAAAAAGAAAGGATATTCCGCTTAAGAGCAGAATCCAAAAGAGTGGTAAGAAAGGCTGAAAAGTGAAAAATGGGATCATTGCCTTCTTTCTCTTTTAAAGCGTTCCAAGAGCGCTGGAACATGAACTTGGTCCGCTTTATAGTTTCCTGTAAGAACATAAAGAACAATATTTAAACCTGCGCGAAATGCCCATAGACGTTGCATTGGATCATTGGGAACAAGGGGATATTTCCATGTTCCTTTTTCATCGAGTGCCCAAGCACCGGCAAAGTTATTTGCGGTGATGAGAAGAGAACTTACGTTATCACCACTGGCAAGAGAGTTTTTATTTTTTTTGTTCGTTGATGAGGATTCAACCCATAAAGGTGAACCACGGTAGAGACCAGGAAAATCTGGCATAATATAAAAGGAACGTGCAACAACATGATCTGTTGATGCTGGCTCAATGGATGGAATGTTTAATCCTTTTAAGATGGTTCGTAATCTTTGCGTTTCTGGAGTGGCATCTCCTTCAAGATTAAGATTGCTCTTTATCTGATCGCGTGTGTCAAATAAAATTGTTCCTCCATGTTTCATAAAATTATTTATTTTTTCAAGGCTTTTGGGAGTTGGTATAGGACTTTTAACATCAATTGGCCAGTAAATAAGAGGATAAAAGGAGAGTTCATCTTTATCGAGATCAAGTGCTGTAACAGAGCCAGGGGAAAGCATTGTGCGCTCTGCGATAAATTGGCTTAAGGCTTCTAGACCATTTTTACTCGTTGTATCAATTTCACGATTGTTGGTTATAACGTAGGCAAGATGTGTTGCACCAGCGGCTTTTACACTATCATGATGATTTTCTATCGTTTGTGCATGAAGAATTGGAGCATATGCAAACAAGGCAATAAGAATTATGAGAAGGAGGAAAAACATATTATGCCGTTTATTGAAAGAAAAAATACCTCCCATCCATAAAATGAGAAAATTATCAAAGGCGAATAATAAGATGGCTAATCCTAAAAGTGGACCGGTAAGATTTTTTTCTTTTGTATCGTAAGATAAAGGACTCTTGTTGAGAGAAGGTGGCAATGATGATTGTTTCACCAAGCGCGATGAATGAATTAAGAGATTAAGCGCATAAAAATCGTTTTTGACACCATAAAGTCCTGGTGGAGTATGATAGGAAGGACGGGGTGGATTTTGAGCATCAAAGACCAGTGGAACAACATCAGAGGGTGGGACTTGTAATTGTCCGTCAACGGCTATAGTTCGCCAAGGGTTTTGTAGCACTGTTCTTTTTTCTCTGTGTGTTGGGTTTGTATTTTCATAGGTACTTAATGTGATTAATTTTTGCAACATTTGTGCAAAAAAGCCGGAAAGAGGAAGATTAGACCATGTAGGATCAGGAGCAACATGAATGAGAATGAGGGTTCCTTTACCACGTTTTGCTGCGGTAATAAGAGGGGTTCCATCCGAAAGGCTAAGCCACGTTTTTTCAAAAAGATCTGGGGTTGGTTCTGCGAGGATTTGGCGCGAGACAGTGACATCTTCTGGAAAAGGAAGACCAAAGAAAAAGCTATTTTTTGCAAAAGGGGCAAGCTTTTGTGGCTTTGTCCAAGACATAATACTTCCAAGGGAGCGTTGACCTGGGCGCAGTGGTATCGGAAGAAGGTTATCGTAATGTTCTGCGCTGCTGAGTTTTTCTCCTGCAAAACGGATGAGTGTTCCTCCTTTATTCACAAAATCAGAAAGTTTTTTTTCTGCTTGTGGGGGCATGTTAACAATGTCACCCATAATCAAAACAGATGGATTTTGTTTAAGCAAATGATCAATATCCGTTGAAAGTTCTCTTCCACCGGCTGTTATAAGCTGTGTATGACCTTGTAAGGCTTTGATAATGTAATAAAATGGAGCAAGTAAAGGCTGTGCCATTTCATTGGTATCGGGTGAAAGAAGAGCAACACGGCTTATCCTGTGATGGCTGTCTACCAAGAAGGTTGCAGCAGCATGGTTTTGATTGTTTATTTTTATCCAAGCGATATCATTGCGTAGTTCAAGTGGTACATCAAAAGGAACAAGAGCTGTTGTTTCTCCTTCGGAGAAATTTTTCGTAAATTGTCCGAGAAGTTGATTATTTGAATCGTAGAGACTGAGTGTAGCGGGAGTGTTACTGTGTGTTGTTGAGCGGATAATACGCGCGCCCATGTTTCCATTGTTATTTTCTATGGATGTTATGCCGGTTAAATTGGAAATATCAGTCAAATACCACAAGAAGTTTCTAGGTTTTAATTCTTCAAGAAGAGCAAAAGCTTGCTCATCTTCATTTGTTTGTAATCCATCACTTAAATAAGCAATATCAAGAGGTTTTCCTTTGGTTATTTCGCTGAGTTTTTTGAAGGCATGCACACGGTTGACAGGCCAAGGACGCGGTTGCAAATGCATTAAATGCTGTTTTATAATCTTTGCTGCTTGAGGCTCCATATTGGAGATATCATGTTCAGCTGTTGCAACAAGATAAATATTTTTTTTCTGTTTTTCTGCTTGTGCAAGGAGCATTTCAGCGGTAGAGACGCGTTTTTTCCATTCTTTTACAGATGCCCAACCATTATCAATGATGAGTGCAAGGGGTTGAGATCCGGAAAAGCTGATTGGTTTTTGATTCCAAGTGGGGCGTGCTAGAGCTATGATAACAAGTGCCGCTATGGTTAAACGCAACAAGAGCAACCACCAAGGTGTATGTTGTGCGGTTTCCTGCTGATGAGTTGGTTTGGGTAAGAAGCGTAAAGGAGGAAAAAGCTCTTTACGTGGAGATGGAGGGGTTATCCGCAATAGCCACCAAATAACCGGTAGGAACAAAAGCCCTAGTAACACAAAGGGAGCAGCAAAACTCAAAGCGCCCTCCTTTTTTGCAATGGAGAGTTGCTCATTGTATTTGCAAGATGAAAAATGGTCTCTGTTAAAGGTTGATCTGTTGTACTAACGTGATAAGACCATCCTTGGCGTGCGCAAAAATTTGCCAATTCTTGCCGCCGTGCTTGATACAGCTTACAATAGCTGTTACGAAGGTTTTCTGCTTTAGTGGAAACATGTTTCTCTTTTGTTTCAGGATCAAAAAATTCTGTACGACCTGCATAGGGAAAATTTTCTTCTGCAGGATCAGCAATCTCAATTAAATGAGCTGTCACTTTTTTTGTAGATAAGACGGTTAAATGTTGGATGATTTTTTCAGGATGGTCGAGAAAATCGCTTATTATAATAGCATATGAAAAGCGTGTAATTGTTGAAAAATCGGGAAATGAATTTTTATCTGAATGATTTTCTAAAGCGAAGGCTATTCGTTCTACGACATTGGATGCCATTGTGGGGGGCATTAAGTTGGGAATAGCAATGTGTTCGCCACTGCGTGCAAGAAGTGATGCCAAGGCAAGGGTAAGAATGATGGCATGATTGCCTTTAGAGATTTTAGAAAAGCGTGAACAATAATGCATCGATGCGCTCTGATCAGGCCAAAGCCAAACGGTTTGTGCCATTTGCCATTCGTGTTCGCGTAGATACGTATTTTCATCCCGTGCTGAGCGACGCCAGTCAATGCGGGTAATAGATTCTCCTTTAACATAGGGTCGAAATTGCCAAAAATTTTCTCCATTACCACGTTTACGTTGTCCATGCCATCCGGTTATCAGTGTATTGGCGATATGACGTGCTTGTAGAAGGAGACAGGGCATTTTGCCAATATCCTTATGCAGCTTAGCTGCCAGCGACAATGGAGGTTTTTGTAAAACTTTTTTACCAAGTGCCATTCAAAGAGCATCTTTCACAAGGTTATTGATAATATCTTTTACGGTTATATCTTCAGCACGGGCAGAAAAATTAAGAGCCATGCGGTGTTGTAATACGGGATAGGCCAATGCTTCAACATCATCAAGTGAAGGGGCTAAGCGTCCATAATAAAGAGCACGAGCGCGAACACAAAGTGAAAGGGCTTGTGATGCTCGTGGACCAGGTCCCCAAGAAACATAAGTATTGGCAAGGCCATTGTCTTTATGAGGGCGCGCTGATCGGACAATTTTTAAAATAGCCTCGACAACATTTTCTGAAAGGGGCATTTTGCGAACAATATTTTGAATTTTTTGCAATTTTAGGGCGGATAAAATTGGTTTTGCATTTGATTTTTTTTCTTTTGTTGTTTCTAAAATGATCCGCCGCTCTGTTGTAAGATCAGGATAGTCAATATCGATTTGCATCAAAAATCTATCCAATTGTGCTTCAGGAAGTGGATAGGTTCCTTCTTGTTCGAGAGGATTTTGCGTTGCAAGAACATGAAAAGGTTGTGGTAAATCATAACGGGTACCTGCAACGGTAACATGATATTCTTGCATAGCTTGTAAAAGAGCTGATTGTGTCCGTGGAGAGGCACGATTGATTTCATCGGCCATGAGAAGTTGCGTGAAAATAGGACCTTGAACGTAGCGAAAAGAACGTTTACCATCTTTATCGGAATCCATAATTTCAGAACCAATAATGTCCGATGGCATTAAGTCAGGGGTAAATTGGATGCGTTTTTCATCAAGCCCTAAGACTGTTCCCAGTGTTTCAACAAGACGTGTTTTAGCAAGTCCTGGAGCACCGACAAGAAGAGCATGACCACCAGCAAAAATAGCGACTAAAGTATATTCAATTACATGACTTTGTCCAAAAATAACTTTGTCAATTTCTTGTTGCAGAATATCCAATTCTTTATGGGTTGTATCAATATCATCAATAATTACTTGGGCCTCATGATTGGTGTTAACCTTTTTCACAGAATTGGGTGACGGATCATGTTGACTCATATTTCTTCCTTAAGGTGTTTGTCGCAAAATAGTAATTTTCTCTGCATGATAATGGATATCTTATTGTTTGTAACAGAAAATGAGAAGAAATGAAGTATCATATGCCGTTTTTTTATATTCGTGTATAGAAGAGAACAGTTTCTTTGGAAGAAATAGGCGTGTTTTATAAGGGATGTCTTAAAAATTTTGTTTTATGAAGAGAGTTCTTTAAAGCAATGAAGACAACTTTTTGAAAGGTTAAAGGGTGCATATAAGACAGAACTTCAAACAGGTTGCGTGGTTACAACAAAGTGATATTCAGACACTTCTTCGCGTTTTGTCTGAGGAGGGGGAAGAGGCGCGTATTGTAGGGGGAGCAGTGCGCAATCAACTGCTAGGGCAGCCTATTAGTGATATTGATATTGCAACAACCTGTTTGCCGCAACAGGTTATTGCACGTGTAGAAGAAGCAGGATTTAAAGCTATTCCTACAGGGATTGCTTTTGGTACAATAACAGTAATTGCTCATTCATGTTCTTATGAGGTTACAACGCTTCGCTGCGATATTGAAACAGATGGTCGTCATGCAAAAGTGGCATTTGGTCGTGATTGGAAAAAAGATGCTGAACGGCGAGATTTTACGATAAATGCGCTTTATTGTGATGCTGCTGGCAACCTTTATGATGATGTGGGAGGTTTGAGTGATATTGCTAGCCGAACAGTTCGTTTTATTGGGGTTGCAGAAGATCGTATTGGCGAAGATTATTTGCGTATTTTACGGTTTTTTCGCTTTTTTGCGTGGTATGGAGCGGGGCGACCTGATGTGCAAGGATTGAAGGCATGTGTTCGTTTAAAACACGGTTTAAAAAAACTTTCTTCTGAGCGTATTTGGGCAGAAATGAAAAAGCTTCTTGCCGCTTCTGATCCAACGCGTGCTCTTTTATGGATGCGACAAAGCAGAATTTTGGCATTCATTTTTCCTGAAACAGAACGATGGGGCATTGATGCAATTCACGCATTGGTGAAGACAGAACAGGCTCTTGGTTGGAAAGTTGATTCATTGTTACGGCTAGAAAGCCTTCTTCCTCCTGACCCCATACGTCTTCATGAAATGGCCCAGCGCTTGCGTTTTTCCCATAAGGAAACAACGCGATTAAAGGAATGGGCAGAGTTAGAAATAATAAACCAAAACTGTTCTGATCATTTTGTGCAAAAACTGATTTATTTTCATGGACGACAGCCAGTTTTAGATCAATTATCGTTGTCTGTCGCTGCATCACATCTTGATCATTTGGAAAAAAGTGATGCTTTGCAAAAAGCAGATGGTTATGTCAAGCTTTATCAACTTGCTCAAAAATGGCAGATTCCAACTTTTCCTATTAATGGTAACGATTTAATAAGGAAAGGTTTTACGAAAGGTGTACTTTTAGGAAAAAAGCTTAAAGAGCTAGAAATGATATGGGTTGAAAGCGGATTTTTAATGGATCGTCATGCATTATTAGAAAAAATTGATTTATAATATTGCTGTTTATAGCCCCACTATTGTTTTTACTTTTTAAGTCAACATATTAATTTAAGAATAATTCATCATTATTCATGTGAAATAAGAGCTCTGAATATTGTGAGGTTATCTTATTTCAAGCTTGTGCATATTACATCAATCAAAATTATTGTCTTATGTGTCACGAACGGGGGAATTTGTATGAGTAAAAACGATTACAGGAAAGAAAAATGCCTTTTATAAACCATCTCAAAGATAAGGATTCTTAAAAGTGAAAACGAATAAAGAGAATAGTGATAGCGGTTTGCACTTTATATGAGTATAAAGAGGGGAGATGCTCAAGGGATTTTATATTATGCACGAGGGGGAGACTATATCATTCACAGTTGGTAGGGTAGGTGGATGTGACGGGCATTAAGAACTGTTTATTTTAAGAACTGTTTATTTAAATCGAGTGTATAAAGGAGCAACACAATGGCATTTTGTGCTTTGTGAGAGAAGTGACGGTATTAAAGCGTTTTTATTATTTTTTGAGCAGTATCATTTTAGTTTATTTTATCAGAATTTGATGATTGGGAAATGACAGGTGTTATAAGCTCTAAATATTATTTATGTGTCATATATTTTTCTTCGAGATAACTTATGGGCTTTTAGAGGTGTTCTGTAATCCATTTTAAAAGTATAATTAAAAAGTATGCGCTTTTAATTATTTGTAATATTCTATACAAAATACCTTTTTATTTATTAAAAAACTATAGTTCATGCGTTTTTAGCATTATATTAAATATTTTAATGGAATTGTTGTGTTTTTATAGATTACAGTTTCTTTCATGATAACCAATTTGGCGTAATGCTTCTCCTGTTGTTATGGCTACGCTCATGGCGAGATTTAGAGAGCGTGCCTGTGGTTGCATGGGAATTTTCAATGTATAATCGGCCGTTTCATGAACATAATCGGGAACTCCAGCTGATTCCCGACCAAAAAGTAAAACATCATTTTCCTGATAGCATATCTGCGTATAGCATGTTTTTGCTTTTGTACTTAAAAGCAACAGGCGGCGGTTAAAGTGTTTCATGGAGCTTATAAAATGTTGCCAATCAATGTGTCGTTCTAAGGAAGCATATTCGAGATAATCCAATCCTGCGCGTTTGAGATTACGATCCGACAGATTAAAGCCTGCAGGTTCAATAATGTGCACATGTAAACCAAAGCAAGCGCTAAGACGTAAAATCGTTCCAGTATTACCAGCAATATCAGGTTGGAAAAGAGCTATATGAAGTGTCATGTTCTCTGTAATATGATTTTTTTTTCGACTTTGTAAAGAAGCGCCATAATTTATTGGAAAAAGATATGCTTGAGAAGTACCTGTTTTTTGCATTTAGTTTTTATTCATTTTAAATTTCAGGGAAAAAGTCACTTATATGGATTGGTTTGAGATAAGAGGGAAACTCTTATTAGAGATTTTTTTATTGAACGATACATGAAATGGGTAGGCTTATTATGAGAATGGTCGAATTCGGTATAATATCAAAAAACACAATACAATAAAGTCAATAGGTTATGTTCAATTATTTTATAAGAATCTACACTTTTATACGTGATTCATTTGATCATTTTTTATATAAGATTGCCATGTATGAATAGACCATAAAAAGCAAGTCATGATACAAATATTATAATGCATGTGAACATTCAAATGAAATGAAAAGCAGTTATCATTCATAACAGTTTATAAACTTTATGATATGTTTTTATCACAGCGCAAATCACACAGTTTTAAAATTCAGTCATTTTGAATTATCGATAACATACGTTTAAAGAACATATCTTGTTTTAATGATTGGTTTGTTAATCGCATGATAAATTAATGGTTCCCAAAATTGAGAAGCGTAAAATCTAAAAATAATATAGAAATATCTTATTACCTATTAGAGGGTAATCATTTGAAACTGTCATAAGCTTATAAGTTTAATTAATTAGGGCACATAAAATGATTAAAAAAAATAATGATTTTATAACTGGGGTATTTTTTACCGGAGTAGGAAATAACAGGTAATGAAAATCACAATGTTATGTCTTATGAAATTGAAAGCCTTTTAATGACATAACCCAAGTAAGCGAGCAAAAAACGTTTTAAAAGTTACGACTTAAAAATACAAAATCAAAAGAGGTTGATCCAAATTTGGATTAAGTGATTTTACTTCCCAAAATTGGGGGGAAGCTCTTTAGAAAGATAAGCAGTTAAATTTCAAATTGTGCTGGGTATATTTTCACCTCCCCTTGATTTGACTCAATTTTTCAGCAGTTAATCCAATAACATCTTTTACTTTATTAAGTGAAATATTCATATATTTCCCCTTTATTAGTTGACAAAATACATGATAATTCACATAAAAAATGATCACATTCTCGCATCTAGCGTGGATTTATTTTTTATCAGGAGTTTTTTAGCAATATTATTGAAGAGGGGATTCGCTTTTTTTCTTAACAACAGAGAAATGCGTGATTTTTTTGCTGTTTCCTTTGAAGAGATATACTGCATATAATGAAGAGCTCTCTATGTTTTTATTAGAAAGATAGGTTGTTTTCTTCCAGGATTGTTGATTTTTAAAGGGAGATGAGCACAATATCCTCTCATCATTTGTGTATTCTGCTTTCAAGTTTGAACTTCGAAAGACTTTGTCTGAATATATAAGGTCGTGTATAAGTTGCCATTTATACAAAAAGCTTTTCAGGCAAGTGTAAAAAAAGCTGTACGGATTGTACAGCTTTTTCTCGGTTTGCTTTAGAGGTAAAAAATTAAAACTTGAAAAAGTCTTTGCGGCTTCTGTAGCCATAATAGCCACAAACACTGGAACTTATAGCGCCTATTAGGCTGCCTAAAAAACCCCACCATCCCATATTAGAGGCTGTTTTTGTGACTTTAGTTGCGGTGTTTTTTGCACCCTTGATGGCATCTTCTAGATTATCTGAGAGTGCTTCAGCCCGTTCTTCAAGCGCTTTTATGACTTTTTCGGTTTTTTCCTCTGCCCTTTGATAGAGTTGAACGGCACGGTTGGCTGCTGTTTGTGCATCCGCACGGGTCATGCCATCTTTTATGAGGGCATTGATGATATCACTTCGATCAAATTTTGTCGTGAGATCTTCTACACGATCAGAAAGGCGTTCGCCAAGATTTTTTAAAGTGGTGCGATAGTGAGAAGGGTCATTTTTAAAAGATGTTATCGCAGCACCAATATCATTGAGTGCAGCCTGATAGGTTTGTTTCAAGCGATCAATATTGAGAGCAGGAATGTCGCTTTTATTGAGAAGGGTATGCAATTCACTGCCAAGTTGGTCAAAATTGATGACACTGTCGTTGTTCTTTGCAAAAAACTTTTCAAAGTTTTCGCTGTTTAATTTTGAAAGTAGGGGGGGGAGGTTAAGATTGTCCACAGTTTGTTGGATCGTGGAACTGTTTTCTAGAGCAGCTTTAGCCCCTATCTTTGCTGTACTTGACACTACGTGGATGGCTTGGAGTGTCATAAGAAGTGTTATGAGAGCCCAGGTTAAGAAACCATGAAGAGCACCAGCAGTTTCAGCAAAACGTCCGGCTACAAAGCCTCCCAAGGCTAGGCCAATCAGTGTAACGATAACAGAACCTACTCCAAAGGAGAGGAAAGAGCCTTCAAATGGGGAGGACGAGGTGAAATCCATTTGGCTTAAGCCTAAAGCCGCAATGAGAAAAGAGAGGCAGATTGAGGTGGCAAAAGCTGTCACCAGTCCAGCAAAGATTGCGGACCATGAAATAGGTGTGTGAAAGAATGGGTATTTTGTTTCTAGAGATGTTTCTCCTAGAAAATTCGTATCGAATGGTGTGTCTTCAGGAATGCGGGTTTCCATGTTTTATCTCCTTGAATATGCTGGAGATACAATGCTTTTTTGCTAATTATGTTCCAAAAGGGATAAAGAGCAGCTAAAAAGGAATACGAAAATACTTTGAACAAATGTTTGTTATGAGAAGTAAAATGTGGCTATACAATCCAAAAAGACCTCACTTATGTCTGAAAAAAGGCGGGCTATCCGTATACTATTATCATATTATCATCGAATTTCTCATGAGAGAGGATAATTTAAAAAATTGGATACTATCATTTATTGGTTTCTAGCTTATAAAGTAAGGGGTATATCTGCTTGTTTTTATAAAAGTGTTACTGTTCTTATGGGAAGAATATTTATAAAATGAGATTATAAGGCGCATTTGAAGATAAAAATCAATATCAGTAATGTTCAATTCATAGTGTTATAAAAGATCATGGATTAAGTTAAATAAAAAGCTTATTGAATTGTTATGACATCATATTTGTTAATATGTTACACGATAATTTTTTGATATTTATCTTAGATGAAGAGTTTTATGAAATGAGTAAGATATATTTGGTTGTGAGTTGGTTTGCAGAGAAAGCATTATATTTTATGGTATAGGGGATAGATCAAGATTTTTTCCACAATTATTTGTGTTGATAGGGGCTTCAAGCTATTGTTGTGTTATGCGCCGTGTTTATACCGTAGTGATTTTGGGGTAGAGACGTTAGAGATTGTTTTTCTGCTTTGCGTTTTATCGATCAACTTTGATGGATATTGTATAGAAAGTGGGACTGTTGCCGTGGAGAGAGATTATGCTTTTGCTTATAATATTAATGAAAAAAGCAGTGGAAGATTACGGCAAAGTATTTGTACAGGAGAGCTTATTTAGGGGATAAATTTTTGGCTCGTGAAGTTTGTAAAATAAAATTCTGTCTATAAGAAAAATAATATTTTTATAAAGTAAAATAATAACACTTTTAATAATTATTATTTGAATATATAAGCATAAAATATAATTATATTTAATTAAATACTATTTAATACCTACCTAAAAAGTGTGATTTTCTTTATGACTCATAAATATAACTTGCTATTTATTATACTTATCGTATGTTTATCGACGGGAGGATTGATTTCTACCGATATTTTTTTACCGGCACTGGGCGATATGCGTCAATATTATCAAGTGACACAATCTCAAATTCAAAGTGCAGTGGCGGTTTTTTTGTTAGCATTGGCACTTGGACAGCTCATTTATGGGCCGCTGAGTGATAATTTTGGGCGTAAAAAAACACTTCTATTGGGCTTATTCTTGTGGTTATTTACGACACTTGGTGTGATTTATACGGTTCATATTCACGCTTTTCTTGTGTTACGTTTTTTGCAAGGTCTTGGTGCTTGTGCGGGACTTGTCTTAAGTCGTGCAATTATCAATGATTTGTTGGATAAAAAAGCGGCTGGAAAGCTTTATTTGATTGTTTTCCCTTTTATTGGAATGTCACCAGCACTTGCACCTTTCATTGGTGGACTTTTGATACAGGCTTTTCATTGGCAGGCAACTTTTATCTTTTTAAGCTTTTTTATATTTTTGACCATTTTGCTATGTTGTTTTGTGCTAAGCGAAACTCTACCCCCTCAAAAACGGCAGCATTTTTCTCCGGTAGGGTTTATGAAGGCATATTTAGGCGTTCTCAGAAATAAACAATTTATTTTTTATGCACTTATTCCGTGTTTTTCTTACGCTGCCTATTTTGCTTATATTGTGGAGTCGCCTTTTTTACTCACGACTTTGGGGTTATCGCCGATACACATTAGTTATAGCTATATTGGTGTTTCGTTTCCCTATATTCTGGGAAATCTTTTGGCTCGATGGTTTTTTGAACGCGAGTCTATGGAAAAAACTGTGGGCAGAGGGTACATTATTTTTGTGATAGGTGGTGTGCTGTTTGCTTTGCAAATGTATCTAAGCCCATGGCCCCTTGTGACAAGTTTTATGGCTATTGCTGTTCTTACTTTTGGAAATGGTTTTTTATTGCCGTTAGGAACAGCGTTGGCTATTTCATCGCACCCGAAAGCTGCGGGAGCGGCTTCTGGTGTTATGGGCTCTTTGCAATTAGGAAGTGCGGCACTCAGTGCAGCGGTTATCGGAAAAATCTCTGGTCATAGCCCACGGGCTATGGCAACTTTGTTAGCTGTGTGTTGTATGATTGGTTTTATCATTTATATTCAAAAAGCGCGTCATTTTATGACTTCAGAAATAAGCTGAGTGAAATGATAAAAAGAAAGCATTATGCGGAAATGCTTTTGATGTTTTACACAAATGGGGCACATGTACATTAAATGAATTTTTTTTATTAAGTTTCTGGATTGAGTGGGTTTAAAATTTGTTACAAGCTTAGTTTGAGTTTAACAAATCGATTATTATAGGGGGAGAATATGAGCCTAGAGTTTCAACATATTTTCATTATATTGGGTGGGAAAATTTCTGGCTCTAATGCATGTTTAAAATAAGGGGAGGAATTGATCAATGGGTCTTCCTATTATTATTCTTTCTCCTGTAATGCCAATTTGGGATGGTGGTGCTTTTTGTTCTCCATTGATAAAGCTATGCTTATCAAAAGGATTCCCTGTCACTCTGCTGGATACGCTTTCTCTTTTTCCTAAGGGTTCTCATGTTCTCAATTATTCTGCTGTAGACATTTTATCTTTTATGGCAGAAAAACTTAAAAGCTCTTTTAAAGAGCCCGCAGTGCTTGTGGGATTTTCTATGGCTGGAACATTGGTACAAATATTGGCAGCCCAGCTTCCCAATGTTCAAGCTGTGCTTGCTGTGAATGCACCTGGCTATCCAGATAAGGTTTTGCAACGGCGCCTTGGAGATATTCTTGCCTCCTTAGAAAATAATGATTTATCGGGGGCTTTGGAAATACTCAATGGTTTTATGCATCCTTCTGGCATTATGAAAAAAAGAGTTTTATTGGAGATTCCCGATAAACAAAAAAGCGTGGCAATTGAACGCATGACAAGAGGGTTTAAACTCTTATTGATGATGGATGCTAGAGATGAGATAGTTAAGTATAAGGGGAAGTTTTTAGCTTTAGTGGGAGAAAAGTCGCAACTTGCAACGGTAGATAATCAGACAAAAAGTCATAATCTGAACCATGAATATAAGCTTATCTCTAGTGCTGGTACGCGTTTGTGGGAGGATAATCCTACTATGACGGATGCAGTCATTGATGAGTGGCTGGAGGGACTATGAAAAAGAAAGTTCTTGTATTACCTGGTGATGGAATAGGACCAGAGGTTTGTGATGCTGCGCTGATGGTCTTGGAGCAATTCCAATTGCCGATTGAATTGACTTATGGTGATATTGGTTTTGAATGTTGGAAACAGGAAGGAGATCCTATCCCTCAAGCGACTTGGCAAAAAATTACTCAGAGTGATGCTATTTTACTTGGTGCTGTGACCAGTAAAGGAAAAGAAGCGGCTTTAAAAGAACTTGCTCCGCATTTAAAAGAGCAAAACCTTGCCTATGTTTCTCCCGCACTTCAACTTCGCCAAAAATTAGGTTTGTTTGCGAATATACGTCCTGTAAGATACATCTTTGGTCCCCAACGTCCTTTTCATTTTTGTGTTATCAGAGAAAATAGTGAAGGCCTTTATGCTGGATTGGATTTTCGGGGTATTTCTCCTGAAACAGCCGTTTGGCTAAAACATCCAAATTTGACAAAATATGGGCTTGAGGAAGCTGCGTGGACGGTTCGTTTGCAGACACGCTTTGGTTTAGAGCGGTTATTTGAATATGCTTTTTCGTATGCAAGGAAATATAGCTTTAGGCGCGTTACTTTTGCTGATAAGCCCAATGTTATGCGAGAGAGTGGCCAATTTGCTCAGGAAATTTTTGAGAAAATTGCGCAAAACTATCCGGAAATTGAAGCAGATATTCATAATGTTGATGCGGTTGCTTTGTGGATTGCAACTAAGCCAGAGCGGTTTGGTGTGATTGTTGCTGAAAACATGTTTGGCAATATTCTCTCTGATCTTGGCTCTGGGATAATGGGGGGATTGGGGCTTGCATCTCATGCGAATGTGGGGAGCGAGATTGCTTGTTTTGAACCTGTTCATGGAAGCGCACCACGTATTGCTGGACAAAATAAAGCAAATCCTTCTGCGATGCTTTATACCACGGCTTTACTCTTAGAGCATTTAGGCTTTAAAGATGCAGCAAAACAATTATCTGAGAGTGTTGATCAGGTTATTCGTGCTGGAAAAACCGTTACCTATGATCTTGGAGGTGTCGCCTCTACCCGTCAAATGGCTGAAGCTGTTCGCAATTCTCTTGTGAAGTCTGTCTTTGTTTGTCATGCGGCGATTATCACTGTTGGTGATGAACTCCTTTCAGGACAATATTTGAATACGAATTTACAAGATTTAAGCCAAAGCTTGAACAAGAGAAATATTCAAGTCACACGTCATTTTGTTTGTGCTGATCAATTACAGCAAATCAGTGAGACTGTTGTTGCTTGTCTTGGACAAGAAGATCTTATCATTATCAGTGGGGGATTGGGACCAACATCAGATGATAAAACACGCGATGGAGTTGCTCAAGCTGTAAAGCAGCCTTTGGTACATCATGAAGATGTTTGGCAAACAATAAAAGGTCAATTACAACGATTAGGGATTACGGCGGATAAGAGTAATGCACGTCAAGCATTGTTTCCTGAGACAGCAACCGTGCTTGATAATCCTACAGGCACAGCACCAGGCTTTTATCTCTCTTGCGATGGAAGTACGCTTGTTGTTTTGCCTGGTCCACCATCACAGGCTCTTGCGCTTTTAGAGAATTATTTAGAACACAATGAGAAGAAATATTCTTCTGTATCGCGTGCGGGGTATGCATGGACTTTGATTGGAATTGATGAAAGTAGCATTGCACAGTGGGTTGATGATCATCTTGAAAATGAACCCTTTGAACGGCATTTTTTATGGAAAAGCCCTTATGTTTTGGTGCAACTGGTTGCTCAATCAGAAGCGCCCTTGGAACAACAGTTCGTGGAAGAATTTGAAAGTCATTTTCACCCCTATTTGATTGGTGCTGAAGTTACTACTGCTTGTAAACAATTAGCAATGCATGCAGAGGTTCGTTGGTCTGCCAATGATCTGCGGATTTTAGAATATTTTCAGCCCATAGAAAAAGGTAAACAAGATATTCCACTGCTTGAGGTTGAAGTGAGCCTAGAACCTTCTATCGAGACATTAGAAAATCAAGAAGAAAGCCTTGGACATGCCACCATGACTATACGGATGAAAGGTTATGGTGATGATCGTGTAACTTTTCCCTATACGCGACCACTTTTAGGTGCCGTCTTACAAGAATATGCAGCTTGGTTGGTTTTAAAAAGAGTTTTGAAAACGGAGAAAAGAAAATGAACCTCTATGGGGACGTAACAATATTTCTTAAATTATTGAACGTTCTATTATAAGAAGTATTTTGATCCTTTTCTTCAGTGGTTTTTATCTATAGGGTATTTTTTCTTTTGATGTGTCATTAAATGACTTTGATTGATTCAAAATTAAGAAAAACTTTACGATATTAGGTTCGCTACATTCAATATTTATAATGATTAATTATGATTATAAATCAATATATTATCTTCCAGGGAGCCTATGACAAGGAATCCAGAGACGTCATGTGCCTCAAGCGTTGTAAATAATTCAGATTCTTTGTAAATCAAAAAGCAATGGTGTGAAAAGACAAGAAGTCGTGTCATTTACAGGCAAGTTTTGCAAATTTTATTGAAATATATGTCCGTGAAGAGTTTTATTGTGAACATGTTCCGTTCAGTTATCTGATAATAAATTGCTGTAAAGAGCTCATAAAATTTTTCCTTTAAGTTTTTGTGTGATTGCATGATCGTTGGGTATTCGCTTCTGAGGGACGATATTTTTCAATGTGATAACAGGAAGAACTATTTTTTCTGTAAGACGTGAAGATTTAAGGAGTGATCATTTTACGCTTTTGTTTTCTTTTCGATTGGTAATTTGTAGGAATTTGTTTGGGGAAAAGATTTAATGCGGTGTGTTTGTGAATGCGGTTAAAAACATTTTACGCGTGTGTGGGAGAGAAATAAAAATGTGTCTTAATTGTTGATAAGAGTGTCAATGTTTTTGATGAACAAATTTTAGGCGTAATTCTTAGTATCTAGACGGGAAGTTCATTGCGAATTTTTTTAACAGTTCGTGTCCTATCTGTTGTGATGCGCAGTGGTCTTTTTAAGCAACAAAGAAAGGGCTTTTATGTATCAGATTGATTACAACAGTTATCGTTCTGTCAAGAGTTTTAATCGTCGCGTTCGTTTTCTCGTCATGCATTATACGTCTCTTGATTTTAAAGCCTCGATTATGGCGCTTACAGGAGAAAAGGTTAGTGCACACTATCTTGTTCCTGATCCTTCAGAGCAGACATATCGTGAGGCAGGCTTTAAGGACATGCGTATTTTTAATCTGGTCGATGAAAATGAGCGTGCATGGCATGCGGGTGTGAGTTCATGGGCTGGGCATAGTCATCTCAATGATGCATCTATCGGGATTGAAATCGTTAATTTAGCCACGGGTCATTCTGAGTCTCCAGAAGAGACAGTTGATTTTATGGCTTATCATGATGAGGGGGGGATATTTCCTCCTTATAATCCAATACAAATTGATGCCGTTAAGGAACTTGCATTGAATATTCTTCAACGGTATCCCGATATTATGCCAACGGATGTGGTGGGACATAGTGATATTGCCATTGGAAGAAAAAGTGATCCAGGAGCAGCTTTTCCATGGAAAGAACTTTATAAGGCAGGTATAGGAGCATGGTATGATGATGAACTAAAAAGTCATTATCAAGAGCAATTCTCTAAGAATTTTCCACCCAAAGAAGATGTTTTGGCGAAGCTAAAATGTTATGGATATGACATTTCTGCTGCGTGTACCCAAACAGGATACAAAGATTTGATCCGAGCATTTCAACTTCATTTTCGTCAAGAAAATTATGATGGGATTCTAGATGTTGAAACAGCAGCAATTCTTTATGCATTGGTTGATAAATATTTTCCGTGAATTCAATGCGTTTTAATTGAAAATATGGGTATGATTACGTGTAAGCCTTTTTATTATCAAGAGAGGCTGCTTTTTGCCAATGCGTTTTATGTAAAAAGGCATTAATCGTGTAAAAAATCCCATGTACGGTATAAGGCGTTTTATGAAAACATAAAGCTATAGAATGCTTTATGATTTGCAGAGATTAAGTTTTACTGTTTTTTGTCTTATATTTTTCTTCCTTTAAAAACGCGTAAAGTCAAGATGTTGCGTATATCATGGCATGCTCCTTACGCAGGATAAAACGCTTCAAATAAAATGGACTTGTATTGTATATTTCCATGCTTGTTTTAAAGAAATGTCTTTTAGTGTGTATTACAACACATATTTTACAGCGACGTTTATAGAGAATATAATCTAAAATCCTCATATGAAGTGTGTCCTCATTTTTATGCTTAATAAAAGTGCCTAGCACTATCGTACATTTTGTCAGATCTCAATGTTACGACAACCCTTGGAGTTTAAAACGATTCATAAAAGGGTTTTCTTTACTCGTTTTTATTCACACGGCTCTCTCTGCTTGTTGTACAAGTGAAAGGTTTTGGTTGATTGAAACATAAAAAATAATAAATTATCATTATAAATCAATGTGATGCAAATTCATAAAAAATTGGGTCGTTTACAGATTGCTACTGATAGGGGCTCTATTCTTTAGAAGGAGAAGAGGGAATCTCATTTTTTGAAGATATATCGCTTTTCTCTTTTATTGCTTTAGGGAATATTTGCATCGTTTTGACAGCATGTTTCTTGATGATTAAGTTTTTTAATGAAGCCGTGTTATAAAACATTGTGTTTTAGAGTGTTGATAGAAGACACATTCAGGCATATCAAAAACACAATGATGTCTTGTTTTTTTCAATATTTTATCTGTTCAGTACAGAATTGACCAGAGAAGTTCATGACCTAAATTAACAAAGGTTAGAAGTAAATTGCTAAGAAAGACCAATTTGGTCATAAAGCAAAAGGGTTTGCTCATGCTTTAAAGGGCAAGGAAGAGATTATGTTTGAAGTGATGTGTAAACGCCCGTATGCAGTGCTCTTATCAAGCATATCAGGGTTAATCTTCTGAGAGTAGTTTTATGAAACTAAGTCGTTTTTTTCCGAGAGACAAGACAATACGTATCAGGAAAAGATATTCATGATATTTGATTCCAAAAATAAAAACTGGCAAACCATGTTGCCAGTTTTTAAAAGCTGTAGCTTAAATAGGATTAGAATGAACGCTGTAAACGGATCATACCTTGAAGAGCACTTTTTTTATTGAATAAATGTTTTTCATTATTATTTTGATCCTTCACAATGCGATCATCATTCCAATTAACATAGGTTAATTCAGGTGTAATCACAAATCCCGGAACCAATGTGTATGCAATATTTACAGAAGTTGCAAAGGTTTTTACAGCACTATAAGAAACTTGTGCATTCAAATTTGCTTTTGGCGTAAGCTTGTAAGTGGCACCCGCCCAAGCTGCCCATTTACCACCCCAGTTTGCATAAATCGTTGTGCTTTTTCGTGATAATTCATCATTTCCATTTACTGTGTAGTAATCAAGGCCATTTTTATAGCCAGCCATTACCCATAGATTGAAACGATCGTTGACATTGAAATCTGCACGTACTTTTCCAGCCCACTTTTTGTAGTAAGCATCATATGCTGCAACTGCTGAAAAACCACCCCATTTTTGCATGAACTTTATACCCAAAACCACATTCGGGGTGTAATTTTTAATTGCTTTACTTGGAAGAGTACCCTCAGTGATAGAAACAAGCTTATCATCTTTATCAATGTAGTATCCTGTTATTCCTGGAAGAGAATCTGCATTATTGCCTACTTCAGCGCCGATAATAGCAGAAAAGCCGGAATCACCACTAAAGGTGTAGGAAATAAAATTGGTGCGTGTTGTGCCGGCAGGCGCTATGCTGTCATCATTGAGAACATTTCCATAATCACCAGTCCAGCTGTTGAAAATTGTGTCATCAAGACCTACGCGAAAACCACCCAGTTCAATGTAAGCCGCGGCAAGCTTTGCAGCAGCGTTGTCTCTACCATTACCCCAGTTTGAATAAATTCTTGCATATGAACGAAGTGTTCCCATTTCTGTTTCAGAAGCTGCTTGAAAAACAAGGGTGAGCCGTGATGCTGCGCCATAGGTTTTTCTTTTGTCTCTTAGTTCAGTTTCGGTTGTTGCATCGATATTATCACCGCCTATAAAATCAGTACGAACATTTCCTGATAAACGCATGCAGGTTTCTGTTCCAGGGATATAAAAATATCCTTTTCCGTAGGCATCACAAACGCGAATATATTCTACAGGTTCGGGTTCGGCGATAACTGTTGAAGCAGCATGTGCTCCAGAAACTGCTAAAAAAGCTGCTGTAGAGCTTAAAAAGAGGGATTTAATATTCATATAGGATCTCCGCGGTCCGGTTAAATTTCTTCTAAAGAGTACCATTTGCCTAACGCATTAAGGACAAAGACATAAGCAAAATACGCAGCACTTGTTATCTTAGCTATACTAATCTTTTTAGAGTTTCAAATATGAAATTACCTTTTTGTAATGTATACATATACTATTCGAGACAATGTGGTAAAAAAGACACAATTTTTGTTTTATTAACTTTTGGTCCTATGGGATCAATAGGAGAAAAATTTTCAGATATTTGGGAAAAAAATCGAAAAAGTCTTGAACTTTCTGTTGATACCATTTATGCCTCTCTGTTGGAGAGGTGGCCGAGTGGTCGAAGGCGCTCCCCTGCTAAGGGAGTAGGGCTCAAAAGGCTCTCGAGAGTTCGAATCTCTTCCTCTCCGCCACTGCGTTTTTATAATGCTATAACTTATTGATTTCATTGATGTTTTTATAAGGTTTGGGGCTATATAATAAGAGGTAGGAATAGGATTTTTCAACATATCTTTATAAAGTGTATGCTTTTTGCTAATTTTGAAAAGATATGCAATTTTCTAGCAAACATTCCAACAATTTCACGACTCAATGAATTTGAAGGCTTGATTATAAAACTCTCACGATAAACATCGGTTTTTTTCTCAAGAGAAAAGCTGTATCGTTATCAGTTTTTCATATTTTAAAGAGAGGTTTGGTATGTTTAGCTCTTTGAGAACCACTGTTTTAAATATGCAAAGACATTGTCTATCGCATCCATAATACGTGAAAAATCAAGTGCCAGTAAGAAGATGATGAATATAATTCATTTGGTATAACGCAACATCACTTTTACGCTTTTGTAGGTCATGATGGTTTCCTGAAGGATTTCTTTTTCCGCTTCTGTAAGCTCTGTATCGTCTTGTGTTTTTTTTTAGCCATATTCCCCCCCACATAAGCGTTCGCCTTGCTTGTTATGCTTTAAGATTTCTCTTGCTAAATTGGAACTGATGACGCTGACATCTTGCTGATCTAAATAGATTGGCAACCAACCACCACAAGAAGTAGACCTATTTGCTATGCACCCAACGAGAAAGCTCAGAACGCACATCAGCATCACTTTTTTGATTAATTTCATTTTCCACCTCCAGCCGTGTTGTTGCTCCTTTAAGGTTTTTTCTATTTGCTTTTGCTGTTCTACTTTTTTCTCAAGAGTAAAAGCTCTTGTTAACGTAATAAAAAAGCGGCTAAAGCTGTACCTGTTACCATCAGATTTCTTTTCATCCATAAGATCATAAACGGTGCTCCTAGAAGCGTTTAGCAACAAAGAAAATGCCAGCACATGTGGCTAAAATCATAATGGTAGTAAGAGCTCATTGAATGAGATCATTGCCTGCCAATAAACCACCAAGCCCTGAAAAAGACCCAATAACTGGTGCCAATGCTTCTGCTTTGAAAACCCTCGTTGGTGCTTGCGTTTCTATGGTTTGATAATTAGAGGAAACATAAGCCCTTTTCGCCCATAAGCCTGTTTCTGCCGCGCATGCCGGTGTATGAGACCTTGCAAGCGCTTACCACCTGCTTTGGTCCATTTCTGTAGTTCTGCAGGGACAGCTTCATATTCACCACTATTAAGCTTTATTTAACAGTGTTGAGTTACAAAAGGCTACTGTTCCTACATTATAGCAAAAGGAGATTAAAGCTGCGAATTGTTTATCCGTTAAGGCGACTGAACGGCTTGTTCAACAGCATTTTCAAATTGTCTTAAGTCTTGGCAAAGAACATCCTCTGCTTGTTTTTCAGTGATTGTCATGTCTTCGTAAATAAAAGTTTTTTCAGCACTGTTTGTATGTCCATAACCGATTGTCCATATCCCAATGGCGTCTTTAGTAGGCATTCAAACGCAACCCTTCCCATTTTTTGATAAGTGCAAGTCCTTCTGATGATATTTTTCGCATATGATTCTCCATAAAAAAAGCCCCGCAAAAAGCAGAGCTGGATTAAAAAATGATATCTTTCTCATTCAGAAAGATCGCTTGGTTAAGCTTCATGTCGCTTTTTCATTGGAATAGAAGAAGATTTTTTCTCAACTTTTAATTTCTCTCCTGACAAAATATTCGTTTATAAACGAATATAACATCATGTTTGAAATACGTCACTACCTTACCTCTGGTGGCAAAGGCGTGATAGCTGATTGGCTGCGAAAGCTCCGTGATATGCAGGCTAAAACTGCAATTATTCGCCGCCTTAATCGTTTAGAGCAGGAAAACTTTGGCGATTTCAAGCTGCTTCTGATGGTGTTCATGAATTGCGTATTAATGTTGTTCCTGGCTACCGAGTTTATTATGTCCAATCTGAAAAGACCGTATTGTGGCTATTATGTGGTGGCAGCAAAAAACACAAGAGACCGATATCACTTGCGCATGTGCTTGCTGGCGTGATTGGCAAAATCGTGAAGATTAAAGGAGTGCAAAAATGAAAGACCGTAACCATGATGATGCAATGGCAGAAATATTCCATGATGACTCTGAGTTGGCAGCAGCTACCCTTGATGCAATCCTAGCAGATGATGATTAGGCTGAACTGCTTGTAATTCTACGCCAAAAGGCAAAAGCTTATGGTGGTGTTCAAGCTGTTGCCAAAGCAGCCAAACTGAATCCTACACAACTTTATCGTGCACTTTCAGAAAAAGGCAATCCAGAGTTCCGCAGCCTGAATGCTTTATACAAGAAACTGGTTTAATGATAATGTATGGTTTTACAGAGTGAATGAAATTCCTAAATATCGTAAGTTTTTTCCATTTCAAACCTATTCATATTAAATTTAAATCACTCAAAATCACTTCTCTGTCTTTTACAAATAGAGATAGCGTGTAAATAAATACTTTTAAAGAAAAAAACATAGTCTTGTTATAGTCAGATCTCAGTAAATAAACTGTTCAGCTTGTCGATAAGCTCTTTAAATAAATTTACAGTATCGCTCCATTCTCCAACTCCAACTGGTTGTATAGATATTTTTTCTGCTTATACTTTTACATAAAAAGCATATTTTGTCTCATTTAACTGAAATGAACGATTAAATCTCATACAAGTCATTGATTTATATAGATAATATAGCGTTATTCATATTAAATTAGACACTCGAATAACGTAGGATTCTCTCATTTCAAATCTGTGTATCTTGAATCAATCAAAACCACTCACTTGCACATCACAAGCGGGATGAGTGTGGGGATAAAATTTATATAAGAAAGGAGTAAAAATGGCTCTTATGAACCGTCTTAATGCAAGGGCTGTCGCAACATTGGGGGCTGGCAAATATAATGATGGTGCCGGCTTGTTACTTCATAAGCGTAAAGATGGAGGTGCGCAATGGATTTACCGTTATACCATTCACGGGCGCCGTCGCGAAATGGGCTTGGGTGCATTAAGAGATGTCTCTTTAAAACAAGCACGTGAATTGGCAACTGGGTGGCGTTCGGTTTTACGTGAGGGGCGTGACCCTATTAAAGAACGCAATAAACAAAAGCGTGAAGCAATAAGCAATCTTCATTATTTAAAAGATATTGCTTTAGAGACTTTTGAAAGTCGGAAAGCTGAATTAAAAAGGGATGGGAAAGATGGACATTGGTTTTTACCTCTACGCCTTCATATTCTCCCTAAATTAGGTTGCCTCCCCGTTTCAGAGATTACACAAACAGAGATATGCGATACCCTTGCCCCTATTTGGCATACAAAAGCTGGAACTGCTTATAGAGCTCTTAATCGTCTTAATCTTTGTCTCAAACATGCGGCTGCATTAGGTTTGGATGTTGATTTACAGGCAACCGAAAAAGCACGCACTCTCTTAGGGAAACAACGTCATAAGGTTATTAATAGACCAACTATGGATTGGAGAGATGTGCCGGCTTTTTATCAAACGCTTTGTCAAAAAATAACTATGACACAACTGGCTTTGCGTTTGCTTATTCTGACAGGCGTTCGAACAAATCCTTTACGTCATATCCATAAGGATCAAGTTGAGGGTAATATATGGACTATCCCTGCTGAGAATATGAAAGGCAAGCGTGATGCTACAACAAAATTTCGTGTGCCCTTATCAATAGAGGCATTAGAAGTTTTAAAAAAAGCGCGCTTGCTTTCTCGCAATGATTTCTTTTTTTCTGCTAGAGGTCGCGGTCCCCTCGCTGAGAAGTGTATGTATATTTACATGAGACGTAATAAACTTGAAGCCTGCCCCCATGGATTTCGCTCTAGTTTACGTAATTGGCTCGCTGAAACAACCGATGCTCCCTATGAGGTCGCTGAAACCATTCTAAGTCATACGGTAGGAGGGCAAGTAGAGTGTGCCTATCGTCGTACTGATTATCTAGAACAGCGCCGTGTTTATATGGATAAATGGGCGGCTTATGTCACTGGTCAAACCTAAGATATGGGGTGCATAACCCCATTATCTGTGGATAACTTTAGCTCTCTTGTCTCTCATTCTTTCTCAATAAGAGTCATAAAGATTCACATCAAAAATTGCATGATAACATATTGTTTTCTATAAATAAAACACATTCAAAAATGAACCAAAATATGGTTAATAAATGCTTATGGTTTGTTTATATTTTTTTAGTTTGATTGATTCAAGATACACAGATTTGAAATGAGAGAATCCTACGTTATTCGGGGTTCTAATTCAATATAAATAACTCTAAATTATCATTATAAATCAATGTATTATAAGTAGAAATCCCTTTGTGCAAACCGAAGCAAAGCTGGTTTAGGATTCCCTTTTCCGCCCTTATATTCCAACAGAATGGTGCATAAAAAACGTTAAACACAAGCTCGATAAAACAGGTCGATATACAACAAAAATAGAGTGCGAACTTTTTGATGAAACGCAAGAAGATGCAGCTGGAAACGTAGCTAACACCCCACCAGACAAAGACGATATTCTTGACCAAAATGCTCCATCAGACGCATGTGATGACGGCGAAAGCATCATCCATATGGATGAAGAGAAGACATGATCGGTTATAATCCAGATTTAATCCCCTCATTAAAAAGGTTGCTTAAGTACCTCCCTTCCTCCATCTTTAAAAGTGGGAAGTGGTTAATATATTAAAGTTACATGTGTGGAACTGATCGTTCAAGAGGTTATACAGCCAAGCAAAACCCCATGGTACGTATAAAGCATACAAATGATAGGAGTTTTTTTAAATAGGGATATTTCATAGTTAAGGCACCTAAATGATCAGGCATTGTACAATGGGAAAGGGTATGATAAAAAAACGTTTTAACAAGGTGTCTCTTTAAGTTAAGGCAATGGGTAAGCAGACGAGGCGGGATTTTCTGTTTTTGGTAACAGCTGTTGCAGGAGCAGTTGGAATGGGGGTGGTTACGTGGCCTTTTATCCGTCAGTTGCGTCCAGATGAGGCTGTTTTGGCATCTTCTTCCGTTGAGGTTGATCTTTCTGGTATTGAAGAGGGGATGTCGGTGACGGTAAAGTGGCGAGGGCAGCCTGTTGTTATTCGAAACCGTACAGCGAAAGAAATTGCTGATGCGCGCGCTACTGAATTGAGTTTTCTAAAAGATCGTCAAGCGCGCAATCCTAATATTGAAGGTGAAAAAGAAGCAACGGATTTTGCACGTTCAGCAGGTAAAGGGCGTGAAAATTGGCTTATTGTCATTAATCTTTGTACGCATTTAGGCTGTGTAACACTTGAACAATCGGGAAAATTGGGAGGGTGGTTGTGTCCGTGTCATGGGTCTGTTTATGATACAGCTGGAAGAATACGGTCGGGTCCAGCTAACTATAATTTGGCTATTCCACCTTACCAATTTCTTTCTGATACTTTGCTCAAAATAGGATAAGGTTATGACAAAGTTTTCTCCTTATTGTCCTAAAAATGCTTTTGCCCGTTGGTTTGATAAGCGTTTTCCTCTTCCTCGTTTTTTTTATAATGCATTTGTGATTTTTCCTGTTCCGCGTAATCTTAATTACTTTTACACATTTGGCGGTATTTTAACCATTATGCTTTTATCACAGCTCTTGACTGGTATTGTCTTGGCTATGCATTATGTTCCAGATATTCATTTGGCTTTTGAAACTAGTGAACGATTTCGGCGTGAAGGGCAGTTTGGTTGGCTTTTTCGTCCATGGCATTGTGTAGGCTCTTCGTTTTTTTTTATTGCTGTTTATATCCATTTGGCACGTGGACTTTATTATGGTTCTTATAAAAACATGCGAGAAATGGTATGGGTTACAGGTATTTTTATTTATATCATCATGATGGCAATAGCATTTTTTGGTTATGTGCTTGTTTGGGGGATGATGTCTATTTCAGCGGCTTCAGTGATTGCAGGGCTTTTTAAAACGATACCTTTGGTGGGGATATGGTTGCATGAGACACTTCTGGGTGGTTATATCGTAGGACAACCAACGTTGAATCGTTTTTATGTTTTCCATTATGTTTTATCATTTGTTTTGCTTCTTTTTGTGGGGCTGCATATTTGGGCAATTCATTGTGTTGGGCAAGGCAATCCAACAGGTCTTGCTATACAATCAGATAAGGAAACGGTTCCATTTTCGCCTTATGCGCTTATCAAAGATATTCTTGCTATGACTGTTTTTCTCATCTTCTTTGCCTGGTTTTTGTTTTATATGCCCGATTATATGGGGCAGGCTGAAAATTATAGTGTGGCAGATCCTTTAAAGGCACCTCTTCGTGTGGTTCCAGAATGGTATTTCTTGCCTTTTTATGCGATGCTTCGTGCTATAACCTTTGATATTGGTATTTTTTCTTCAAACTTTGTTGGTTTTGTTTTATTCGTCAGTTCGATTTGCATTTTAATTTTTGTGCCATGGTTAGATCGCTCTAAAGTATGTGCAGCAAGATATCGACCTGTTTATAAAATTTTCTTTTGGGCGTTGGTTATTGATGTCGTTTTTCTTGGGTGGTTGGGGTCAAGAGAAATAAGTGACAAAATTCTTTTATGGACACAATTGGCTACGGTTTATTATTTTATATTTTTTTTGGTTATTTTGCCGACTTTACCAGCGTTTGAAAAAAATTGTTCTCTTCCTTCTTCAATTATGCAAGATTTAAAACAGAAAAAAAAGAGACTATGGTAAATGTTTTTGTCGGGCTGGTTGTTATTGTTGCCATGGGCTTTTCTGCTCAGAGTTTAGCGAGTGATGCCTCTGATCAGGAAGAGGGATTTATTTCTTTTCCTTTACAGATTCCTAAAAAACAAGAATGGAGTTTTTCAGGTCCATTTGGGCTTTATGATAAGGCGCAATTGAGGCGCGGATTAAAGGTTTATAGACAAGTTTGTTCCAGCTGCCATGGGCTAAAATATGTGGCTTTTCGCAATTTAAAAGCTCTTGGGTATGATCAAGAACAGATCAAAGCTTTGGCGGGGCAATATGAAGTGCGCGATGGTCCTAATCGAGAAGGAAAATTTTTTAAACGTGCTGGGGTTGCAACGGATTATTTTCCTTCTCCCTTTGCGTATGAAGAAGAAGCAAGATTTATTTTGAATAGTGCTTATCCTCCAGATTTGTCATTGATGGCACGTGCACGTGGTGTATCTTTGCCGTTTCCTGCTTTAATTACGGATATTTTGACTCATTATGATACAGCTGGTCCAGATTATATTACAGCTCTTTTAACAGGATATCAGAAGGCACCGAAGGAGATAAAAATTGCGAATGGTTATTGGTATAATCCTTATTTTATTTCCGATAATTCTTTAACTATGGCTCCTCCTTTGAGTGATGGTATGGTTGCTTATGAAGATGGAACCCCAGAAATTATTGAACACTATGCGCGCGATGTTTCTGCTTTTTTGATGTGGGCTGCCGATCCTCATATGGAAATTCGTAAAAAAACCGGTTTTCGTGTTATTTTATTTTTAATCATTTTTGCAGGGCTTGTTTATATTTTAAAAAATCGTATTTGGTGTGGTTTAGAAGAAGAGTTAGAGAAAGAAACAAAAGACGAAATAAAGAGAAAAGGGTAAAGCGACAAGGCTCGAAAGAGTATAGAGTATAAAGAGCATAAGGAACAAATCTTTTTATGATGCATTGAGGTTTTATAAAGTAAAAGCAAAGTAAAAATGGAGATGTTAAAATGAAAAAAATTGCATGTACTACTCTTATGTCAATTTTGATGGTTTCTAGTACTTATGCTCAGTCTTTTGAAGTGCCTTCAAAACCTGAAATGATCTCTTCGACGGGTATTGTGCAGGTGGGGATAGATAAGTCTGTGCGTTATGTGACACCTTTAGCAACGGATTTTGTTGCTTCCAGTCTTATAGGCGCCAATGTATATAATATAGAAGATGAAAATATTGGTGAAGTAAAAGATATTATTTTACGTGAAAATAATATTGCAGGATTTGTTATTGCTGTTGGTGGTTTTCTTGGTATAGGCGAGAGTTATGTGGTCGTTTCTCCAGAAACAATCCAGATGACAAATGATTATGGTAAATGGAAACTCATTACAAATGCGACAAAAGATTCTTTAAAGGATGCTCCAACATTTAAATACGAAGGGCGTTGGGCACACTAATTCTATCTTTCTATTCTTTAAGGGATCAAGCTGTTGCTATCATAATAATATGCTAGCAACAGCTTTTTTGTTCCAAAAACTCTTGAGAGCTTTTGCGACAAGATTCCAAGGAGCTATTATCAAAGTTTTCAAGATAAATTATTAAGACAGAGTGAAGATTTAAGTATTATGTTTAAATAACATGACATCGCCATCTTGCACAATGTATTCTTTTCCTTCATCACGGGCTTTTCCTGCTTCTTTTGCACCGCTTTCTCCACCCAGAGCAATATAGTCATTGTAGCTGATGGTTTGGGCACGAATGAAACCGCGCTCAAAATCTGAATGAATAACGCCAGCTGCTTGGGGAGCTTTTGTACCACGCGTAATTGTCCAAGCTCGTGTTTCCTTAGGCCCACAGGTGAAGTAAGTAATGAGATCAAGTAAATGGTAACCAGCGCGAATGAGGCGATTGAGACTCGGTTCAAAGAGTCCTAAAGCATTGAGATATTCTGATGCTTCAGCATCACTCAGTTGTGTGATTTCCGCTTCGATAGAAGCAGAAATGATAATGCTTTGCGCATTTTGCTCTGTTGCCATTTTTTCAACTGTTTGGGTAAAGCTATTTCCATGAGCGGCGTCATTTTCGCTTACGTTGCAAACATAAAGTACAGGCTTGGAAGTTAAAAGATTCAAACTTTTAAGAATATGGTGTTCATCGGAAGAGATATCTTTGAGCAATAAGCGGACAGGGTTTCCCTGTTGTAGTATGTTTAATGCTTTTTCCATAACGGGTAGAATTGCGAGAGCTTCTTTGTCTTTTCCAGTTGCTCGTTTACGAATTTGTACGATTCGTCTATCAAGACTTTCAAGATCCGCAAGCATGAGCTCGGTTTCAACCGTTGTTGCATCACTAACAGGATCAATACGTCCTTCTACGTGGGTAATATCTTCGTTTTGAAAACAGCGTAAAACGTGGACAATGGCATCGACTTCGCGAATATTGGCTAGAAATTTGTTCCCTAAACCTTCGCCTTTTGAAGCACCTCGTACAAGTCCCGCAATATCAACGAAGTTAATGCGTGTAGGAATTATTTCTTTTGAACCAGCGATTGATGCAATTTTTTCCATTCGTAAATCTGGAACAGCAACTTCACCGGTATTGGGTTCAATGGTACAAAAAGGATAATTGGCAGCCTGTGCAGTGGCTGTTTTTGTTAATGCATTAAAAAGAGTTGATTTCCCGACATTAGGTAATCCGACAATACCACATTTAAAGCCCATGAGAGTCTTTCTTTTCTATTGATTTTATGGTCAAGATAAAGCTTCTTTTTTATAGCATATTTTCAGAAGAGTTATAGTCCTTGTCTTGCGATAAGTGAGAAAAAAGTCTACAGTGACAAACAATCTACTTGTTTTACCTTAGTTCTTCTTATCTTAATGTTCTCCTTAGTTTCAAGGATAAGAAAACTTCGAATTAATGTTAATATTGTGCTAAGTTTTTCATGGTATGCAAATCTGCAATAAATAATTAATCGGAGAAAATAGAAGAGTGTTATCTCGTTGTGCCTTTTTAATTGCAGCACTTTTAGCTTTGGCTGGATGTGCTACACATCAGTCAGATATGTCATCGGTTCCTGTTCAACAAATTCGATACATTCCACCGGAGATACAAGCTTTATACGGTCCTGTAACGAATGAGGCTTATTTGTTACCTGCTGTTGATCTTGCGACAATTGAACCAAAGTTTTGGCGACAAGAAGTGCTTTATTATACATCTTATCCCCCTGGAACATTGGTTATTGATACGCAAGAATGTTTTCTTTACCTTATTGGTGAAAATGGGAAAGCTTTACGTTATGGGATTGGAGTCGGTAAAGAAGGCCTAGCATTTGAAGGTGAGGGGGTTATACAGCGCAAGCGTCGGTGGCCAAATTGGGCTCCTACTGCAGCTATGATGGCTCGAGAACCAGAACGTTATGGTCATCTTGGGAAAGGAATGCCACCAGGGCCCGATAATCCATTAGGTGCGCGGGCACTTTATTTGTTCAAAAATGGAAAAGATACACTTTTCCGTATTCATGGCTCACACGAATCGTGGTCAATTGGGCGTGCTATTTCAAGTGGGTGCATTCGTTTGCTTAATCAAGATATTATCGATCTTTATGATCGTGTTCCCGTTGGTTCGCGTGTTGTGGTGTTGCAAAACAATAGGAGTATTCCTACAGTTTATAGTCAACAATCAAATGGCTACGGTCCGCTACAGTCGACCATTCAGCCAAATGAATTTTTTTAATTTGGGGGAGAGGATTGGAGAGAGCCATTTAAGTATTTTGGTTTTCTGTTCAATCTTCTCTTTCTCTTAAAAGAGAAGATAAGCCTTTCTTTCTCAAAAGTGTATACAAGCTTGTATTTTGATTCTATTTTCTAGCTTCTCACGTTGCCAACAGATTTTGTCTTTGAGAAAGTTTATAAGAGGATTTTTTCTTTTTTAAGAGTTCTTATCCATATTCTTCACGCGACTGGGACACGCAAGCCAATGGTTCTGATTGTTTTTTATCGTTTGTGAAACTTCATTCATAAAAAGGGATTTATCATCTTTTATAAGGAGAGCGATATTTTTTGCAATTGTCTCTAAGAGAGGGGATAACCATTCTTGATCAGATTTGGTAAAATTCCCCAAGACATGTTGATGAACAAGTTCTTTGCTTCCAGGATGACCAATTCCTATGCGTATACGACAATAGTCAGTACCACAATGGGCATCAATAGACTTAATGCCATTATGCCCATTATTTCCTCCACCAATTTTTATACGAACTTTTCCCGGTGACAGGTCTAACTCATCATAAATGATGATCAAATTCTTCAAATCTAATTTATAAAATCGCAAAGCTTCACCGATAGCTTGACCAGAGAGATTCATAAAAGTTTGTGGTTTTATAAGAAAAATTTTCTCATTATTTATGAAACCATTGGAGATTTCTGCTTGAAACTTCTTTGACCATGGAGAAAAAGAGAAGGACTGATAAATGGCATCAACAGCCATAAAGCCGATATTATGGCGGTTGTTTTGATATTGTAAACCAGGATTGCCAAGACCAGCAATAAGCCACATGTGCATCTTCAGTCAAAGTATGAGTAAGGGTAATGTCTCATAAATTAAGGCGGAACAAATTTCCGCCTTTTGAGTTTTATGAAGTTTGTGTGTCTTCTTCATTATTTTCTTGTTCAGAAGTTTCATCACTGACATCCATGCCAGCAGGAGCTGCAATGGTTGCAATGGTAAAGTCTCGATCTTGGATGATGGGAGTCACATCTTTTGGCAGTTGTACTGCTGAAATATGAATAGAATCACCAATAGAGTAGCTGGAGAGATCAATTTCAATAGCTTCAGGAATAGCACTTGCTGGAGCAGTACATTCAATTTCGTGCCGAACAATATTGAGAACACCTCCCTTTTTAAGTCCGGGTGCTGTATCTTCATTGAGGAAGTGGACGGGAATATTCACTTCTACAACGGATTTTGCTGAAATGCGTAAGAAATCTACATGAAGGGGAAAGTCACGCACGGGATCGAGTTGATAGTCTTTTGGCAAGACCATAATTTTTTGCTTGTCAAGAACAATTGTTGCAATAGTGGTACGAAAACCACCGGCGTGAATTTTGTAGAAAATTTCTTTATAGGGAACTGTTATTGCCAAAGGAGGTTGTTTTTCACCATAAATGACAGCAGGAATAAGACCGTTGCGGCGAAGTTCACGGGAGGACCCCTTACCAACCCGCTCGCGTTTTTCGGCCTTAAGAGTGTAGCTTTTGCTCATAATTTAAGTCCTTTTTACATGATTGGAGATCCTTCAAAAACAGTAATAGTTTTTGCACGGATATGAAGATATGCGCTAACCAACAGCGATCACTCCATTCTGCGTTGCCTCCAAGGGTGTCTACGCAGAAGTTTGTTCTATAGTTCAAACTATTCATAGATGCAAGAGTTGTGGGAAAAATCGATGATTTCTACCGTTAAAAAGGAGGAAATGTTACAAATTATAGTGCGGATGGAGAATCAACCAATATGCGCTAATATGTTCAAAATCAAACACTGGAGATGTTATGAAGGTTGAGATTGCCTTGGGTGAGATGTCAGAAAGTCGTGCTTTGCATAAATCGATGCCAGCACTTCTTGATTTGGAAGAATTATTGGCAACACGTCTTCTTGTACAAGGTAATTCTGGTTCAGGGAAATCACATCTTTTACGCCGTCTTCTGGAGCAAAGTGCTCAGTGGGTGCAGCATTGTGTGATTGATCCAGAAGGCGATTTTGTAACTTTGGCAGAAAAATTTGGTCATGTTATTGTAGAGGCTCAACGGAGCGAACTAGAATTGACACGTATTGCACATCGCATTCGACAACATCGGGTTTCGGTGGTATTTAATCTTGAAGGTTTGGACACTGAACAACAGATGCGTGCTGTGGGGGCTTTCCTTGGGGCACTGTTTGATGTGGAACGTGATTATTGGTATCCTATGCTTGTCGTTGTCGATGAAGCACAATTGTTTGCTCCAACCGCGGCAGGAGAAGTTTCTGATGAAGCACGTAAGATTTCTCTTAGCGCTATGACCAATCTGATGTGTCGAGGGCGTAAACGTGGTCTTGCTGGTGTTATTGCGACACAACGTTTGGCTAAGCTTGCCAAAAATGTTGCGGCTGAAGCTTCAAACTTTTTAATAGGGCGGACTTTTTTAGATATTGATATGGTGCGCGCCGCTGATCTTTTGGGGATGGAGCGTCGCCAAGCGGAAATGTTTAGAGATCTTGAACGAGGAAATTTTATAGCTTTAGGCCCTGCTTTATCACGACGTCCCTTACCAATTATTATCGGTTCTGTTGAAACTTTGGCACGCTCTTCTAGCCCTAAATTAATGCCACTTCCAACAGAGCGAGATGATGTACAAGAGCTCGTTTTTACTGCTTCACCAGAGGAAATTTTAACGCCATTTAAACAAACACGAGAGCCGATGAGGGAAAAATCAATGCACGAGATGTTAGAGGAGGTCGTGCATAAAAAACAAGAGTTGTTGGAAGAAAACCCGAGTTTATTTCCTGAACTTTCTGATGTTGAGCGTGACGGGCAAGCAGAACATATTATTCGGGAAATTCTTGAGGATTCTGAAGCTTTTTATCGTTCAACAGCGGTGCTTTATCAAGATTTTTCAGTTCGTTGTCGTATCCATGGTATGTCAAAGGTTCCTTTTAATCTTTCACAATTTCGGCGTAAGTTGGCTATTGCTCAGGCTTTTGTTGATGAACAAACGGCTGTCAGTGAACATTGGAAACATATTTTGCAAATATCAGAAAGTTTGGAAGAAGATGTTCAAGGAGTCTTCTTGAACGTGGCACAGTCCGCATTAGGGGGAAAGCCCTGTCCATCTGATGCATTTTTAGCACGTCTTTATGGGACTCATTCTTTAAGCCGTGCACGCCGACTTTTAACCTACTTTGAAGAGCGTGGACTTATTGTTATTCACACGCATTTTAGTGGTCAACGTATTGTTGCATTTCCTGATCTTGGTGTTGAAACAGCACCGGGAGACCCCAAGGAACCACTTTAACCAAATAAGCTGGAAACCGATTGTTCTGCTGCTGTCCTTGCTATTGCTTCTCCAATAAGGTCGGCAATGGGCAAAACACGAATATTATGGGTTTTCTCAATAGCTTGTGTTGGCATAATTGAATCTGTAATAACCAATTCTTTCATCTCTGAATTGGCAATTCGTTCGATTGCATTACCAGAAAGAACACCGTGCGTGATATAAGCCGTGACACTATTGGCACCATGTTTAAGCAGAGCACTTGCTGCATTGCATAAAGTTCCACCTGAATCAACAATATCATCAAGCAAAAGGCAATCTTTTCCCGATACATCTCCAATGATATTCATAACTTCTGATTCACCGGGGCTTTCACGACGTTTATCCACAATAGCGAGCAAACTGTTCAAGCGCTTGGCGAGCGCGCGCGCGCGAACCACACCACCCACATCAGGTGAAACAACAATAACATTTTCAAGAGAATAATGCACTTTGACATCGCGAGAAATGACAGGAACAGCATAGAGATTATCTGTAGGGATATCAAAAAAACCTTGAATTTGTCCTGCATGAAGGTCCAATGTTAAAACACGATGGGCTCCTGCTTCAGTAATGAGATTGGCAACAAGTTTTGCAGAAATAGGAGTTCGTGGTCCTGGTTTTCTATCTTGGCGGGCATAGCCAAAATAGGGGATAACAGCTGTAATACGACGCGCAGAAGAACGACGAAGGGCATCAATCATGATGAGCAATTCCATCAAATGATCATTTGCGGGATAGGATGTAGATTGCAAAACAAAAACATCTTGTCCACGTACATTTTCATGCAGTTCTACGAAAATTTCTTGATCAGCAAAGCGTTTTACAGTTGCTTTGCCTAAGGGGATATTCAAATAATTTGCAACATCTTCAGCAAGGCGTGGATTAGAATTTCCGCAGAAAAGTTTCATAGTAGAACCTCTGAATCATCATGGTGGGAATGCGATACGGTTTTTAATTTCTTTTTATTAAATTGCAAGAGAACAATTACAAAAGCCTTACAATTTTATCGATTATTGTTAAAGAGCTATGCGGTATGTTGTCTCTTTTTCCAAAAGTTTATTACTGTTAGAGCAAAGTTTTTTCTCCATGTGGCAAAGAAATACATATAGATTAAGCTTTTTGGTTATTACTTTATAAAAAATGCTTTCAATATGGAGAATGTTTCATATTGAAGATGAATGAAGGGGAGTAATAAAATGAAGTATAATCTTGCCTTCAATCATTATAACCAAACATTGGAAATGATCATAGCGAAGGCAATCATATTTTATGGGCTGGTAGATAATTTCGTGAAAAAAGAAAAGTACAATGGGATTTATTTTTACATTTGGATAAAAAGTTTAGTTTTGCAGTTTTGGTATTGTTCCAAGTATAAAAGGGGCTCATCTTTTGTTTTTCAGCATAATAGCGGAAATTTGCCGTCCGTAATCGGGTTCGTTGCGGTGAATTGCACGGCGATAGGAGAAAAAACGCTGTTCATCTTGATAGGTACAAAGCTCTACACAAGAAGCATTAACGCCTGCTTCTTTGAGTTTGTTTATAATAAATGCCCATAGATTAAAGCGAAAATGATTGACTTTTTCTGTTTTTAAAAAATATTTTTGGTATTTGCTGTGGCAATCAATAAATTGGTTGTAAAATTCACTTGTTACTTCGTAGTGATAAGGGCCAATACAAGGTCCAAGGACTGCTGTTATTGATTGTCTTTTGGCTCCTTGTTTTTCCATAACAGCAATTGTTTTCTCGATAATTCCATTTAAGCTTCCACGCCAGCCAGCATGAGTTGCAGCGATGACTCCAGCTTGTGGATCAGCAAACAGAATGGGGCCGCAATCTGCTGTAAGAATCCCAATAACGAGTTCTGGGGTGGTCGTAACCAGAGCATCAGCTTGAGGAGGGGTACCGATAGTTGCTTGATGAGCTACGACAATGTTACAGGAGTGTATTTGATTGACTGTGACTAAATTTTTCGCCTCAATAGAAAAATAATTGGCGATCAAAAGACGATTCTGTACGATATGTTCAGGTTGATCATTTGAACCTTTCCCAACATTAAGACTATGATAAAGATTTTTTGAAACACCACCTTGACGTGTAAAAAATCCATGTTTTATCCCATGGATGTGTAAAGTAGAAAGATTTTTTGCAAGAATGGGATGAGGGATAGATTTCATAAAAGTTCCTTATGGAGATTATTTGAAGTGAGGGTGGAGATGTTCATATTTGTCAATGAACAGTTTAGATAATGATGTGCTTATTGACAAAAGCGCTGATCATCAAAATTGGGGAGGGATGGAGATGTTTTTATCACTGAAATGTAAAACTTTAAATAATTTTCCCATCTGATCTGGACCAGCGAGCCGTTCGATGTCTTGGCGGATTTTATCTTGCAAAGGAGTGCTTTTTCCCACTCCAAGCTGTTTTGCGCGCTCCAGTAGCCCCATTTTTAAAAGAAATTCTCCTTGCTCGAAGATTTCAGCAAAACAGCCCTGTTCAAGAGCGATGGTTTTTAAAAAAGAAAAATCAACATGGGATGTTAAATCATGTTCACCAGGGGCATCGAAAACATCACGAAATCTATGTTTTGAGAGAGCTTGCAGCGTATCACCAAAAGCAAGATCACAAGCACCATAGTCGATAAGTAAAGCAGAACCTGTTACTTGCACTAAATGGTGGCTGATTTGTTTCATGAACTGATGTCGTAAGGGGGCATGTTCAAAAATTGTTCCGTCAGGCACTTTAGAACAATAGGTTTGTAGACAAGAAGAGGGAAGTCTATGTGGGGCAGCAATAAAGATGAAATCTCCATTTTGATTGACTGTAATGCAGCGCTCTTTCCATTCTCCATTGACTTTAATATATTGGTTGATAGGGAGTGTATCGAGAAATTCATTAGCAATGAGGAAGAGAGGTTTTGAAGGAATTTGATTAAAATTTTCAATGCTATGGATTTGTTTTTGATAAGAGCAAAGGCGCTTTTTTTGTTCTTTTGCAAGTTTTTTGCTTATTTCTATCAGAAAAATTTCAGCAGCATTAAATGCCGTTTGAGAGAGCTTTTGGATAGTTCGCAAAATGTCATCCATCAAAGTTCCACGTCCTGGACCTATTTCAGCGAGAATAAAAGGATAAGGATAACCTTGAGCTTTCCAGCTTGCAAGAGTCCAAATGCCAATCATCTCTCCAAATAGTTGGCTTATTTCAGGTGCTGTAATGAAATCACCAGCACGTCCAAAAGGTGTTTGTGTTTGATAATAACCAAATTGAGAATCGGTGAGTGCCAACGTCATATATTGGCTAACAGTGATTGGTCCATTAAGGGCAATAATTTCTTTAATTTTTTCTTTGAGACTGGCCATTTTCTGTCGATTTATATTTAAAGGCATGGAGAAGAAGATATCCCCCTAAAAGAAACATGGGAAGAGATAAAGCCATGCCATAGGTAAAACCAGTAGAATGGAAAAGTGTGGAAAACCATTCTGGATCTTCTTGAGGAGCACGGTAAATTTCAGAAATGCTGCGTGCTATTGCATAGCCTATAATAAATATCCCTGATACAGTACCGGGACGTTTTAATGCTTTGAACCAAAAAATAAGAAGACACAGGATGATGAAGAGAAGAAATCCTTCCATAAATGCTTCATAAAGTTGGCTTGGATGGCGCGGTAAATAGTAAGGATCGAGAGGAAAACAAACAGCCCAAGGATGTGTAGTAATATTGCCCCATAATTCTTGGTTGATGAAGTTGCAAATTCGTACAATGCCGATACCAATAGGAGCACCTGCAGCAATGATATCAAACATGGCTCGTATGTTAATATGATTTTTACGGGCAAACCAGATCATAGCAATGATAATACCAATAAGTCCGCCATGAAAGGACATTCCCCCATCCCATACGGCAATGATAGCACTTGGATGGTTAAAATAGTAAATGGGATCCCATACAAGAACTTGTCCTAAACGTCCTCCAACAACAACACTTATGGCAGACCAGACAACAAAATCTCCGATCTTCTCTTTATCCATAGGAGGGTGGTTTCTATACCATAGAGATGTTTTTTTTAATAAATTTTGCGCATACCACCAAGCAAAAAGAATACCCAGCACGTAACCAAGTCCATACCAATGAAGTGTTATGGGACCTAGCTGGATAATGACAGGATTAAGAAAAGACGGAAAAGCAATGGCTGGACAAGACAAATTGTTCATGAGTTAAGCATCTTACATTATGAGATGAATATGAAGTGACTCTGATGATCAGAAATGACAGATGAATGCACAATGGTCAAGTCAGGAGGGAGGCAAGTTAGAAAAGGCAATAGATTTCCACTAGTTTATGTGGTAAAAGAATTATGATGATAAAAGGAATATAAAAAATTTTAAACAAAATCGTCATGAAATATCTGCACAGCAGGGTAAAAATAGGGTAAAAGGAACAAATTACAGTATCTAAATGTTATGAGAATACGCTATAATGCGTGCGTCAATAATTTAAATTTAAGGAAAAATATTATGCGTAATGGATCAAACCGTATTCTTGATGAATTAGCAAAATTAGCAACAGATGCTGCTGACGTTGCGCAAGGTATACGACGTGAAGCTGGAACAGCTTTTCGTGTGCAGGCTGAAAAGATAGCAAACAAACTTGATCTTGTTTCACGCGAAGAGTTTGAGACTTTTAAGGAGATGGTGCTGAAAATCCATGCTGATAATGCTGATTTGAAAAGGCGCCTTGATGATTTAAAAAAAGATGATTAAAAAAACGCAGACACAAAAAAGTAAAATAGTTTCTTAAAAAAAGAATCTTCAAAAAATATCCCCAATTTTTCAATATGATGCGTGAAACTAAAAAATGCTTAATCTTGAGTCTGTTAGAGCGGAGCATTTGTTTATTTTTGATTTTTTTTGGGGTAAAATACATTTTTTTGAATCAGGGGGGCTAGCGCTATGAAATTGTATCAATACACTGAAAAAACTTGATGATTCGTTTCATGATTATCATGTTTCCCTAAAGAGCGCGATTGTGTTCTAGGTGTTTGTGTTTTGTTGATGTTTTTAATGTGTATTTGTTTGGTGTAAGGGGTTTGATTGTAGCAAATATTGTTACAATTTAAGCGGTTTATATTCTGTTGACAATGTTTTAAGATAATTGAGGATTGTGATGAGGCTTGCATTTTGCGCCACAGAAAGAAAAGAGCATCCTGTTGATTTTATCGAACAGATTGCTTGTGAATATGATTGGTCGTTTGAGCGGGATGCGCAAGATGAAATTAGCGTTTGTGTGGAAGGGAAACGGGCCAATTATCGACTTGCTTTTTCATGGATAGAAGAGCATGAAGCACTGCATTTGGCTTGTTCATTTGATCTTTCTATTGAAAATGCCCGAACAGCCGAAATACAGCGCTTATTGTTAGCAATTAATGAAAAGTTGTTGTTGGGACATTTTGATTATTGGCAAAGGAATAATTCGGTTATTTACCGGCAAGGTCTTCTTTTGGCTGGTGGGGTGCATCCATCCCATATACAGGTTGAAACATTATTGATACATGCACTTAAGGCCTGTGAAAGCCATTATGTTGCATTTCAGATGGTGGCTTTATCAGGAGAAAGCGCTTACAAGGCACTGCAATACACTTTGTTTGAAACTGTAGGGAATGCTTAAAGTATCAAGTTTATGATTTTTACAGACTGTTTGCTGAAATATGGCTTATCGGGGAATTTCAAGAATAGCGCGCAATCCCCCGAGCGAGCTCTCATCTAATTGTATGTTGCCACCGTGGCTGCGTGCTATGTCTTGGGCAATAGAAAGACCAAGTCCTGTTCCACTTGCATCTTGGTTTCGTGCTTTATCAATTCTAAAAAATGGTTTAAAAACTTCTGTACGCATATTTTTATGAATTCCAGGTCCATCATCGTCGATGATTAATATAAAAGATTCTTGTTGAGAGTTGGCTGTTACTTTAACGGTCGTGCTGTGACAAAATGCATTTGATACAAGATTGCTAACCAAGCGTGTGAAAGCACGGGGACGTACTTGTATCTCTGTAGGTCCTTCAATGGTGTAAGAAAATTGACGTTTGTGAAGATGAGCATCGGCGGAGAATTTTTGCATAAGAGCATTTAAATCAAAAGTTTTGACACTTTCACTTCCTTCACCACGGGCGAAAGCAAGATAATCTTCTAATATATTTTGCATATCACTTACATCTTGCTCAAGCGGTTTAATATCAAAGTCAGTATTTGCTAATGCTAGCTGAAGTTTAAAACGTGTAAGAATAGTTCTTAAATCATGGCTTACGCCTGAGAGCATCATTGTGCGTTGTTCTATTTGGCGTTCAATACGTTCACGCATGCGTACAAAAGCGATGCCTGCACGACGAACTTCATCAGCTCCCTGTGGTTGAAATCCTTTTGGTAAAGGACGACCGCGTCCAAAGCTTTCTGCTGCTTCAGCCAATTGTTGAATCGGTTTGATTTGATTGCGCAAAAAGTAAATTGCTATCAGCAATAAAACAAGAGCTGTTCCTACCATCCAGCTTAAAAAAATAGCAGTATTGGAAGCATAGGCTTGGCTGCGTGGAGCAAAGACGCGTAAGATGTTGTGACCAAGGTGGATGCGGATTTCAACAAGATCAGAATCTCCTACAGTATCGATCCAGAAGGGACGGTTAATTTGGCGGGTGATTTCTTCACTTAGAAAATAATCAAGAATTGCAAAAAATGGCTTAGGTCCTGGTGGGGGTAAGGGGGCAGGAGATAAAATAGAAATGTTTAATCCCATACGTTGTTGTGCAATACGCTTGATATCTTCATAGTTATCTTGTTGTGGATATGTTTCAATAATATCAATAATGGCTGAAATATCATGCACGACAGCAGTTGAAAGACGCTCCGTTACCATTTGCCAATGACGTTCCATAAAGACGTAAGCAATGACCGTTTGCAGAAGCACCATGGGAGCAATAATAATGATCAAAGAACGAGCATAAAGCCGTTTAGGCATCTTTTTCGTTAGCCATCGAAAAAAAAATCTTAAAGGTTTGAACATTGTGCGCCTATTCAATTGAGAGTTTATACCCTATTCCTCGCACAGTTTGGAGCCATATAGGGAGTGCTGGATTTTTTTCTATTTTACGACGAAGGCGATTGATCTGCACATCAATGGCACGTTCACTTATATTGCTGTCATCGGTCGCGAATTTATGGCGCGGAATTGTATCGCCTGCATTTTCGGCAAAAATGATCATCATTTCTCGTTCTTTATCGGTTAATTTAATAATTTCTCCTCCTTTTTTGAGTTCGCGTCGCGGAATTGAAAATATATAAGGACCAAAAACGATTTGTTCAATTTTGGGTTGGCTAAGGGGAAAACCTCTTCGTAAAATGGCGTTGATGCGAAGGAGAAGTTCACGTGGGTCAAATGGCTTAGCCAGATAATCATCTGCGCCTGCTTCTAATCCACGGATACGATTGTCTGTTTCTGATAAAGCTGTGAGCATGAGGATAGGAACATCTTTTGTTTGGCGGAGTGAATGGGTAAGGCTGATACCGCTTTCACCAGGCATCATGACATCAACAATAAGAAGATCAAAATCTAAACTTGCCAACAGTCGTTTTGCTTCATTCGCATTGGCTGAAACTGAAACACGAAATCCATTTTTAATGAGAAACTGAAATAAAAGATTGCGAATACGTGTATCGTCATCAATCACAAGAAGGTGAGGGGCATCGTCACACAAAACTTGAACGTGATTGGTCATTTTTAAAAAAACCTTGATAAAAATTTAGTTTACACAAAATGCAAGTTTACATAAGTTGTATAAAGCTGTCGAGCAGCACCTTTACTTTAAAAGAGAGAAAGTTTTATTTATAAATTTAAAAAAATTACTTTTGAAAAGGATATGATGGGTAGTCTTAATATACATATTATTCCAGTTACAACATTCCAACAAAATTGCACTTTGCTTTTTGATAGTGAATGTAAAACGGGGGTTCTCGTTGATCCTGGTGGTGATTGGCCGCGGATTCAAGATGGAATCGAAAAGAATGGTGTTATCGTTGAGGCTATTTGGATAACACATGGTCATTTTGATCATGTGGGAGCAGCAATGCAAGTGAAAGAAGCGCTTAATGTAAAAATCATCGGTTCACATCGCGATGATAAGCCTGTGATGGATGCCGTGAGCGAAAGCGCAAAAAATTATGGCATCACTGATGCTTGCATCTGTATCCCTGATCAATGGTTAGAAGATGGTGAGTGCGTTCATTTTGCTGGACATGTGTTTAAGGTTTTTCACACCCCAGGACATTCCCCTGGTCATGTTATTTATTTCAATGAAAAAGAGCGCTTAGCCCTCTTGGGTGATGTTCTCTTTCGTGGTTCTATTGGACGTACGGACTTCCCCTTCTGTTCCCATGAAAAATTGATGCAATCTCTTCGAGAAAAAGTTTTACCCTTAGGCGATGATGTTTGTTTTATCTGTGGGCATGGTCCCCAAAGTAGCATAGGCTATGAGCGACAAAATAATCCTTTTCTTCAAGATTTTAATATATGAGCAAATAAAAAAACGCTTTGAAGCGTTTTTTTGTGCCATTTAAGACTTTTTAGTAGGGCAGAACAGAAGTTAATTTATTGGGGCATAACAAAAGTGTTCCACACCATTACGGTCTCGAAAGGTCCCTGTTTTAGGGTTGAAGGAACGGTATTTTTTCTTGCAATATTGAAGCCAATCAGATTCTAATGATTGTTGTACTGGCTCATATTTCACCGTTTGCGGAGCTTCATAAACTATCTGTTCTTGTGGAACCTGTTGATGTACAATTTGATGCTGTGGTGCAGTTTGATAAACAACTTGTGGCTGTTCTGGTTTTTTTAAAATTTTGCTGAGAAGTGCACCAGCTGCAAGAGCAAGAATGCCTATTGCTAAAGCTTCTCCTGAGTTATTTATATTAATACTACTGTGTTTTGTCTTTTTGCGCTCGACATAATGATATGTCTTATGTTCAACATGATGGTGTTGTTGTGCTCCCCACTTATGGCTAACATAATGACGCTTGTGGGGATTATCAAAAGAGTGATGTTCACTATGAGAAAAATGGGAGCTAAAATTGTGAGAAGGTAAACCAGCCTCTCTTCTCATATCATAGTTATGATACCATGCCATATCCGCAAGCGTTGGATCTAATGGCATCAAAACGGTCACAGTTGACATTACTGATAATACCGCTAATCTGATCACTTTTTTCATAATGATGCTCCTTGTGTAAATTCGTATTTTTCACATCCTACATGTGTCAAACTGAATAGAGCTTGAACAATTTTGGACTTTATTGTGACAAAAAAATAAAAATTCATTTAGTTAAAACTATTACCAATACAGTAAAATAAAATCATGACAGAATTTTGATTTCAATTAATGTACTCTTCTTAAGGTTAATTAAGCAGCTTGTATTTAGAGAACCAGATTTTTTATTATTGGTTATAAATTATTTATTGATGAGTACTTTTTTATTGCTTGATACAATATGAATTGAACAATAGGTGTATGAATAAAAGTTATCATTTTTTATTATAAGCTTATGGTGCTAAGATAGAACCTTATTTGTGTGATAAAATACAGTCCTGTTTGACTACTCTCTTGTGAGGCTAAATATTGAGTTCGATATCATATTATAACTGTATAAATATAATATATTGCGGGAACTTTTTTTGATATATGGGAAACATTCTTGTTGGGATATGGCAGTTAGTTTGACAGTATTGCTATGACAAAATGCGTTTGGCACAAGATTGCTGATGAGACGCGTGAAGGCACGTGGGAGTGCTTGTGTTTGTGTAGGGCTTTCAATGGTGTAGGAAAATTGATGTTTGTGAAGATGCGCATCGGTAGAGAATTTTTGCATAAGAGCATTTAAATCAAAAATTTTAACACACTCACTTTCTTCACTACGGGCAAAAGCAAGGTAATCTTCTAACATATTTTGCATGTCGCTCACATCTTGCTCAAGCGGCTTGATATCAAAGTTAGTATTTACTAACGCTAGCTGAATTTAAAACGGGTGAGAATGGTTCTTAAATCATGGCTTACACCCGAAAGCATCATGGTGCGTGTTCTATATAATTAGAAGATGGTGAGTGTGTGTATTTTGCTGGACATGAGTTTAGAGTTTTGCATACACTGGGGCATTCCCTTGGTCATGTTATTTATTTCAATGAAAAAGAGTGCTTAGCCCTCTTGGGTGATGTTCTCTTTCGTGGTTCTATTGGACGTACGGACTTCCCCTTCTGTTCTTATGAAAAATTGATGCAAATCCCTTCGAGAAAAAGTTTTACCCTTAGGCGATGATGTTTGTTTTATCTGTGGGCATGATCCCAAAAGTAGTATAGGCTATGAGCGCCAAAATAATTCTTTTCTTCAAGATTTTAATATATGAGCAAACACAAAAACGCTTTGAAGCGTTTTTTTTTGCCATTTAAGATTTTTTTAGTAGGACGGAACAGAAGTTAATTTATTGGGGCATAACAAATGTGTTCCAAACCATTACGGTCTCGAAAGGTCCCTGTTTTAGGGTTGAAAGAACGGTATTTTTTCTTGCAATAGTTAAGCCAATCAGATTCTAATGATTGCTGGCGTGGCTCATATGCCACCGTTTGCTGCACTTGATAAACTCTTTGATTTTGCGGAACTTTTTGATAAATTATCTGATTTTGTGGTACTATTTGATAAACCACTTGTGGCTGTTCTGTTTTTTTTAAAATTGTACCAAGAATCGTACCAGTTTTAAGATCAAGAATACCCACCGCTAAAGCATCTTCTGAGTTGTCTATATGAATATTACTGTGTTTTGTCTTTTTGCGCTCGACGTAATGATATGTTTTGTTTTCAAAATGATGATAATGGTGATGATGGTGTTGTTGTTCCGCCTTACTATGTTTGGCTTTAAATCTTCTCTTGTCATCATCAGAACGCTTGCGGAAATCATCAACAAACTTTTGGAAATCATCAGAAAAAAAGCCACGTTTTCTATCAGAACAATGGGAGCGAGAAAAACCGCAAGGCAGGATATCAGCTTTCTTCTTCATTTCCCTTATCGCATCATCTGTATCTGTTTCTTTACGCATCTTCCTCATCATATCATCTATTTCTCTCGAGATAGAGTCACTACGATACCATACCATATCCGCAAGCGTTGCATTTAGCGGCATAAAAACAGTCACAGTTGACATTGCTGATAATGCCGCTAACCTGACCACTTTTTTCATAATGATGCTCCTTGTGTAAATTCGTATTTTCACATCCTACACGTTTCAAACTGAATAGAGTCTGAACAATTTTGGACTTTATTGTGACAAAAAAATAAAAATTTATTTAGTTAAATCTATCGCGGAGACAGTAAAATGAAATCATAACAGAATTTTGATTTCAATTGATGTACTCTGCTTGAGGTTAATTAATAAGTTTGTATTGAGAGTCCACAATTTTTTACTATGGAATATAAACCCTTTATTTAGGGATAGTTTTTTATTGTTTGGTACAATATGAATTGAACAATAGGTATATGAATAAAAGTTATCATTTTTTATCAGAGGCTTATGGTTCTATGAGAAAGTCTTATTTTACTTTATTTGTGTTATAGGACAGTGTCCTATTTGAATATTTTCTTGTAAGGATAAATAATATTGAGTTAGATATCAGAGTATAACTGTATAAAGATAATATATTTTAGAAATTTTTGTAAAATATTCTCTCTCATGTTGTTTTAGACAAATTGAAGCACCCTTGATGTTGGAGGTTGTCTATTTTTCGGATAACGCTGTTTGCTTTTGAGCTTTCGTCTTTTTTTAGAAGAGCTGAAGATTATTTTATGCGGTTTGAAATTTTTTGCTCCTTCATTGATTGCGTTTTTTTCGTTTTATTGTTGCTTGATTAGGGGTGTTTTTACGAGATTTTCCTTTTTGATTTTCCAAAATACCAGTGTCCATGGTTGGTCCCATGTGTGCAAGGTCTGGTTTGGAGAAAAGACTTGGTTGTAATACGCGCTCATGGGTGGATTGTTCGCTATGTTGTGTTAAGGGATTTTCTGCGAGTTCTAGTTCTATCTTTTGTAATTGTTTGATTTCATCGCGAAGGCGTGCTGCTTCTTCAAAATTAAGATCAGCAGCTGCTTCATGCATTAATTTTTCGAGGTGTTTAATATGAGATGCTAAATTGTTGCCAACCATATTTTTTTTCTCGATGACATCAGGGATATTTGTATGAATATGGTTGTTTTCATAGCCTGAATTGAGAATATCTCCGATATTTTTTTTAATACTTTTCGGTGTGATATGGTGTTCTTCATTATAGGCTATTTGTTTTTGACGACGTCTTTGTGTTTCCTGTAAGGCTCGTTCTATGGAACCAGTGATCGTATCTGCATAGAGGACAACACGGCCATCTACGTTACGTGCAGCACGTCCGATTGTTTGTATGAGTGAAGTTTCAGAGCGCAAAAAGCCCTCTTTATCGGCATCTAGAATGGCAACAAAACCACATTCTGGAATATCTAAGCCTTCTCGGAGCAAGTTAATACCGATGAGGACATCAAAGGTGCCAAGCCGAAGATCGCGTAGAATTTCAATGCGCTCTAATGTATCAATGTCAGAATGCATATAGCGTACACGAATGTCTTGTTCGTGGAGATATTCAGTTAAGTCTTCGGCCATACGTTTTGTGAGAACTGTCACCAATGTACGGTAGCCTTTTTGAATTGTTTTATGAATTTCATTCACAACATCATCGACTTGATTTTTGGCTGGACGAACCTCTGTTGGTGGGTCAACAAGCCCTGTTGGGCGAATAACTTGTTCCACAAAAGTGCCGTGAGATTGTTCTATTTCCCAGCGTCCAGGTGTTGCGGAGACAGCAATCGTTTGTGGGCGCATAGCATCCCATTCTTCAAAGCGCAAAGGACGGTTATCCATACAAGAAGGGAGGCGAAAACCATATTCTGCTAAGGTTGCTTTTCTACGAAAGTCACCACGGTACATGCCCCCAATTTGGGGAATGGTTACGTGGCTTTCATCGATAAAAACAAGAGCATTATTTGGAATGTATTCGAACAAGGTTGGTGGTGGTTCACCAGGTTTTCGTCCTGTTAAATAACGTGAATAATTTTCTATTCCGGCGCATGAACCGGTGGTTTCTAACATTTCTAAATCAAAAATTGTTCGTTGTTCCAAACGTTGTGCCTCTAAAAGACGGCCGGCCGCGTTCAACTCATCGAGGCGTTGAAGCAGTTCCATTTTGATGGCTTTCATTGCTTGCTTGAGTGTTGGTCGCGGTATTACATAGTGTGAATTGGCATAAATTTTAATCGATTGAAGATCGCCTGTTTTTTGTCCGGTGAGAGGATCGAATTCCGTAATTGTTTCCACTTCATCGCCAAAGAGCGAAATACGCCAAGCACGGTCTTCAAGGTGGGCAGGGAAAATTTCGATTGTATCCCCTCGTACACGAAAGGAACCACGAATGAAATTGATATCTTGTCGATAATACTGTTGAGAGACTAAATCAGCCAAGAGTGTTCGTTGATTGAGTTTGTCCCCTTTTGCTATTTGGAAGGTCATGGCCGTATAGGTTTCTACGGAACCAATTCCGTAGATGCAGGAGACAGAGGCGACGATAATAACGTCATCACGCTCTAAAACGGCGCGTGTTGCAGCATGACGCATCCGATCGATTTGTTCATTAATTGAGGATTCTTTTTCAATATAGGTATCAGAGCGTGCAACATAGGCTTCTGGTTGATAATAGTCATAATAAGAAACAAAATATTCGACAGCATTATGGGGAAAAAAACTTTTAAATTCCCCATAAAGCTGCGCTGCTAGAGTTTTATTGGGAGCTAAAATCAGAGCTGGGCGCTGTGTTTTTTCAATGATATTGGCCATTGTATAGGTTTTTCCTGAGCCGGTAACACCCAAAAGTACTTGTGTACGTTCATCTTTTTGAATTCCCTCAACCAGAGTTTTAATGGCTTGAGGCTGATCTCCCGCTGGTTTAAAAGATGTTTCGAGTTGAAATGGAATGCCACCTTCAGATTTTTCAGGATGAATAGGGCGGTGAGGTGTCCATAATGCACCATTCTTAAAAAGAGGATTACCTGAAGTAATAAGAGCAGAAAGAGCTTCTACTGTTGCAGTAACACCATTTTTCATTGTTGTATCCTTTGATAGAAAAGTGCTGGTGATTTTAAAGAAAATACTAATTTTTACAATTTCATTACGACAACAGTAAAACGTTATTTAGCAAGTTTGTTTCGGTTTACTGAGTATTGATTAAGTTTTTTCTATGAGTCTAATTTTTCGAAGTGTTTCTTTTGAGGCGGCACATTTGTGGTTGTTCGTGGACACTATTGCATTTTTGCTATGATGATGTTCAAAAGGGTATAGGTTATTATAGCTGTTATGGAGAATAATCATATCTAGTATGTTGTGGAACTAAGGGCATTGTGTATGCGTGATATAGATCATTTCCATCTTTAAATGAAAGATAACGAGATGACACCCAACCTATTTGAGTGTTATATCGGATATGGCACCAATTTCCTTCACAGTTTTTAACAAAAACTAATTCTCCAGCAGAGATTAAGCCGCAAAGTGCATACTGAGTGCTGGGACCTGTTCTAAAATTAAGATTTTTCGTAACAAAAGCATTTGCTGCCTCTGATATTGTTGTGGCTAAAAAGAAAGAGCCAAACATAAAAAAAATGACGATTTTTTTCATTTTTCTGTAAAGAATTTCTTTAGAGATTTTCTATCCTTTTCTCTTCATATCCCATATGATTTCTTTTACTAGATTATAATAAAACAGAAAAAAACACAATTCTTTCTTCTTTAAGACACTTTAAAGAGAAGAGTGAAGTTTAACGTTTTAAACACCAAAATGAGATGTTTTAATCACTATTTGTGCATGTTTTGTTTCCTTTATTTATTTTTGTATGGAAAACAGCGATACTGTACTATATAATAAAAATATCGTAGTTTTCGGATTCCAAAAGTAATTTTGGAAGCCGTTTTTTGTATTTTTATTAAACCTTCCATGTAATAGAAAGGGACGGATTATGGAAAAAGTTCCGATGACTACAGCTGGTTTTGAGAGTCTTAAGGAAGAGTTGCGTTGGCGTCAACAACAAGAGCGTCCGCGAATTATTGAAGCAATTTCTGAGGCGCGTGCACATGGTGATTTATCAGAAAATGCCGAGTATCATGCTGCTAAAGAAGCGCAAAGTCATAATGAGGGGCGTATAAATGAGCTTGAAGATTATATCGCTCGGGCAGAAGTTATAGATGTCTCGCGTCTTTCAGGTGATAAAATAAAATTTGGTGCAACCATTAAACTCTTGGATGAGGATACTGAGGAAAAGAAAGTGTATCAGATCGTAGGGGATCAAGAAGCTGATGTAAAGGTTGGTAAAATCTCTATTTCTTCGCCTATCGCACGTGCACTTATTGGCAAGCAAGAAGGTGATGTGATTGAGGTGAATGCACCAGGTGGTGCGCATAATTACGAGATCATTAAGGTTCAGTACATCTAAATAACATATGGATTATTATGCGTGTATCTTTGGACGAAACTGAAATTATTGCGCCTCACTTTAAAAGGCGTTTGTCGGGAGTAACATCTACGATTATTCAGCTTATTCCACTGCAGCGCGAACAGGGTGTACGTATATCCACTTTTGGGTTTGGATTACCACAAAGTTTACCGGCTCTTGCCTTTAGGGACCTTTTCGGACTTTGGAAAAGTCCGAAAGGGAAATCATTTCGTATTTGGCATGCACGACGCAATATTGAGATGCTTTGTGGGATTTTTTTGCGCGATGTTTTGCGAATGAAGCTTAAACTCATCTTTACTTCGGCTTCTCGACGTGAACACAAGCCTTTTACCAAATGGTTGCTTCGTCGTATGGATAAAGTTATCGCTACTAGTGTATGTACGGGAACCTATCTAGAAGTGCCTCATAAGGTTATTATGCATGGAGTGGATATTAGGCGTTTTTCACCCCCAAAAATTCCTGATGATTACTTTCTAGCAACTGGGGTGCCAGGAAAATATGCGGTAGGATGTTTTGGGCGCGTGCGCTATTTAAAAGGTACTGATTTGTTTGTGGACGCGATGATAGCATTATTGCCTGACTATCCCGAATGGACAGCACTTATTGCTGGTCGGACTACAGAACAGCATTATGGTTTTGAAAAGAAATTACGACAGAAGATTGCTGAAGCTGGTTTAAACAACCGCATTATTTTTCTTGGTGAAAGGCTTGATATACCTGTGTGGTATCGCCGTCTATCACTTTATGTGACTCCTTCTCGTTTGGAAGGTTTTGGTCTGACACCATTGGAGGCAATGGCATCACAGACGGCTGTAGTGGCGAGTGATGTAGGAATTTTTAAAGAATTGGTGGTCGAGGGAACAGGAACGGTTGTTCAAGCAGGAGATGGAGCGGCTTTAACAGCAGCAATTGAACCTTATTTCGCTGATGTAGAAAAAACATTGGCAGCCGGAAAGAAAGCTTTAACCCATGTTCGTACTCACTTTCCTTTGGAAAAAGAGGCAAGCAAGATTGAAAGTGTTTACAAAGAACTGTTTGCAGAAAAAACACTTTGATTATTATATCAAAAATCTTTTTGAGGAATGATAAAAAGTATTTTCCTTAGAGGTTTTTCATGGTCATCAAGAAAATAGCTCAATGATATAAATGTTATTTTACAAAATTTATATTATTTTTAGTAGCACGCTATAAAAAGTTCTCAAAATTTTGGATAAAAGATTAAAAATGTATACGCTTGAGAGCGATATGTGATTTATGATAAAGCATACGAGGAGAGAGGAAAGCTACTTTTGTTCAGTGATATTTTAGAATAAGAAAATAATGCTTTGACTTAAGTCTGGGGATTTATGCACTATCTTATACGGTGTCATGCTGATATTGTTTGTTTTGTAAGACTTAAATAGATAGCGAAAAAAATGTTTTCTTGTCTTAAAAAGATAAAGATGGTATCTCCATGAATAAAATAGTCGTACATATTTTCAATAAATTCATAATAAGATTGATTTAAGATCAATGTATATATATGATTTTTATAGATGAATTACCTTTTCAATTTGAATAAGAGCTTAGAGTACCGTAAGATTTTCTCATGTCAAATCTGTTGATATTATCAATAAGAGCTATCCTCTTGCACATCATAATCGGAAGAAGGCATGTGGTGGATAAAAACTATGGAAGATAAGCTGTAAAAAGGCTTTTTATAAATTGTCTGAAATGCGGGCTGTTGCAATATTAAAAGCAAGAAAATAATATGATAGTGTTAACTTATATCTTATTTTGTGGTACCGACCTGCACCTTATTATTTAAGTAAAAATGATGGACCCCCATCAGATCTTATATATTTTATGAGGGGTGTCGTGAAATGAACGTGTGAGTATTGTGAGACGTTTTTTTACAGGCTTGGGAATTCGTAATATAACGGCATTCTATTTTTCATAAGGACATAACTCTATTAAAGAAAAAAACATTTTTATCAGCAAATATTCATATTTTTTGTATTAAAGATTATTCGTAAAAAAGGATATTCTATGTGCCTATTTTTATTTGATCAAGAAGATCAATAAAATTAAAATAAAGTGCTATGTATTAAAATTATTCACGCCAGAAAGCGGGAATAAAAAGTACAAATATCGTTATGATTTCAAGGCGTCCAGCTAACATCAAAAAACTTAAAATCCATAAAGCATTATCGTTTATTGTAGAGAAATTACCCGTGGGGCCAATAATATCTCCAAAGCCTGGACCAATATTTGAAAGTGCGGTTAAGACTCCTGTAAAGGCAGAGGTAAAGTCAAGACCGGTTGTAAGCAAAAGTGCGGTGCCGATAACAAGGCAGAACATATAAAGACATACAAAAAATAAAACGGCTTGAGCAACATCGTTTGATATATTTGAGTGATCATAGCGCGCTTTTACAACGACATTAGGAGAAAAAAGTTTTTCTATATTTGTTTGTGTAATACGCCAAAGAATAATGAGGCGATTGATTTTCATGCCACCAGAAGTAGAACCAGCACATCCGCCCGTAAAAGAAACAATGAAGAAAATTCCAAGTGCAAACGGTCCCCAAAGTTGATAATCTTCAGCGCTGTAACCTGTGGTACTAATAATGGATGAAAGGTGAAAAATGACATCAAGAAAAACCAAGTGGAAAGCGCGATGGTCATGAAACCGTAGCCACGCTGCTAAAGCAAAGCTGAAAAGGAGAACGATATGGAGAAAAACAATCACTTGTGGATCAAGGAAGCGTTTGGAGTGTCCAGGAAGTACTAATTTGACATAAAGTACGAATGGTAAAGCAGAAAGCAACATGAAGATTGTTGAGATAATTAAGATGGCTGGTGTATTAGAAAAATAGCCAAAAGAAGTATCGTGAGTTGAAAAACCAGCAGTTGCTATTGTACTCATTGCATGGTTAATAGCGTCAAATAAATTCATGCCTGCAGCAAAATAAGAAAGCATACAAGCCAATGTAAGTCCAACATAAGCTATGATAATTCCGTTAGCAATTTGGTTGATGCGAGGCAATATTTTTTCAGATTTATCAGATGATTCCATATGAAAAAGTCGTACTCCACCTACACGCAGTGAAGGCAAAATCAAGAGAGCTAAACCGATAAACCCAATGCCTCCAATCCAGCATATAATAGAACGCCATAACAAAATACTTCGCGACAACTTATCAAGACCAGAAAGGACTGTGGAGCCTGTTGTTGTAATTCCAGAGACAGATTCAAAGATGGCACCTGCTAGAGAAATGGGTAGAGGGGAAAGATAAAGAGGTAAGGCGCCCACGATGCTTCCTGTGAGCCAAAGACAGACAGTGAGCATAAAGCCAAGCCGTGCTGAAAAACGACAAGTAGCCCCCTTAGTTGCTAAAAGAATCAGCGTTGCTAACATAGTGGTTATGGCACAAGAATAGAGAAAGTTTATCCAATTATGGTTGTTATCGTGCAAATCCACAAAAATTGGTAAAAGCATTGCTCCTCCCATGATTAATGCAAAACGTGCACAGACATTGATAATAAATTTAAAAATGACCGTTCCCTATCTTTGATCTCTTTTTATTATAGTTTTGTGCTCATAAGAATTTACGTTTTCCTCTTTATAGGATAAGGATTAATCCCTACATTAAGCATGCCTTGATAAATTGGTAATCAAACTCTTTCAGAAAATTCAAAAAGAGATATGTATACACCATAATTTAGGCTGTTGAAAAATATTTTTTTAAAAGGTTGCATTTTGTTATAACTTTATAAAATAATGAAGTCATAAAAAGTGAAGGGGATTTAATGGTACAATCGCATATTCGCTTGCTTATTATTGGTTCAGGTCCGGCTGGTTATACAGCGGCGGTCTATGCAGCAAGAGCAATGCTTAATCCGGTTTTGGTGACGGGCTTGCAGCAGGGTGGACAATTGACAATGACAACTGATGTCGAAAATTATCCAGGTTTTGTGGATCCCATTCAAGGACCGTGGCTGATGGAACAAATGGCAAAACAAGCTGAGAATATGGGGACAAAAATTGTCTATGATACGATTACAAAAGCTAATTTATTAAAGTATCCTTTTGCCTTATATGGGGATTCAGGAACACAATATTCTTGTGATGCATTGATTATTGCAACAGGGGCTCAAGCGCGCTGGCTTGGTTTGGAAAGTGAACAAACCTTTATGGGTGGTGGTGTTTCTGCTTGTGCTACATGTGATGGCTTTTTTTACCGTGATAAGGACGTTATTGTTGTAGGAGGGGGAAATACGGCTGTTGAAGAAGCGCTTTATTTATCGCATGTGGCAAAGAGTGTAAGCGTGGTTCACCGGCGGGGGCAGTTTCGGGCAGAAAAAATTTTGCAAGATAGGTTGTTGGCGTGTAATAATGTGCGTGTTCTTTGGGATCATGTCGTTGAAGAAATTGTGGGATTGCCAGCTCAAGGGGCAAAGGGAGCTATTGTAACAGGGGCGCGTCTGAAACATGTTAAAACAGGTCACGAGATGAAAGTGAATGCAGAGGGCATATTTATTGCTATTGGGCATGATCCTGCTGTTTCTCTTTTTGAAGGACAACTGAAACAAAAACGAGGCGGTTATTTATGGACAGCACCGGACTCAACAGCGACAAGCATTGCTGGTGTTTTTGCTGCAGGAGATGTAACAGATGAAACATTCCGCCAAGCTGTAACAGCAGCGGGAAGGGGGTGTATGGCAGCGTTGGAAGCAGAACGTTTTTTGGATATACCTAAGCGTTAGCAACGCATTGAAAACATAGAAAATCTAGAGGTAGAATTAATCGTGGCGCCACCATTGGATTGGGATAAGTTAAGAGTTTTTCATGCTGCAGCAGAAGCGGGATCTTTTACGCATGCTGCTCAAAAACTTCATTTATCCCAATCGGCAGTTTCACGGCAGGTCTCGGCTTTAGAACAAGAGGTTGGGGTATCCTTATTTCAGCGTCATGCGCGTGGTTTGCTCCTTACAGAACAGGGAAAAATTCTTTATCGTACAGCGCATGATGTTTTGATGAAGCTTGAAAGTGTACGTTTGGAATTAAGTGAAAGCTATGCAAAACCAACGGGGCACTTGCGTGTAACCTCAACCTTCGGAATGGGGGCAGGGTGGATTGCAGAGCGTATGCCAGAATTTCTTAGTCTTTATCCTGATATGCAGGTTCAGCTTTTGCTTTCCGATGAAGAGCTTGATTTGACAATGTGTCATGCAGATTGTGCTGTTCGCTTACATCAACCCCAACAACCTGATCTTATACAAAGAAAACTCTTTACAATTCATATGCACGTTTATGCCTCGGAAAAGTATATTGCAAACTGTGGAAAACCAGAAAAGTTGTCTGAGCTCGATGAACATCGTATTATTTCGTTTGGTGAACCTGTTCCACCTTATTTATCTGGTTTAAATTGGCTAGAAAAGGCTGGTAGAAATGATGGGTCATTACGTGTTTCAGTCCTACAAATCAACAATATTATTTCAATCAAGAACGCACTTATGCGTGATCTTGGTATTGCTGTACTACCCGATTATATCGTCAATAATGATGAGCGATTAGTGCGTCTTTTTCCTGATATGGTTGATATTCCTTCTTTTGATACCTTTTTTTGTTATCCCTATAATTTAAAGAATTTAGCAAAGCTAAATGCTTTTCGAGATTATATCTTTTTTAAAGCCCGTCATTGGTCTTTTTAATGTTAGTGCCTTAATTTATAAAGAATGATGAACTGTTTTGCAACTCGAATGAGAGACTCTCGTAATATTCTTTTATTTCAAACTTGCCTATATTGAAACAATTAAAATCATTCGCTGCACGTTATAAGTGGAGGGAGTCCATATGGATTAAACACTTTTGAAGACAGGGATAAAATGTTTTTCATGAACACTGTAAAATGTGAAGGATGTGACAATATTGAAAACGAGATAATTGTATGATGGTGTAACTTACATCTTTGTATTTAATTAAAGAGAGTGATGCACAATTGAGGGAAATTTAAAGCTATGTGTTTATTGCATAGCAGATACGCTTAAGTCTTTATTGTGCTTCTTCTTATAAAATGACATAGAGTGCTATCTCTTGATTATGTTGCCTCCCATTGCATTTTCTTGAGTGTTCCCTTACGAAGATCTGTCAGGTTGATTTTATCTCTGAAGATTTTCCAAATTTGCCGGGCGTTTGTCCGGCTTTTTTTATTTCTGAAAGAGTCCCTAGAAATTGCAACGCATAGGAAGATGATAAGAGAAAAAATTTCAAAACTTATGAATATCCAATAGTTTTTAGGTATCCTAAAGTTCAATGAGGGATTTAAGAGAGAGCTATTTTGTTGTGCACAAACACTATCTTTAGGGACGTGATATAAGATATGTAAATACTTTATACATGGAGTGCTTTTTATGAGAGTATGAGGTGCATATTTAGAGCAGAAGCTCGTAAAGCCTATGAAGTAAATCAAGTGGTAGTAGGTGAAAGCACTAAGATGGATTGGATTGTTTATATAGCTGCAGGAAGTAGTTTCTTCTGAAGCAGAGAAATAGAAAGTTTTAATTGTATAAGGGGCATTTAATGATACGGGCGATTGTATTTAAAAGGACTAGTTTTTTTAAGAGTTATAAATTGAATAGAGAAGGCATTTTATCAATTTACGCGCTTCTTTAAGCTATATTTTTCAGTGTGCTCAAGTTTATTTCACGATAGCATTCATGAATTATGTAAAACAATTTTACATTCATGAAGAAGTAGGTTGGGCATTGAGGTGATGAGAGTGATGGCAAACAAACCACTGTCGGCTTTGAAGGGCATAAAGATGATTTTGTAAGCAGATGGATTAGTGTGAAATGGCGATATTACGGGGAACAGCCTGTTGGCAGTGACTGGTGGAAAGAAATGTGAAATATGTCTATCGTTCCCATAAGTGCTCATACTTGTCTTAGAGATGAGAGTCCAAGTTACCTATAGTACAGATTGTCTCATCTATACAAATCCCTTTAAGGAGGGAAAAATGAAACAAATCTTAAAATTATTAAGCGGAATAACTTTGTTAAGTATGGCCAAGTGTCAGTTAATCAACCTCCCATATCTTTTATAAGAGCATGGGAAAAGTTAGGCGAAAAGTTTACGGAGATAAGAAAAGCATTGTTAGAATGCAGCATATCAACTTCTTATGATGTCGATCCAGAAAATCAAAATTTAAGTTCCAATGGATGAGCAACTATTGATGCTTGTATGTTCCAATCAGGATTCCACTATAAATATGATGTGGGAAGAGGGTGAAGTGGAAATCATAGAGCTGAAAATTTTCCCATTTGTCGTCTATGTGCTGTCGTCCCTCAGAGGATGGTCAAGAAGCACTTAAATAGCCCGTATTGTAAAAACATTCTTAAATGAAAACACTAAATTTTGCTGTTGATAATCAACAATTTTCTCATTCATGTTTTCACATGTATATGCGGAATTATTTCTCCAACTAACCATTACAGTGCTGTATGTGAAGCAGTATGATGGAGGGAATGCCTGTATAATCCTGTTACTTACGTCACTGAACGAATTTTGCTATCTCCAGATTAATGAACTTGAGAAAGCTTTGTTCGTCCTTACGTGACAAGTTTTTTATGCTGTGTCACTTTGACGTTGCTGTTTCGCTTGCTCGATGACATTGATAAGATCCGATTGTAACCAACGCGATAAAAAGCCAAATTTTAAAGGTTTTGGTAAAGATCCATTGGTCACATGACGGCGGAATGTTGAAACACTCATATGAAGCAATTTTGCACTTTCACGGTCTGTCAAAAGAATATCGTTTTCTGTCATAATAAAATCCTTTCATAATAAAAAATTGAAACAAATCATAAGCATTTATTAACCATATTTTGGTTCATTTTTGAAGGTATTTTAATAATGAAAAACAATATATTATTGCATATTTTCTTATGTGATTATTTATGAGTCTTATTGAAACAAAATAAGAGAAAAGAAAGAGAAAATTATCCACAGATAATGGAGGTGAACACTTCATCTCTTAAGTTTAACTGGTGACATAAGCTGCCTGTTTATCCATATAGACAAGGCGCTGTTCTAGGTAGTCAGTCTGACGATAGGTACGCTCTACTTATCCTCCTATCGTATGCCTTATAATGGTTTTAGCGACCTTTTAAGGAGTATCGGTTGTTTCAGCGAGCCAATTGCGTAAACTAGAGGTAAATCATGCGAATAGGCTTCAATTTTATTTTTTCTCATGTAATATAGACATGCAATTCTCAGCGAGGGAACCACGACTGATTGCAAAAAAATCATTGCAAGAAAGCAGACGCGCTTGTTTTAGAATTTCTAAGCTTCAAGTGGTAAAGGGACACAAAATTTTGTTGTAGAATCACGCTTTTCCTTCATATTTTCGAGCCAAAAATTGTCTATTCATCCCCATCAATCTGATCTTTATGAATATGACGCAAGGGATTAGTACGAACGCCTGTTAGAATAAGCAAACACAAAGCCAGTTGTGTTATGGTTGTTGTTTGGCACAGTGTTTTATAAAAATCTGATATATCTCTCCAATCCATTGCAGGTTTATTAGTGACCTTATGGCGTTGTTTTCCTAAGAGCGCGCGCTTTTTTTGTTGCTTGTAAATTAACAGCCAATCTTAACATCGTAGCATGTTTGAAACAAAGTATTAAGGCGGATGAGAGCTCTATAAGCAGCTCCAGCTTTTGTATGCAAAATGGGGGGCACAAGTGTGTTGCGTATCTCTGTTTGGGTAATCTCTGAAACGGGCAGACAGCCTATTTGGGGGGGAGAATATGAAAGCGTAATGGTAAAAACCAACTTCCATTTTTCCCATCTCCTTTTAATTCAGCTTTACGATTTTCAAAAGTATCTAAAGCAATATTTTTTTATAATGGAGATTACTTATTGCTTCACGCTTTTGTTTTTCATGTTCTTTTAATGAGGCAACGCCCCTCATGTAAAACAGAACGCCGTTGATTTGCACATTCACGGGCTTATTTTAAAGAAACATCTCTTAAGGCACTCAAGCCCATTTCACGACGGTGTTCGTAAATGGGATAATGATATAGCCATTGAGCACCTCCATCTTTACGCTTATGAAGGAACAAGCTGGCATCATCACACACTTTTCCAGTCCCCAATGTTTGCGACAGTCCTTGCATTAAGACGGTTCATAAGAACCATTTTTACTCCTTTCTTATACAAATTTGATCCCCACACTCATCTCGCTTATGATGTGCAAGCAAGGAATTTTGATTGATTCAACATAGAGAGATTTGAAATGTAAGAATCTTACGGTATTCAAGGTTTTAATTCAATATGTGAAACAGTGAATTATTTTTATAAAGCAATATGTTGCCATAGATGATGAAAGAATTCAATATTTTCAGATTTTAGGGAAAAGGTTATATGATATAAATTCTGCTCGGAATATTTTAGTTGATAATCTGTCATGTGATCATGTGTTCAGAAACTGTAAAAAACAATTAAATTTTTTTATGTATAAAGATATCGCTTTTCTATAAATTTCTTTGTATTTGGAAAAATACATTGATTATGATTCAACTAAAATTCTCTAGGATAATGCTCTTAGCTATAAATTAAAACACAATGGAGGCATAATATTTGTATCTCATCTAAGATCCAGTTTTTTATCGTACATTTATAACAACGTAGTATAATACATCGTGTTTTGTGCTTTTTTAATGAGGTGGTGGGGAAACAAATCAATTTTTAAATTCAGATTTTCTTAGTAAGCTTAAAATTTTTGTTTTCGGTAGAGAAAGACGAACAGGTTTTTCATCTTTCATGACAATAGACCGATTCATTTATTTGATAGCTAGATTTTTTTGATCTTTATCTATAGCCTCTATTTTGTTGAATCGATAGATTTAGACCATGATACAGTTTCTGATATTTTCTCAGATATACTGACATTTGGCAAAAAAACAATCATAAGAGATGATATTACAAATCTTAAATTAAACTGTTGCAAAAGCGCTGGATACGTAAACAAGCTTCTTCAAGTAATTTTTCTGATGTTGCATAGGAAATACGAAAAGCAGATCCAAGTCCAAAAGCAGATCCTTGGACGACAGCAACAGCCTCTGTTTCTAAAAGCGCTATGACAAAGTCTTCATCATTCGTAATACGTTGACCATTGGGTGTTTTTTTTCCAATAAGTCTTGTGCAAGAAGGATAAACATAGAAAGCACCTTCGGGCGTTGGACAGTGAATGCCAGGAGTTTGGTTTAGCATGGAAACAACGAGATCACGGCGTGCTTGAAAAATACTTTTATTTTTAGTGATAAAGTCTTGTGGCCCGTTGAGTGCTTCAACCGCAGCCCATTGTGAAATAACACTTGTGCCAGATGTTTGCTGACCTTGAATGGTATCCATGGCTTTAATGAGTTCTTGTGGTCCGCCTGCATAACCGATTCTCCATCCCGTCATCGCATAGGCTTTAGAAACACCATTCATTGTGAGTGTACGCTCATAAAGCACTGGTTCTACTTGAGCTGGAGTAACAAAGGTAAAACCCTCATATGTGAGATGTTCATATATATCATCGGAAAGGATATAAACATGAGGATATTTTACTAAAACATCTGTGAGTTTTTTCAATTCATTATGTGTATAAGCAGCACCAGATGGATTTGAAGGAGAGTTAAAGATGAACCATTTGGTTTTGGGGGTAATGGCAGCTTCTAGCTCTTGGGGTTGGAGTTTATAAGAAAATTCGGCTTTTGTTTCTAAAAAGACAGGTGTACCATCGTTAAGTGCGACCATTTCTGGATAACTAACCCAATAAGGGGATGGAATGATGACCTCATCACCTTTATTCAAAGTTGCCATGAATGCGTTAAAGAGAATTTGTTTTCCACCGGTACCAACAATAATTTGTTCTGGTTGGTAAAGGAGGTTATTTTCTCTTTTAAATTTTGCAGAAATTGCTTGGCGCAATTCTGGAATTCCAGATATGGGAGGGTATTTTGTTTCTCCCCTTCGAATAGCTTCAATAGCTGCATTTTTGATGTTGTCTGGGGTATCAAAGTCTGGCTCTCCAGCACTTAAAGCAATAACATTGCGCCCTAATGCTTTTAAATGACGGGCTTTTTGAGAAGCAGCAATTGTTGCAGAAGGTTTGATACGAGACAGTTTGTCGGCAATAAAAGCCATAATTTAAAATCCTTATATTATATCAACAAATGGTTATTGCTTTAAGAATATTTTATAAGAGATTATATTGTATGCAATAAAAAACTTCCAAAATACTCTTACACGGACTTTAGATTCTTCTTTTTTGAGATTTTTACAAGGTAATCTCTTCGTAGATTTTATGAAAGTTTTTGAGGAAGTATAAGGGAGGTTTGATAAATTGTGCAAAGGAGATAAGCAGTCTTTTATTTTCACAAGGGAAAATAATGCTTTATACAAAATAAAAAAATCTTCGTCGTTACAGACGAAGATTTCTAAATAAAATATTGCAGAATTTAAACTTTAAAGGGCTGTAAGGTTACCAGCGGCAAATTTTCCTGAACGACGATCTTGAAGAACATCATAAGAAATTTTTTGCCCTTCATTAAGACTGTTTAGACCTGAACGCTCGACGGCAGAAATGTGTACAAATACATCTGCACTACCATCACTAGGCTGAATGAATCCGAAACCCTTTGTTGTATTAAACCACTTAACTGTTCCTGTAGACATAGGAAACTCCTTAGAATATATAATTATATTGAGCATTGAAGCTTTTATTCCTTCAATACGATTGTAGATCGAAATTAGGTGGGAGAAGTTTCGTCGAAAGTGCAGATTGCACAGGAAAGAAAGTCACGTAACCGAAAATTCGATGAAACCTCTATAAAAGTTTTTAGAACAAAAAGCAAGTCTTAATCGATTTTTATATAAAGAAAAAATAAGAAAACAGTGTACATTTTGCTAAGTAGAAAAAAAATTCAACTAAAATAACTTTGTAGTGAACGTACATCAAGGTGCCTTTTTTTGAGTGCTTTGATCGCTTCTACGACGGCTTCGGCTCCAGCTATTGTTGTATAATAGGGAACATTTTGCATGAGTGCTGCATAACGTAATGATTTTGAGTCTGAGATGGCACTGGCAGTGCTAGTTGTATTAAAAATCAATTGAATTTGTCGATTACGAATAGCATCTTCAATATGAGGGTGTCCCTCTAGAACTTTGTTTATTTTTTTTGCATCAACATGATGTTCGGTGAGAAATTTTTGTGTTCCACTTGTAGCGACAACAGAAAAGCCGAGCTCAATTAAACGTTTTACAGGATTTAAGACGCGTTTTTTGTCTTCATCTCTTACAGAAACAAACAAAGTTCCCTCCTTAGGGAGCTTTACACCAGCTCCAAGTTGGGCTTTAGCAAAAGCAAGCGAAAATTCATAGTCAAGCCCCATAACTTCACCGGTTGAGCGCATTTCTGGACCAAGAAGTGTATCAACACCTGAAAAACGAGCAAAAGGAAATACTGCTTCCTTGACGGCAACATGTTGTTTTTTCTGCAAAGAAGGTAATCCACCATAAGCTTGAAGAGCATCATGAAGCGTTTCTCCTGCCATAATACGTGCAGCTATTTTAGCAATAGGGCGACCAATCGTTTTTGCAACAAATGGAACAGTACGTGAAGCACGGGGATTGACTTCTAAGACATAAATGGTGTCATCTTTAATGGCATATTGTACATTCATTAAGCCGCGAACATGAAGTGCTTGTGCTAATGCTTTGGTTTGGCGCTCTAATTCAGTAACTATTTTATTTGAGAGCGTATGGACTGGTAGAGAACATGCTGAATCACCAGAGTGGATACCAGCTTCTTCAATGTGTTCCATAATACCAACGATTAGTGTTTCTTTGCCATCACATAGACAATCGACGTCTACTTCAATTGCTTCTGTTAAATAGGTATCAAAGAGAAGCGGATTTTTACCAAGCAATATATTGATTTGTCCTGTTGTGTCGTTAGGATAACGGACTTTGATATCTTCTGAAATTAATTCAGGGACACTCTCAAGTAAATAATTTTGTAAGCTACGTTCATCACGAATAATTTGCATAGCACGTCCTCCTAAAACATAAGAGGGACGTACAACCAAGGGGAATCCTAGTTCGTGGGCAATGAGGCGCGCCTGTTCAATGGAGTGGGCAATACCATTTTGAGGTTGTGTTAAATTAAGTTTAAATAACAGTTTTTGAAAGCGATCTCTATCTTCTGCTAAGTCGATAGCGTCAGGTGAAGTACCTAGGATGGGGATGTTGTGTTTTTCTAGAGCGCTTGCCAATTTCAAGGGTGTTTGTCCGCCAAATTGGACGATGACTCCAACCAATTCACCTTTTTCTTGTTCTACTTCTAAAATAGCGAGTACATCTTCTGTTGTTAAAGATTCAAAATAAAGGCGATCAGAGGTATCATAATCGGTTGAAACTGTTTCAGGATTGCAGTTAATCATAATCGCTTCAAAGCCTGCATCACGCAGTGCAAAAGCAGCGTGACAGCAACAGTAATCAAATTCAATACCTTGCCCAATGCGGTTTGGCCCACCGCCTAAAATAGCGATTTTTTTGCGTTCAGAAACGTATGCTTCTGAGTGTTCTACACCTGCAAAAGGAACTTCATATGTTGAATACATATAGGCTGTAGGAGAAGAAAATTCAGCGGCACAAGTGTCAATCCGTTTAAAGACGTGTTTAACATTCAATGATTTGCGCAAAGCTGCAATGTCATCGGGTTCTTGTCCGGTAAGGGTGGCTAATCGCGCATCTGAAAAGCCCATGGCTTTTAACATACGCAAGTTATCTGCGTCTTGAGGTAATCCATGGATGCGGATACGTTGCTCCATTTCAATGATGGAGGCTATTTGTTCTAAAAACCACGGGTCAATTTTGCTGATTTGGTGAATTTCATTTAAAGGTAATCCTGTGCGCATGGCTTGGGCAATGTAGCGCAGACGATCAGGGCTTGGTATTGCAATGGCTGAGCGTATAGAATTTTTTTCATCACCTTCAGCATGTTCAGGGATTACAATTTCATCAAGACCAGTAAGTCCTGTTTCAAGCCCGCGGAGTGCTTTTTGCAACGATTCTTGAAAAGTGCGTCCAATTGCCATGACTTCTCCTACAGATTTCATCGCAGTCGTGAGGACAGGTGATGAACCAGGAAATTTTTCGAAAGCAAAACGAGGAATTTTTGTCACAATATAGTCAATAGAAGGCTCAAATGATGCTGGTGTTGCACCACCCGTGATATCATTTTTTAATTCATCAAGTGTGTAACCAACAGCTAGTTTAGCTGCTACCTTGGCGATGGGAAAACCGGTTGCTTTTGAGGCTAGCGCTGAAGAGCGAGAAACACGCGGATTCATTTCAATAACAATGAGGCGCCCATTTTCAGGATTGACAGCAAACTGTACATTGGACCCACCTGTTTCAACACCAATTTCACGCAAAACAGCAATCGAAGCATTGCGCATACATTGATATTCTTTATCGGTTAAGGTAAGAGCAGGTGCTACGGTGATCGAATCGCCGGTATGAATCCCCATTGGATCAATGTTTTCAATAGAACAAACAATGATACAGTTGTCGTTCTTATCACGAACAACTTCCATCTCATATTCTTTCCACCCTAAAACACTTTCTTCAATTAATACTTCTGTTGTCGGTGAAGCTTCAAGCCCACGCTCAATAATTTCATAGAATTCAGATCGGTTGTAAGCGATTCCACCACCAGTTCCACCAAGGGTGAATGAAGGACGAATAATAGCTGGAAGCCCAATCATATCAAGAGCTTGAACTGCTTTTGCTGTTGCATGAGCAATATAATGTTGTTTGCGATCAGCTTCGGTATGTCGCCAGTTGCGCTCAAGTTCTTCGAGTGCTTGGTCAAGCGCAGCACCAGAAAGTTTTGCTTTAAGTTCAGTATGCGTTTTTGCATGTTGTCGGCGATTTTCTTCTTTCAGTTCTGTTGCATTAGCTAACATAGAACGTGGTGTTTCCAAACCGATTTTCGCCATCGCTTGGCGAAATAAAGCACGGTCTTCTGCTTTATCAATAGCATCGGCATTGGCCCCTATCATTTCAACGTTATAGCGGTCTAAAACACCCATACGTTTTAATGATAAAGCGGTATTGAGGGCTGTTTGCCCTCCCATAGTGGGTAAAAGGGCATCGGGACGTTCATGGGCAATAATTTTGGCAACGATTTCAGGCGTAATGGGCTCTATATAAGTTGCATCAGCTAGATCTGGATCTGTCATAATGGTGGCAGGATTAGAATTTACCAAAATAATTCGGTAACCTTCTTCTTTTAATGCTTTACAGGCTTGCGTGCCTGAATAGTCAAATTCACATGCCTGACCAATGATAATAGGTCCTGCTCCGATGATAAGAATAGATTTTATATCTGTACGTTTGGGCATGACTTTTTCCTATGACAAATATCCGTGCACGATTGTGGCAGGCAAAATATTTCAGTTTTGAGGCTACAGTCATTTTATAAGTTAAGTGACAAAGAAAGTAAGCATTAAAATATCTTTTCCATGCTTTTTTTCATAGAATTGAAGATAAATTTCTTTTTTTGTTTGAGTCATCTTATCAGCATATTAAAAGTGTGATCTTTGATAAAAAATAATAGATCTTCAAAAAACTAGAATATTCAAGCATACTGTGGAAAATAAAATGGGAAGCTTATCTTGTTGTTCCGTAAAATACTATTGTTTAGAGCGGTGATATAGGGCGTGAAAATTACACATTAGGTGTTTTGGTTAGAGTATGTGATAAAAAAGCTAAAGCACACTGCATGGGCTCTGTATCATCATCATCAACAGCGGCTTGCTTATCTATTTTGGTCAGGGCTCTATAACAGCCAATAAT
>NZ_JBHILR010000051.1:526-776 GCF_042193415.1 Bartonella sp. TT121SHDZB | reverse complement strand
GTTCACCAACTACCAGTTCTACATCGACGAATTCATCCGCCTGGGCCACCCCGAGATGGCCCGGGAGGCCAGCGAATACGTGGCCTCCATCGAGCCCGGCAACGTGGTCACGCGCCGCACCGGCCTGCCGGCCCAGCCCAATGACGAGCTGGGCACGCCGCCGCCGCGCCTGCCGCAGATGCCGGCCTACCACCTGGCGCGCGCCGACCACAGTGGCCTCACCATGGTCAACATCGGCGCGGGCCCGGCC
>NZ_JBHILR010000051.1:0-435 GCF_042193415.1 Bartonella sp. TT121SHDZB | reverse complement strand
CTGGGCGACTACGTGCTGGCCCACGCCTATGTGCGCGAGGACCATGTGCTGGACGAGGAACTGCCGCTGTGGGTGCCCATTCCCGCGCTGGCCGAGATCCAGCTGGCCCTGCAGCAGGCCGTGGCCGACGTCACGCAGATGGACGGGCCCGACCTCAAGCGCATCATGCGCACCGGAACCGTGGCAAGCACCGACAACCGCAACTGGGAGCTGCTGCCCAACAACCTGCCCCAGCTGCGCTTCAGCCAGAGCCGCGCCGTGGCGCTGGACATGGAAAGCGCCACCATCGCGGCCAACGGCTTCCGCTTCCGCGTGCCCTACGGCACGCTGCTGTGCGTGTCCGACAAGCCGCTGCACGGCGAGATCAAGCTGCCCGGCATGGCCAACCACTTCTACCGCGAACGCGTGGACCAGCATCTGCGCATCGGCATGCGC
>NZ_JBHILR010000050.1:0-782 GCF_042193415.1 Bartonella sp. TT121SHDZB | reverse complement strand
GAATTGGCAACTGGGTGGCGGGCTGTTTTACGTGAAGGGCGTGACCCTATTAAAGAACGTGAAAAACAAAAGCGTGAGGCAATAAGCAATCTCCATTACTTAAAAGATATTGCCATAGATGCTTTTGAAAGTCGTAAAGCTGAATTAAAAGGTGACGGTAAAAATGGTAAATGGTTTACACCTTTACGCCTTCATATTCTCCCTAAATTAGGCTGTTTACCCGTTTCTGAGATTACACAAACAGAAATACGCAATACACTTGCTCCCATTTGGCATACAAAGGCTGTAATTGCTCGAACAGCATTGATACGTCTTAATCTTTGTCTCAAACATGCGGCTGCATTAGGTGTAGATGTTGATTTACAAGCTGTAGAAAAAGCAAAAGCTCTCTTAGGAAAACAACGCCATAAGGTCACTAATAGACCAGCCATGGATTGGAGAGATGTGCCGGCTTTTTATAAAACACTCTGTGAAGCATCAACCATAACACAACTGGCTTTGCGTTTGCTTATTCTGACAGGTGTTCGCACAAATTCTTTACGCCATATTCATAAAGATCAAGTTGAGGGTAATATATGGACCATACCTGCTGAAAATATGAAAGGCAAGCGTGATACAACAAAAGAATTTCGCGTGCCTTTATCAACTGAAGCATTAGATATTTTAAAACAAGCACGATTGCTTTCTCGTAATGATTTCTTTTTTTCTGCTAAAGGTCGCGGTCCCCTCGCTGAGAAGTGTATGGCTCAATATATGAGAGACAATAAAATTGAAGCCTGCCC
>NZ_JBHILR010000049.1:0-789 GCF_042193415.1 Bartonella sp. TT121SHDZB | reverse complement strand
TACCGGTTAATAAAACAATCCCTGCCGAAATCAAGCGAGCAAACATATGAAAAAGATCTTTATTATAACAGGAATGGTTATATCCTTGATAATGCCCAATTTAGCTCTGGCGGTTCTTTCTCAAGATCAAAAGGTAGTGAAATCACCTGAGCTACAACAAACAGAATATCCAGAAATTATAAAATTATTAAAAAAACAAATTGATGTGAATAAAAGACAACTTGTATATGCAGAAAGAATTTATCAATCTCTAAAACATGATAAATTTACTAGAAATTATATAGCGGCAAATTATAGCAACATTTTTATCAAAGATCCAGAGTCGATCTACGATGAAAACAAACGTTCAAATGGACAATATACACAGATTTTGGAGAACGAAAAAAAGCTTTCTGGAAATTTTTCGCAAATGAATAAGGCTATTTTTGCACGTTTACAACATACAACATCCGTAGATAAAGCTGTAACTTTGCAAACTTTTGAAACGGTGGAAAATCGTTTTAAGTATATCTTATCACTGTTAGATGCACTTAGTAAAGCAGATAGTGTAAAAGAGATCTTTGATGTTCAAACAATTGTGGAAGGCACATTAACTATGATCAAAAATGAATCTATAAAGCTGCAAATGGTTGCACATTTACGCGATGCTGAGCACAAACTTATCAAAACAAAAAAACGTGAAATTGATATGAAAGTTTTTAGCAGTACTAACAAGGATATGCCTCGCATACGGTTTAATTAACCCAAATTCTTTATAACATTTGTTTTCTCTATATTTATAAATATTGT
>NZ_JBHILR010000018.1:0-11366 GCF_042193415.1 Bartonella sp. TT121SHDZB | reverse complement strand
CAGAAAGCAGAGAGAGCAAAAGCAATTTGGCAACAAAGCCAACCAATCAAAAAGACTTTAGCAGAAACCTATTTACGCATGCGGCATATTACATGTGATTTGCCTGCTGATTTACGCTTTTACGACAAGTGTCCACACCCCTCTGGGGGTACACTGCCCGCGTTGGTGGCTCTTGTTAAGGGCGCTGGTTCCTTTGCCATTCATAGAACCTTTTTAAAAGCCAATGGCTGCAAAACAGATCAGAAACCAGCAAAAGCCATGTTGGGTTCTGTCATGGGCGGTGGGGTGCATTTAAGTCAATCCAATCCCAAACATCTGGTCATTTGTGAAGGCATTGAAACGGGGCTGTCTCTTCTGTCTGGGTTGTTATCAGAGCCCGTTGATTTATGGGCTTCTCTTTCAACCAGTGGCATGATGCGTGTGAATTTACCTCCTACAAAAGGGCGTCTCACCATTGCAATGGACGGCGATGATGCGGGTCGTAAAGCAGGTTTTACCCTCGCTGCACGTGCCTATAGACAAGGCTTTGAGGTCTTTATCATGCAAGCCCCATACGGTCTAGATTTCAATGATGTTTTGATACTGAAAGGTATAAATAAATGAGAGAGAATAAAAACAATATTGTAGATACCAACAATCAAAATGTTTCATGCAATGATAACGATAATGTTTCTTTAAATGATAAGACTTGTTTAGAAGCCATTCCTTATAAGCAAGCATTGCAACAAAATGGTTGGGGGGAATTAAAGCCTATCTCTGCCGCTTTGTTACTCGTCGAGCCTTTTAATCCATTACAACTCCCCATGCCATTCATGGATTATGTTTATGACGTTTCAGAGCGTCAACAAGCCCCTATGGATTTTATTGCTGTCTCTGCTCTCTGTGCCTTGGCTGCTGTCATTGGCAATGGCGTGCGTATTGCTCCAAAACAACATGATGATAATTGGAAAATTGTTCCTAATCTCTGGGGTGCCGTTGTGGGGCAACCTTCGACTATGAAAACAGATACCATGGAAGCTGCTTTAGCACCTCTTGATGTTTTTCAAGAGGAATGGCATCAAGAATGGTTAAAGAAGAAAAAACAGCAAGAAACAAAAGATATTCTTATTGAATTGGACAAAAGAGAAAAGAAAAAACAAGCCTACAAAGCACTCAAAGATCAAGACGAGGAACAAGCCCTTGCTCTTCTTTCTCAATCTCTTGAACATAAAGAAAGTGAGGAAGATGACACTTTTGTCAAACGACGTTGATGTCACTGTTGAAAAGCTTGGAGAACTCTTAAAAGAAAACCCCCGTGGTCTCTTAATGGTTCGTGATGAATTATCTGGTTTTTTATCCGATTTGGAAAGAAAGGAATATCAATCAGACCGTTCTTTTTATCTAACAGCTTTTAATGGCAAAAAAACATACACCTATGACCGGATTGGGCGGGGAACCATTTTTATTCCCAATGCAACCATTTTCATGATTGGAGGCATTCAACCTTCACGGATTATTCCCATTATTCAAGCAATGCATCATGGAACAAATAATGACGGCTTATTGCAACGATTTCAAATGCTGGTGTGGTCCGATGAACAAAAAGAGCGGTTATGGGTTGATAGACCTCCCAATCAAAAGGCATGGGAAAGTTATCAAAGAATTTTTCGTTCTCTTTATGATAAACCTTTAGGATCACCAAAACACCCCATTACCATACGCTTTTCTATTGATGCCCAAGAGATGTTTCGTGAATGGTGGGAAAATTTTCAAAAAACAATCAAAGAAGGTCATTTCTCTGCAAGTTTACAAGCACACCTTTTGAAAATGAATCAAACCATACCAACCCTTGCGTTGATTTTTGAACTGGTTGAGGGTGGGCGTTTTGAAATCAATAGAGATGCCCTTGAAAGAGCCTTGTATTGGGAAAAATATTTGTTAAGTCATGTCAAACGTCTTTATGCGGCGGCGGATAGCTTAGCAACAGAGGGGGCAAAATTAATTGTCGAACGTTGTGATCATTTACCCAATGTTTTTACAACAAGGGATATTTATAAACGTGATTGGAAATATTTAACAGACAATCAAACCGTTAAGCAAGCTTTAGAGCTTTTATGCCGTTGTAACTATATACGTGAAATCTCTGGAGACAAGAGCTCACAAGGCGGTCGCCCTACCATACGCTATGAATGGAATCCTTTAATGACAAGCCATAAAACATCACACTGAGGCAATTTGGAAATCTTATAGAACATTAACAATATAACAGTGAACTCTTCAAAGCACTCCCCATTATGAGTTTTGGGGGGTGCTTTTTATAGGTATTATTTTATTTTTTTAATTAGAAATAAAAGTTATTATATTTCAATATGTTAATGTTTTAAAGAAACAACCTATATTAAATGCAATCCATAAATACAATCTATAATATATATTTAAAGGGGTTTTGTAGGGGTTTTGGGGGTTTTAAGAACCTACAAAACCTATCAAAATACTCATTCTGATATTTTAAAGCACGTAGTACATTTATCTTGATGAATACGTGAAACGAACAGCAAATTTCACTACTTTGCTGATCTTATCCCATGTCATGGGCTGTGGATAAGTACCTTTTAAAAGCCTTTTTGAAAAAAATTTCTGGTTTTGCAAGAATTTCACCTCATCTGACACTCGCTATTTATCCCAAATGGATTTAATTGGCTTCACTTTGATTTTTTTGAAGAGAATTAATCAGTAGAATATATTGTCATGGAGTCTATTCTTTATGTTTCACCCTCTTTATTCTGATAATAAACATGTCTCTTTACGTTCTCTCTTACAAGCCTATCGTGATCAAGCGATATCAGAGCAAGAAAAGCAAGCTGCTTTTGAAAAGTTTGTCATTGCTTATTTGACGCAAGACCCGCTCTTGAATGGGTTATGGGGCGTCAATGTGTAAAGACTGATAAAAAGAGTGGCATTGTGAATGATGCCAACCGTTATGCCGTTGAAAGCATTGGCAACCCTGCCTACCCTCTAGAGTTGTTTCAAAGGGTTATTACCGTAAGTTTAGAAACCATGAAAATCGTAAAAAAAACTACCAAAATTGGAAATTAGAGAAACTGAATAGACTTGGTATGCCACATAATGGGTATGTTAACCTTATAAGGGGTAAAAAGTCTATAGGTTCTTATACCCCCTTTATACATTGCTTACGTACAATCTTTAAAAGGATAATTTATCATGCGTTATTCTAAAAAGAAGAAACTTGCACTTTTAGATACTCTTATTTGGATTGCTTTAAGACTTTTAAGAAACCCACTCTTAAATAGAATTAGATTTTTTTACATTGCCTTTAAGAGGTTATACCGTAATCTAAAATGATAACTTTATCCTTTTCAAAAGCTTTGTTTAAAAAGAGTTATGTATATTCATTTTCTTATATTACTTATAGGTTTTGTAGGTTCTTAAAACCCCCAAAACCCCTACAAAACCCCTTTAAATATATATTATAGATTGTATTTATGGATTGCATTTAATATAGGTTGTTTCTTTAAAACATTAACACATTGAAATATAATGATTTTTATTTTTAATTAAAAAATAAAATAATACGTATAAAAAGCACCCCCAAAACTCATAACCTAATGATCTTGATAGCATTTCTTATGAGTTATAAACCATCTTTTGAAAGGCTTTAAAGGATCACATGATTTTCATAAAGCACGTTGTAATCATTCTCTAAATCATAAGGTTATCATTCAAAAGAACTGATAAAATTCATAAAAAGGATTTTGATAACGTAATCAGTTTTTAATTTCATATGCTTTTCATAAGACACGTTTTAATGACTCATTAAAATGATCACTTTTGTCAGTTCAATTTACTGACACATAACTGACAAGTTTTAATCAATTCACATCATTGGCTATCTTTAAAGATTGTACTCTTGATATAAGTTATGTTTTAAAGATATTAACATATTGAAATATATTGATTTTAATTTTTTACCATTCAAAAAAAATAATAGAGGGTCTAAAAAGAACTGACAAAACTGACATCACTGACAAAAGCCTATTAAAAGGGATTTTACTGATCTCTATAATTATCAATCTCTCTTTAGATGTTTTCATAACAGTCTATAAATTACAATTATCCTACTTATCGTTTCTCTTATGAAAATGAAAAATGATGCCATGGCTATAAAGCATATAACAGCTATAGAAAATGCGTAAAAACAGCAGCTTCAAATAACTAAACTGTAAATGAACGCATTGATTATAAAGAGAGCACCTATAAGAGGCTATTAAATTTTAAATGTATTATAAACAAAATTCACAAAAAAATTTAAATTCATTTAGTAAAAAACTGATAGGTTATAAAGATAAAAATACGCATTATGAGAGCCTTTTTAAATATTATAGATGTATAGAATTCAAAATATAACGCAATCGTTTCATAAAGCCCATAATATAGCTTTAAACGCATATAAATATAAAAGAAGAAATTCATAATCATAAGATATTATCAATACACAACGTATTTAAAAAATACAAAAAAATATCAAAAAAAGATAAAATATTATTTGACAATAAATACGTATTTTGTTATATGAAGACGGTACGCTAATTTTTGTATTGTTATCTCCATTTCTTCTAAAAAAGCTACTTTTAGAACTTCACTAGAATGGGCGGGGTTATGCGTCATTTGTTTTCATTCCTTTCATCAATGGTAATCTTGATAATCAACAAGCTCCACATCTGTTCTGATAAAGCGAAAAATAACACGCCAATTTCCATTCATCTTAAAAAGTATATTACTCTTTATGCGCATTGGGAACGGCTTTTCTAGATCCTAGTAAGCTGAATATATAGCCTTGTCCGATTAGAACTCCAAAAATCGTAACAAAAACGCCTATGATTTGCATGATTTGAGGGATGAAGCCGAACAGGATTTGCACCAATAAAGCTGAAATAGGTACAAAATTGAAAAATATCGCCGTCTTACCCGGACCTCGGATCGCTATTCCAATATTCCAAAATAGGTAGGCTAAAACTGATCCTGCAACCCCTATCCAAAGGAGTGCGAATAAACTAGCGCCGGACATAGACATCGTTTCTTGAAGAGGGGATTCGAATAAAAAGGTTAGGACGCCAAGGGCGACGGTGCCAGAGAGCATCGTCCAGCTTGTTGTTTCAAGCGGGGTTGCGTTCTTGACAAATGACCGCGTGCCCACGGTATAGAACGCCCAACCAATGGAACCTAAAAGAATCATAATATCTCCTTTGGCAAAGGAAACATGGTTAGACAAAAATCTCCCATTTGTTATGACTAAATAGACCCCGAACATGCTAATGAGCATCCCTATAACCCTCTCACAGGTTGGGAAAGATTTATTCATGATAGCTTCAATAATATTAGCACTAATAGGGGTTGTCGCCATGATGAGGGAGGCTGTTATGGGATTTGACGTTTGCAAGCCAACAAATAAAGCGCCATTAAACCCTGCCACACCGATAATCCCTAGGAAAATATAAGAAATAAAATTTTGCGATAAAACATGCCACCGCAAGCCTTCTTTGAAAATCATAATTAAAAATATGGCGATTACGGCAATGAGAAACCGCTCAAAAGAAGCTGTCCATGGAGAAACAGTCGTTAAAGCTATCTTAGTGGCTTGGAAATTGGAACCCCAAAAAAAGGTTCCTACGAGGGTTAAGACAAGAGCTATTCTGGGCGTGATTTTCATTGGATAGATCCTTATACTTGATACCAAAGTGGAGCATCGAGACGTATAGAAGAAATTTGTGCGGTATTAGATGAGGAAAGAATAAAGTTGACCGCGGAAGCAATGTCATCTGGGTGAAGCATTTTGGCAAGATTCTCTGGAGGTATCTCTGGGAATCCTTTAAAATTGCGACGAAAATCCGTATTAACTTTATCAACTTGGATTGAACAAACACGAATATTTTGTGGCATTCCCCATAAGCGCAACCCACCAGTATAGCCCTCTACAGCAAATTTAGAAGAAGAATATGAAATTAAAGAAGGATTGTATTCTACACCCCATATGGATGAAATATTTATAATATCGGCGCGAATTTCCTTTTTTAGATAGGGTAAAGTAGCAGCTGTTATATAGAACATTCCTTTAATATTCACATCAAATGTTTCAGCACATTCTTGAGCATCAATTGTTTCTGGATCGCCACTATAACAAATGCCTGCTACATTAACTAAGACATCAAGACCACCAAATTCTGAGATAACCTTATGGACAGAAGAGTCAATGGCTTCTTTATCGCGGATATCAACAATCAATTTACATAAGCTTGCCGTATCGATGGAGGTTGGTAGTTCTATGTCAATGATGTCTGCACTTGCTACCTTATGACCATTTTTCAATAAGTTTAGAACAATTGCTTTACCGATGCCGCGAACGCCTCCTGTGACTAAAATACGTTTCTGTTGTTGTGAGTAAATTCCGGTCGTGTTTTTTATCATTTCGTTTAGCATTTTCTATACCTGAAGTTGTAATCATTAATATTCAGCTAGTTTATTTTTAGCCATGCATTATGTATTACTGTATTATGTTTAATGTATTGAGTATTATTAAATGGTTTAAATAATAAGATAGCCTTAAAGTTTATTGTGATTAGGTTGAATAACTAAAGAACTGATATTTCATGTAAAGACGTCTCATTAAAAGGAAATACCTTTTTAGAGGAGAATGCTAGAGTTTGTGATTCTTTAGGTAGATTTAAACAGCGCCAACCATGCTTGTGAGCATACGCCTCAAGCAAAGGATCGCCAATAACAGCGACAGGATGACCTACAAGCTTCAGCATATACTCATCGGAAATATCATCACCGTAGGCCCAGCAGTTCTTAAGGTCACCACCATGTTTTTCAATAAAATCCTGAATCGCAAGCGCTTTTCCAACGCCGATCGTTTGCGGAGGGACGAAACGGCCATTATATTTTTGCCCATCATGCAATAGTTTTGTGGACAAGATGTAAGGTACACCTAGATGTTCTGCAATGGGGCTAGAATTTCTATAAAAGAGCCGGATACTAAGACCGGCTCAATTTTTTGGCTATGATGGGATTTTAGTTCTGTTACTACTTCTTGGATTAAGAAAGTAGGATTAATCAACGCGCGCTTTGCCCAAGTTTCTGCACATCTTGTTACTTCTGCTACAGCACGTCCGGCAAAAAATTCATAAAAGCGACGGTTTATTACGCTGCGCGGACTCTGGTTATCATGGTGTGCACGTAAAATAGCAGTAGTATCTGCATATTCCTCTTGGTGAGCGTTGGTTGAAAAAACTAGCCAAGATTTATACCAGAAATCGTGGAAAGCGAGCATACTCTTGCTCCGAATAAGGGTGCCATCTACATCGAAGAATGCATACGCAAGGCTCATTATTAATTTCTCCCTTCAAAAAAAATTAAATACTTTATAATGTTGTTTGTTCTTTATAAGCATGGATATGATTTATTCGTAATATTAATCCTCTGTTGTGAATTCCCAGAAACCTGTTTTTTTGAGCTTTAGCTGCGCGTGGACATCTCCTCCTAAGCCATACCATCCGATCGCACCGCCTCGATTCATTTGATAACTCATCCAAAGCAAGACGATATTTACTATTCGATTAGCAGAGGGATCGTTCACAGATGGAAACGGATTGGGTAATATTGCTTGATAAAAGGCATGCCCATCAGCATCTGCCAGTAGTATATTGGGAAGACCAAGTGGGCCGGGTCGTGTAGGTGCATGGGGATTCAGATCATGTTGCCGTAGTGCCATAATTGTGTAAAGACTGTTAGGAATTAACCCCAAAAATTCAAAACGAAAATGTCCTGTTCGTTGGTCGTTAGGGACGGAAACTTCCATGGATCCTTTCGCTTTACACCATTGTTCAAGGGTTATCGGCGCAGTAATCTTTCTACCATCTTGGTTTCGAGCGTCTGGTATTGGTACTTCATGGAAGCCATAGCTTGGCAGATAAATATTTTTCGCATTGGGGCATTGCGCTGGTGCAAATATTACTGGATAATTATTGCATGATTATGTGCGCATTGAGCTATAGGACTTAGTTGTATTTAGTATTTTGCGGCTTGAATTTACCGAGGAAAGTGCGAAGCGTTAAATTTATAACAGATGCTACTGACTTACCTCTAATCTAGTAAAGTTCTATCATGACAAAGCCATTTGTTGGGGTGTACGGAAGAGCTTTGTTTTTAACTCAAGTTAGAGGTATGTAATAGCAGATGAGTGCAGTACTCCTTTGCTGCAAAGTCCTCCAATCGGTTTAGCTAAAAATATTATGCCGCAATTAGGTGCCCAATATAGCTTGATCATGTCTATAAATTTTGGTTTAATACCTTTAGCACTGGAGAACTTTAGTAAAATTAATGCTGTGTGCCTCTATCAAGTTGTAAAATATATTATGCTTTAAGATCTCGGTAAAAATTTTCATGAGAGCCAAGTGCTAACAAGGTCAAAGTAATCGTGTGATCTTCATAGCTGTAAGCAAGCAGCGTCAATTGCTTGGCCATTTTAAATTTATAGACAAAAACACCAGAAAGATCACCTGTTTTGGCTTGACCAATGGTGGGCGTTTTCATAATGACGCGAACAGCTTGGTCTAGATCTTGTTTTTGGTTGGCATGCAGTTTTTTGACAGTTTTTTTAAATGAATGGGTTTGTAAAACTTGCATAGATTCAGCCAAATTCGAATGCTGTTACATCGCCATCTGCATTTTCTTGTTGTCCAAGTAAGATTGCTTGAATAAATTGAAAGGAGAGATCTGGATTTTCTTCGGCTATTCTGCCCATACGCGACCAATATTCAATTTGCTTAGGAACCGAGCGGCTATAAACAGACGCGTAACGCTTAGCCTCATTAATGAGATCATCAGACAGTTTAACAGTTGTAGCCATGACTATACTCCTACCTTACAATAAGGTGGTAATATAGTTCAAAAGGTGTTAAAAAGCAACCTTTGAAACACAATAACCTTAGCAGATCTCTAACACAATTCCTTCTCTCACAGCCATCTTTCTTAATATCTGAAAGAAGAGAAAATAAAAGATAAATTTAGAACTAAATGATCGAGAATAAGCTCTAAAAAGGTTCGGGATAGGCAGAAAATAAGTTAAAAGAATCAACGGAATCAAAATTCCCGAACTTCTATATAATCTATTGATTTTATATAAATATAGCATTCCTACCCCCTCCGCCACAGCACTTTTGTCGTGCTATAAATTATTGATTCTATATGTCTTGTATGTAGCTTGTCAGCAGGTTTTGCAGAATTTGACAGCAGGTTTTGCAGCAATTCATTTTTAAAATTCACGTCTTTTTTTAAAAATTAAAGGGGTTTTCAAAGGGTCTTCAAAGACCTTTCAAAGATCATTTAAAGACCCTTTAAGGCAGCTTTTTCTCCTTTGCTAAAAGTCGCAATTTGAGATGATGAGCTCTTGAGCTGGAATTGGATTATTTGAACTGCATGTATAAGATATGGTGACCTCTTTTATCTTAAATGGGCTAAAGCTTTTGCGAATCTCCGGCACATCATTGAGTGACAGAAGAAACTTTCCCTTTAATTGTGCAAGCAGTGTGGACATCTTCTGATAATCCTCTCGCTTAAACAAATCCTTGCCATAGTAATCCTCAACACCCCAATAAGGCGGATCAAGGTAAAACAAGATGTTGGGACGATCATAGCGCCTAATAAACTCAAACCAATCTAAATGTTCAATGGTCACACCTGCTAAACGATGGTAAATAAGCTTTAAGGAGGCTTCAAGTTTGAGACTATTAAACCGTGCACCACGGTGTGGATCAACTCCAAACGTCTGTTTTGCCACTTTGCCACCAAAACTCAACCGCTGCAGATATAAAAACCGCAATGCCCGCTCTAAATCTGTCAGGGTCTTGGGATCTTGGGTGCGTAGCCGTTCAAACGTCTCACGGCTACTCACCTGGAACTCCAACAGATCCATGAAAGGGTAATAATGGCGTTGCAACACCCGAAAAAAATTCACCACATCACCTGAACGATCATTGATCACTTCATATAAAGGAACTAATTTTCTCCTTAAAGATACAACGTATTGATTTATAATGATAATCTAGCGTTATTCATATTGAATTAGACCCTCGAATAACGTAGGATTCTCTCATTTCAAATCTGTTTATGTTGAATCAATCAAAACCACTCATTTGCACATAACAAGTGGGATGAGTGTATGGATAAAAACTGTATAAGAAAGGACTTAAAATGGCTCTTATGAACCGTCTTAATGCAAGGGCTGTCGCAACATTGGGAGCTGGCAAATATAATGATGGTGCCGGCTTGCTACTTCATAAGCGTAAAGATGGAGGTGCTCAATGGATTTATCGCTATACCATTCATGGTCGGCGCCGTGAAATGGGATTGGGTGCATTAAGACATGTTTCTTTAAAACAAGCCCGTGAATTGGCAAACCAATGGCGTTCTGTTTTGCATGAGGGGCGTGACCCCATTAAAGAGCGGGAGAAACAAAAGCGTGAAGCAATAAGCAATCTCCATTACTTAAAAGATATCGCTTTGGATACTTTTGAAAGTCGTAAAGCTGAATTAAAAGATGATGGTAAGGCTGGGAATTGGTTTGCACCTTTGCGGCTTTACATTCTCCCTAAATTAGGTTGCCTGCCCGTTTCTGAGATTACGCAAACAGAGATACGCAATACGCTTACTCCTATCTGGCATACAAAAGCTGTTACAGCAGAAAAAGCACTAAACCGTCTTAATCTTTGTCTCAAACATGCGGCTGCATTAGGGTTGAATGTTGATTTACAAGCAACAACAAAAGCACGCGCGCTCCTAGGCAAACAACGCCATAAAACGCAAAATATACCAGCAATGGATTGGAAAGATGTTCCTGCTTTTTATAAAACACTTTGCCAAAAAACAACCCTAACACAACTGGCTTTGCGTTTGCTTATTCTGACAGGCGTTCGTACTTTTCCTTTATGTCATATCCATAAAGATCAAGTTGATGGGGATATCTGGACTATCCCTGCTGAAAATATGAAAGGAAGACGGGATGCTACAAAAGAGTTTCGCGTCCCCTTATCATCAGAGGCATTAGACATTTTAAAACAAGCGCGCCTGCTCTCTCGCAATGATTTCTTCTTTTCTGCAACAGGTCGCGGTTCTCTTGGTGAGAATTGTATGGCAAAATATATGCAACAGATTGGACTTGAAGCACGTCCCCATGGCTTTCGCTCTAGTTTACGCAATTGGCTTGCTGAGACAACCGATGCCCCCTATGAAGTCGCTGAAACTATTCTAAGTCATACAGTAGGAGGACAAGTAGAGCGTGCCTATCGTCGGACTGACTATTTAGAACAGCG
>NZ_JBHILR010000017.1:0-14369 GCF_042193415.1 Bartonella sp. TT121SHDZB | reverse complement strand
TTATCCACAGATCATGGGGTTATGCACCCCATATCTTAAGATTGACCCGTGACATAAGCCGCCCATTTATCCATATAAACACGGCGCTGTTCTAGATAGTCTGTACGACGATAAGCACGCTCTACTTTACCGCCTACCACATGCCCTAGGATAGTTTCAGCGACTTCATAGGGAGCATCGGTTGTCTCAGCGAGCCAATCACGTAAACTAGAACGAAATCCATGGGGGCAAGCTTCAAGTTTATTGTCTCTCATATATTGTGACATACAACTATCAGCAAGAGCCCCCCGACCTCTAGCAGAAAAAAAGAAATCATAGCGAGAAAGCAGACGCGCTTGTTTTAAGATTTCTAATGCCTCTGATGATAAGGGTACACGAAATTCTGTTGTAGCATCACGTCGACCTTTCATATTCTCAGCAGGAATTGTCCATATATCCCCATCAACTTGATCTTTATGAATATAACGTAAAGGACGTGTACGAACTCCTGTAAGGATAAGCAAACGCAAAGCCAATTGTGTTAGGGTTGCTGCTTCACAAAGTGTTTTATAAAAAGCCGGAACCTCTCTCCAATCCATGGCTGGAAAGTTTTGTTTTTTATGGCGTTGTTTACCTAAGAGAGCGCGTGCTTTTGTTGTTGCTTGTAAATCGACATCTAATCCCAAGGCAGCCGCATGTTTGAGACAAATATTGAGACGATTCAGTGATTTACGAGCTGTATCAGCTTTTGTATGCCAAATGGGAGCAAGTGTATTGCGTATCTCTGTTTGTGTAATCTCTGAAACCGGCAGACAGCCCAATTTAGGGAGAATATGAAGTTGTAAAGGAGCAAACCAACGCCCATCTTTCCCATCATTCTTTAATTCAGCTTTCCGGCTTTCAAAAGCCTCTAAAGCAATGTCTTTTAAGTAATGGAGATTGCTTATTGCCTCACGCTTTTGTTTATTGCGTTCTTGAATAGGGTCACGCCCTTCACGTAAAACAGAACGCCATTGATTTGCTAATTCACGGGCTTGTTTTAAAGAGACATGTCTTAAGGCACCCAATCCCATTTCACGACGGCGCCCATGAATGGTATAACGATAAAGCCATTGAGCACCTCCATCTTTACGTTTGTGAAGAAGCAAGCCAGCACCATCATTATATTTGCCAGCCCCCAATGTTGCGACAGATCTTGCATTAAGCCGATTCATAAGAACCATTTTTACTCCTTTCTTCTATAGTTTTTACCCACACGCCAGCCCCGCTTGTGGTGTGCAAGCAAGTGATTTTGATTGATTCAACATAGAGAGATTTGAAATGAGAGAATCTTACGTTATTCGGGACTCTCATTCAATATGAATAACGCTAGATTATCATTATAAATCAATACGTTGCCTTGTTGATGGGCTAAATACAATTCCGCTTCACTAGGCGCTCTTCCCAAAAGGCGGCTTAAATGATTGCGATTATCAAGCGTCAAGCGCCCCATGGCATCAGCTGCTTGCATGGGGTCAAACCTATCCTGCAAACCATATTGTTTGGCGGTGCTGTCTATAAATTGATACAACCCACCAGCCGAAGAACGTGGATTCCTTGCATTGGGATTGCCTCCACTTTCCACTTGCGCAACACGGTACAAATAACTCTCTGGCAAACCATAACGCACTGCTGCTTGACGGATCGCTTGATTAACAGAAGGACTAGAACGGGTCATAGCCTAATCTCCCCCCTTACTCAAATGCACTCAATAAATTCAACTCCTCCGTTGAAGCTTTTCCCCCACCTCCAAACAAAGCAGCAGAAAGCTTTTTGAACCATTCTTTTGTCGCATATCCCTTATGATGCGCGTTTACCATGCGTTGAATGAGAGCTACAATTTGATCATTCTTAATCTGTGCCCCCCCTGTTAACAATTTGACAACATCCTTTTCAATCCGTTGACGCTCTCTAAACGCCGCCTCTTTGAAAGGAATCCAAGCTGCCTTCCCAGCAGCTTTTGCTAATTGTACAGCTGCATCATGTTTACCCGTTGGCATATTGACGTTATGCCTAAAAGATATCTTTTCATCCGCTACACGACCTGGTATTCTATTATAAAAATCTGCATAATCGGCTTCTTTTTCGACAACCTTCTTGACCGCAGAAGCTTTATCGGCTCCATAAATCTTTGCAAATCGTTTATACAGATCATTCGTACCAAAAATCTCCTTTGCCGTGGACACTTCGTCTTTTGTTTGACCCATGCCTTGTAAAAGTTCTGCCCTTGAGCCCTTTTTAAAGTATTCTTGTTGTGCCTTTGGTAATTCATCAAAGATTTTACTGAACTCATCCTTATTAACCGACTTGCTAAGGATTTTGGAACCTTCATTCATGGCATCTAAACGTGAACTATATTGGTGATACAATGATCGTGCCTTCTTATATTTAGGCGATATATCATCCATAAGCTCTAATAACTTTTTCTGAATGCCAACTAAGGTATGAACTTTACTATTATCTTCTATCTTCTCGGCTTCATCTCTCATAAGACCAAGTTTCACCTTCGTTTCATGGAGAACTCCCATGTTGGGTTTTTCTTTAAGGAGATTAAATTTTCCAGAAGAAAACGAACTGACTTCTTTGCCACCACTCGTGAATTCCTGTAGCCCTCCTTTATAAGCCTGTTTGAAGTATGGACGCTTCATTAATTCATTAAGAGCACCATAATATTTTTCTCCTATCGGCGTTTTCTTGGCTATTTCGTAAAGAGTATGTGATTCTGCTTCTCTACTCGCGATAAGATCATCTTTTAAACCTGTGACATTTTGACGAGGAACAAAGTGTTCATCAGCGGCTTGATGAATACGCTCCCCTCCTCCCAGCGCTCTCTGCCCAGCTCTTTTAGTCAAATCAAGATAAGCTCCTTGATTTCTTTTCGCGATATCAAAAACAAGATCCTGTAAAAAAGGACTATGATCAGCTACATAATCGGTAGAGACCGCATTCTTAAAAGATTTTCCTAGATCTTCAGAAGCTTCATTGCCTAAATGTTTACTGATTGCTCTTAACGTATCTTTTGAAACACCTTCTTTCGTATGAGAAGGAGAAAAAAGTCTTCGTATTCCGCTTACAGGATAACCAGCTAAATGAGCTAAAGCACTTCCAGCCAATGCCCCACCCGCTCCTAAACCTGCACCAGATAACGTACTTGTAAGTGTATTACCAAATCCTTCACCTTCTCCCGCTCCATGTAATGCACCAGATGCCGCCCCTACTTTAAGCAAATGCGGCAATGTTGTTTTGTTCGTGATGCCTAAAAATGGACTTGCAAATCGACTTGGGAGTAACTGACCTGCTTTCAAAAAGGCTTGACCTAATTTTGACCCCGCCACATTCCTCGCAAGTGTAGGCGCTACAAAGCGTGCTCCTGAGGCTAACAGTCCTCCCCCTAAAGTCGCAAGTGAAGGGATTGCCGACCCTAAAGCATTTCCAGCAAAAGAAGTCCAATAATGTTGATCACTCATCCTACGATAATAATCACGTAGTCTATTGGCTTCTTTCTCATATTTTTCTATGGTTTTCTTATCTCCAGTCCAATAGTTGTAAAGCCCCTTCAAAAAAGCACTTATTGCCAACTCATCATCAGAATCACGTCCTGCCGCTGTAATCCCCGCAATCTCATCATCTAAATTAAAACTCAAACCATGCTTTAAAGAATTCCAAAAGGCTTCACTTTCACTTATTTCGGGATGTTCTGCTTCTTCCTCATAAGAATGGTTGTTATAGTCTGATATGTGTCCAATAATAGGATATTGATCATCATTCCAAATCTGACTATTTGAAGAGCGTTTATTATAATCTGTTATATGTCCAATAATAGGATACTGATCATCATTCCAAACCTGACGTTTTCCAACGTTATCATTCTTATGATTAAGCATTTTAGTATCTCTTTATTCTAATATTACCATCTGCATCTTGAATTTTTGTTCCTATCTCAAATTTAGCGCTCTCTTTGGGACTGGATACCTTCACAAACTCCATAACGCCTTTTTTCTGAGTATTATATTTATCAGAGATTTCTTGAGGGGTTATCTTCCCCGTTATCCAATCATTCAAATCAGTTTTCTGAAGCTTATTTAAAGCATTAAATGTTATTTCAAGATTTTCTAAAGTTTTCAGTAGCCCTTTTGTATTACGCGCAGAATCTAAAGAACCAAAGGTTGCGACCATCGTCCGACTTTCGTAATCTGATATAGGACCAACACTAAGACTTCCTCTAGGATCCATCGATTTTAAGCTCTCAAATACCGCCTTTAAAGCACCACCCTTAATCGTATCAAATAAATTTTCTAATTCATTCGCAGGAGTTCCTCCAATTCCACGCGTAGCCCACGCCTTAAACCCGTTAATCTTATGTTTGCGAATGAGTGCAATCGAATCACGAATAGCATCTATCCCAGCGTTCATCTGATGTTTTGTGGCAATAATATTTTTTTGCTTTTTACCCTCCCACTCTTTCTGGGCTTGTAGTTTTTGATTATACTCAAGTTCTTGTGGAGACCCCTTTACCGGTCTCATTTCGCGTTCACCAGTCTCTGGATTGGTATACCATTGAAACCCCTGACTTAACTTAGGAGTATCACCACCTGTTAGCAATGCGCTAAGCATTTGAGGATTCCGTGCCATGACAGCAGCTTCTTCATCACTGTAGCCTTTGGACTTTAGATACTCGACAGTTTGATTAACCTGCCCTCTTTGTTTATCTCCTTCATTAAGATGCTTCACACCACTTGCAAGCGCATCCCATCCAGAACCATCTGTGGGTGCTGCCGCCATACCTGCAAAAAGATCTTTGAGCTTCTGATACACATCTGATTGAAAAAACTTATAAGTATTGGACTGTAAAAATTTCTCTACATCTGTCGGTTCACGAAGAGGTGTTTGAGAAGCAGGCGCTAATGGCTGTGCTTGGGGGACATTAACTTTAGGGTTAAGATCTTCTGGGGATTTCTTATTAGTGAATGTTTCTGGGGCAGGATACGGAGAAGGAATAGGCAATTCTTGTGATGGAGATGGTGGTAGGGTAGGAATAGGCGATTCTTGTGATGGTGGTGGGGATGGTGGTTTTGGTGAATTCATCATAAAAGATTCAACACCTGCGCCCAAAAAAGGAGCTAACAAAGGACCCTGTTGTATCAAAGATTGCGAAACTGGAGGACTGTACATTAATTGCCCTAATCTTTGCGTTCCTGAAGATATGGTTCTAAATAAGTTATTTGCCTGTGCTGCAGCTTGCCCACCAAATCTCGTTATATGCGGCCAGTATCTCGATACTTGATATCCTAATGCTGGTAAATATGGTGCATATGCCGCTATCAATGGCGCTACCATCACGCTCTCCTTTTAAAATTATCGTTTAATGATTATACAGCTATTGTTTCTGTTTCTTATTCATGTAATCTAAAAAAACTTGGATGCTCCTCCTGCTAACGCTGCTCCCATTGGACCACCTGCCATGTAACCAAAAGCCATCGGTGCTGCTTGAAGTGCCAGAGAACCTATAGCCCCTACATTTTTCCACGGATTATTGCCCTCTATCTTAGAGATTGTATGATTATTCGTCGTCGTGCCGTAATTTCTTGCAAAGCCATGACCGGCGTTCATAAGCATATTCAACCTATTCCAGCCGCTATTGTCTTGTTCCAGCCAACGTTCACGATTGGCATCAACAACTCTCTGATTGTAATTATCAAGCACACCTCCCCCCTGTATGGCATTGGAATAGGCATTGCCATAACCCTGTAAGAAGTTATTTGAGGCGCCCAATTGATTTTGATTGGCTTGGTCTATCATGGCATTGGCTTGCATCATGCGGTCCGCATCACGATTATATTGCTCTAACATAGCACGAGCGTATATAGAATCTCTTCCTTTCCGCATTTCCTCTCTATGATCAGGAGTTGCATAACGACCAATCCCTGAGAAATATCGGTTAATTTGAGTGTCTGAATCATCTAATGCTTCTTGAAGTGCTTGTTTGAAATACGAATTTTCTCCCATCATACCACCAGAGGCCATATGTCGAAGATTCATAGCTGCCGACGTTGGATTATAGATTGTATTCATCAAAGAGCGATTTTGATAATGATGAGGAATACTTCCAAGACCACCAATTCCATAGCGCGTTTGATCACTTAACGGCGCTACACGAGGACCACCATAAACATTACCACCCATCCCTGTATCATACATGTTATACGCATCTGCACCCCCACGCTTAAAGACATTCTGCATCCATGCAGGAGGGGCGCTTGTTTGTACCTGCTTTTGTTCTGTCGTTGTTGGTGTCTTGCTCCCCATGTCACAATTCCTTCCTATAATAAAGCATCGTTATGCCATAACCTTGTTTGTTCAGTGCACGTTTCCATCCCAAACGACCCAAAATCTCCATTTCAGAAGCCCCATTCTCACGCGCCCAATCCTCTACAAATGTCAAATTATCAACTTGATCAAGAACGCCCTTGCCACTACATTCACAAATCAGAGCGCGCTTCTTTCCTAAAACTGTCTGCTGTATCTGGGTCGTGACTGCCGCTAAAAAGCGCTCGTCATCATCCAAAACAAGCCATAACTGTTTCTTGCCACTGCAAATCGCTTCAAGGAGCTCTTGCAACGTGATTTCATGTTTAAAACGTTCCACATACTCGCGAAACGACGCAATGATGTCTTCCAGATAAGGCGCTATACGCTCCATATCCCAAGACGTGGTCAAAAAAACTTTTGCCATTATCCTCTGCCTAAAGGACGTAAATCCACATTAAACCCTGTGATATGGTTCCAATGAACGCCTTCAGGAATACGCAATTTAAAGCGGTGATAACGATTGCGCGAACGACCATGATAAGCACCTGTAAGATAAGAACACACCCTCTCCTTGTGCCATGTGATCGGCGTCTGATCATTACGAAGCCGACGTTCCCCTATGCTTAAAAGTCCTTGCGTCGTATCCACCTCTGCAAACATTTTCGTGATAAAGTTAAAACTTCCATCTGGTGCTCCCATTTCTTGCGAAACAACCGTTGCCTCCATCGGTGCTCCCGTAAACATAACAAGTCTATTTGCATCATCAAAAGCACCAAGCATTGGAGCGCCACTTTGCCAACGGGGGCTGTCTAAAGAAGCGGGCAATGCCTCAAGATTGATCGAAATCTCATCTAACTGTTCTAAAGTATAACCTGTCGTAAATACTGGAAACAACATGAAAGGTTTTCCCTGTAGCGTCGACCATTTCTGCAAGCCCCAATCATAGACAAAGGTCGTTTGCTCGTTATTGCCTCTTTTTAAGGACCAGTAAATCCGGTTATCAACGGGGTCTATAACCCCTTGCATCTCATCAAGAGCAAACTTATCAAAGGTTTTAAAAACCGTTCTATCAACCTTCTCAAAGCCTATCGGCAAAAGTTGACCATCAGCACTGATCTGATAAAAGCCACCATCACCAGCAAAAAAAGCATCACTCCCACGACACGCTATAGAGGCTGCACTGCGGGATCCACGCTTGTCTTGAAGCTTTTGAAAAATAAAGGGGACTTTAGAGCCTAGCGTAAAACAACCAGCATAAATAGCAGAACGCAAAAAAACGAGGGGATTGCTCGATTCCGTTGCCCCTTGAACATATTCTCCATCATTAAAATTATGATAATAACAATCTTTATCACCTACCGTCCAATGAGTTGCATCATTCAAACCCGACCAATGGATGCGATTGGGATGATCTGTCAATTGCATCAAACAAACAAAATCACCCCAAACCTTCACCAATCCTGCTTTCGGGGGATTGCCTCCTAAATCTTCAAACCGCTCAGAGCTATGGGTATTAAAGACTTGCGGTTTATCATTTTTATTCACTGCAATAATTCTTTGACCAAACAAAGCGAACGACCATTTATTCTCTTCATTTGCATGATACGTCACACCACTTTGGCTGATGTCTTTCCAACCCTTGGTTTGACTATCATAACTGTAAAGCTTTTGCTTGCCTCCTACGATTATCTTAACACCATTGCCACTTCTAAAGGCGATTGAACCCAAGGGCTTTTCTTCTAAAGGATGAGACACAACCATTGCACTAGGCATGGGTATATAACTGCCATCTGCCGGTAAAACATTCACAAGTGTATCCGTAAAGCTACCGTTGACGATCGCAACATCTGGTCTGTAATCAGCGATTGGAAAATAAACCATTTTAGAAATCCGTCGGAATTATTCGAGTGACGTTATGACGTTTGGACGTCTCTGCACGCAATTCATGCAATTGCTCGTTAAAGTCATTGTAAGCTGCCGTTGCACAATCGGGGTCTTTCAAGATATTCTTGTAAAGTTCGTATTTTGCACGCGCCTTAATCAAATCAAACGCGTGCACAAACCATGGGTGCTCCTCATCGACACTATCTATCTCTGATAAACGCAATGGAGAGAGAATGAGTTGAATCTGATAGACTTTATCCGGCGTGGGATAAAGATGTAATTTCCTATCAAAATAACTGTAACAAACCGGCGTTCCTTGCTGCTCTGATGATAACAAAGGCTCTAAAGAAACATGGTCCTTACACTCCAAGGCAAACTTATGATGTTGATCAGAGCTTAGATAAACGTTTTTGATTTTAACAGCTGTTTCAATAGGGCGGGTAGTGCTTGCATCATAAACACCTTGTCCCGCCCGTGTCTCAAACACCACATCACGGCTTTCGTTAAAGTAAAAGGTCTCCCGTTCACAAAAACGAATAGCGGCAAAAATACTTTCTTGGATTTGTGCTACATACTCATCAGTGATGTCATCAATCTCATCTTGGATAACAGACACCAGGTGCGAAAGCGTTCTCCTATGACGATAAACATTTTGACTAGTCGGTACTGGTCCACCTGTCCTTACCCGAATAAAATGACGCGTCATCAGAATACCCTTTAGTGAAATACAAAAATTGAAACTAACTTGACATTACACACTATGTGTATTACAGTACACAAATGGCTTTCATTCATAAAACCATAGAATTTGATACTTGGCTTAAGAAACTCAAAGACAAAAGTGTTAAGACTATTATTCTTCAACGTGTTGTACGCTTAAAACAAGGTCTTTTAGGTGATGTTAAATTCTTTAATGGCATAGGTGAATTACGTATCCACTATGGGGCTGGTTACAGAATTTACTTTACCCAAAAAGGTTCTGATTTTATCCTTTTGTTATGCGGTGGAGATAAATCAACGCAGAAAAAAGATATTGAACAAGCGTTAAAGTTAAAAGAGGAGTACAGTGATGAAAATAACCCCATTTAAACCAGAAGAATACCTTGAAACCGCTGAGGAACAACAAATGTTTCTCAACGAAGCCTTCAAAACAGGTGATGCTGCTCACATAGCGGATGCCCTTGGTATTGTTGCTAGAGCACAAAATATGCGTGCCTTAGCAAAAGAAACCAATCGCGAACGCAGTGGATTATACCGCTCTTTAAGCAAAACAGGTGACCCTAAACTTTCTACCTTAGTCGCTGTCTTATCTGCCCTTAATTTGCAACTCTCTGTACAGTCTATTCCATAAATCGTGAGGGAAATAAGTCTTCCCCTACATCTCTCAACGATTGGTTACAAATTGCACCACCACAACACACTCACCAGCCGCGGTTGTTTTATCCCGTGTGGCATAAAGGGTAAGTTCTTGATCTTCTGGTATAAACTCTTTTTGGTTGTTTGATGTAAAATCTTGCGTCCCTTGGGCTTTGATATCCTTTTCGCTAAATTCATTACCACCGTAGGTGCTGCCTATCTTTAATTTTGCTTCCGAAAAAGCTGTCTTTACAAACGCTTTAATCGAAAGGATCATCGCACCACGCGGTAAAGTCCCGATTTTGCGCGTCAAATGCTTATCTTTATGCGAGATATTCAAACGCAAAAAACTGACATGATGTGTATGAAGATCTCTGCCGTGTAAGTGTCCTGTTACGCCATCTACCATATCCTATTTCCTTTCCTCATCACTCAACTTCACCGCTGTAGGTGGGGATAACTATCGTTCCAAAATCTTGGGCTCCTTGCGCTCTGCCGGGCATTTGGAAACGCGTTTTCTTCATGCCTATAATCGTGTGCACTCCAAAACCGTATTCTCGTTTGTAGTCGAAGGTTTCTTCTTCGATTTTATAACGGGTATCACCATAACTTTTACCGAATGCCATAACGACACTTTGTGCACCAAGCAAAACAGCACGACGAACCCCTGCTACACGTGTACTATCCGTGGATTTAACACCATTGGTGACATGCTCTGATTCCCGTAAAATCACACCGTTGTACATGCCTAGAGAACCATCAAAGATTGGGTTTTTGGAACGCGAACCGGTATAAGCTGCCTTCTGTATATCAAGCCATTGACCAGCTTCTGTATTGGTGCGCAATTGCGTTACTTGAATGGGGTGCAAATACAACACATAGACACTCTCCCCATTCACACGAACCGGTCTAATTTTAGGATTGGCAAGCTTAGCACTCTGAACCGCCTCATCTATCAATTTAAGATTAAAGCTGTGTTTGGCTTTTTCTGTAAGCTCTTCATCCTTGGTTTTTGCTTCTGGGCGTACAATGCGCTTACTACTTGGAGCTAACGGCGCATTAAAGCCCCAAAAAAGTGGATCAAGATCAATCAGATCGCCCTCAAAATGGAGTCTGTTGGCTGTATAACCGCAAGCGTGAATGAAAAACATTAAACTCAAACGGTCCGCATACCAATCCGATAAACTGTTTTTGGCTTCTTCGCGCAAATTAAACAGTGTACGCTGGCTATCAATTGTGCCTTCATTAGGGATTCTTGTTCCATGATAGAGTTCATTGATATACAGTTTATCATGAAGGAATTGGAGGGCTTCTTCGTTCCCTTCAAGAGTTTCGCCTTCACTTACACCCCGTCCTGATAATTGCGCACGCAGACTAAACGTGACACAATCACCTTTGCCTTTCTGTGTTTCCGTTTTCACCTGAATAATGCTGTTGGAACCCTTACCCATCAGAGGAGAAATCGGAGTTGCTTTGGACACTTCAGCATCAAGCATTCTCGCCCATGTTTTTAACGTATGGGGATCATTAATCCCTATATTGGTTGTTGCCATTGATTTTACCTTTCTTTGCTGTAAAAAAACCGGCTTTAAAGCCGGAGGAAAACCCGCACCAAAAGCGGCTTATTCTCTAAGAGTCTTTCACCTAATCTTCATCATCCGCACCACTCAATTTGCGTATAAGCGTTTGGTTCTTTGGATTGCTATACCACACTTGAAACTCTTTATCGGACATATCACTAATGGTTTTTAACGTGATTGGTCCCGTGCTGCCTCCTCCTCCAGATGCTGTTAAGGTTCTCGCAGAATTCTGCCGACTTTGAAGCGCTGCTACTTGATTACTCCCTTGAACCCCTTGGTTCTGATAACCAAGATTTTGCGCTATCCTATAAAGCTCTTCTGCCGGATTGACCCCTTTTTGGGCGCAAGTGGACACAATCGTACGCAATTCATCCCCTATAATCGCATCTATCGTGCTCCTTTGTGCATAATCCGGATAAACAGAAGACCAAGCACTTAATTGCTTCGCACGCGTCTCATAAAGAAAATCCGCTGCAGCATCAAAATCACTGTATTTATCTTTAATTGATGTAACAGAACTTTCTAAAAACTGGTTCAAATGTCCATTAAATTCATGGGATTCAATAACTTGCCTTTGAACATCCTGTTGTGCTCGAATATACGCATCTTGCTCTTGTAGCTTTTTGCCCATCCAACTCATATAGCCAATAATGTCTTGTGCAGGGTCTGGGGGTGCATTTTCACCTTCAACCATTGGCGTCTGGGATTGGGGTTCATAATACTTGACAAGTGCTTCACGAGCTTGGTTGGCTTGTTGTTCTGCACGTTGCCGATCTATAGGAACGATTTCTGAAGGCTTTTCAACGGGCTCTGCAACCAGCTCTGTAGGGGTGGCATCGTTACTTTCAACTGTCTCAACTTCATGATCAACATCAAAATGATTATCATCATCAAAAAACGGTGCTGCAACCTTATAATCTTCATTCATAGCTTCGTTCATTTCTGCATTCATTCTCTAACCTCTCTCAAATGCTTCTTCCTCTGTATGTTGCCGCTCTTTCACGCATGATTTGATTTTGCGCTCGTTCATTAAGAATACGCTCCCGTTCAAGCTCATGCTTCTGTTGCATCAATTCCGCTTCCAATTCTGCTCTCTTTTGACGCATAACCAATTCAATCTGCTTGCCTTGTAAATCCATCTGTTGCATCTGACTTTTAGCCGCAATATCTTGCTGCTTTTCCTGCAACTTCATTTCCTGCTCGGGGTCCATCTGCTGTTGTTGTGCCATTTGTTGCTGTTGGAACTTCTCACTGACACGATTGAGTAATGACGCAGGCAATGGAGAATAACGAAGTAGATCAAGCATAATATCCGGCGTAATCGCATTTTGAAGCAATGGAAGCAGTTGTGTGATGATACCGAAGGTGCGCTCTTTCTCATTCGGGCTGGTTGGAGCATCATCCACCACAATGTCATAATCTACACTCATCACCGCTTCACGTGTTAAGGGAATATATTGCGCGTTCTCCTCACCCGATATCCGTACCAAGCGACCATCAGACAAATAATTCTGTATCAAGTGCAAAATAATCTTACCTTGCCGCTTGCGATACAAACGCAAGCCATCAAACAGACAAGCAAGCAGGTTAAGACTAGATTGACGCCGTTGTGCCTCTAAAATCCCTGCTTGTGAAACTTCTCTCGTCCCGATAAATTCTGGCGATAATCCCGTAACTTGATTAATCGCTTCCTTGGCTTCATTAAACAGTTGGAAAAAGCCTGCTGGAAATTGGGCTACGGGTTTGGGTTGTATCTTACCACCAGCCAAAGCACCATTTTTTAAAACCGTAATACTATCTACCCTGCTCCAACTCTTTACGGCTTCTCTCTCATCTTCAAATGCGCCCCGCTCTGCCATAATCCCACCCTTGGATTGACTGTTGAGGATATGCATCACTTGTTCAAGATATTGATTTATAATGATAATTTACTGTTTTGTATGTTGAATGAGAGTCCCGAATAACGTAGGATTCTCTCATTTCAAATCTGTTTATGTTGAATCAATCAAAACCACTCATTTGCACATAACAAGTGGGATGAGTGTATGGATAAAAACTGTATAAGAAAGGACTAAAAATGGCTCTTATGAACCGTCTTAATGCAAGGGCTGTCGCAACATTGGGAGCTGGCAAATATAATGATGGTGCCGGCTTGTTACTTCATAAGCGTAAAGATGGAGGTGCTCAATGGATTTATCGCTATACCATTCATGGTCGGCGCCGTGAAATGGGCTTGGGTGCGTTGCAAAATGTTTCTTTAAAAAAAGCCCGTGAATTAGCAAATCAATGGCGTGCTGTTTTACATGAGGGTCGTGACCCCATTAAAGAACGCGATAAACAAAAGCGTGAGGCAATAAGCAATCTCCATTACTTAAAAGATATTGCTTTAGATACTTTTGAAAGTCGAAAATCTGAGTTAAAAGGGGATGGAAAAGATGGGAATTGGTTTTTACCATTACGCCTTCATATTCTGCCCAAATTAGGCTGTTTACCCGTTTCAGAGATTACGCAAACAGAGATACGCAATGTTCTTGCTCCTATTTGGCATACAAAAGCTGGAACAGCTCGTAGAGCTCTTATTCGTCTCAATCTTTGTCTCAAACATGCGGCTGCTTTGGGATTAGATGTTGATTTACAAGCAGTAACAAAAGCACAAGCTCTCTTAGGAAAACAACGCCATAAAGTCAAAAATTTACCAGCAATGGATTGGAAAGATGTTCCCGCTTTTTATAAAATACTTTGCCAAACAACAAACCCCACACAACTGGCTTTGCGTTTGCTTATCCTTACAGGGGTTCGCTCTAACCCTTTACGTCATATTCATAAAGATCAAGTTGATGGGGATATCTGGACCATTCCTGCTGAAAATATGAAAGGAAAGCGCGATGCGACAACAGAATTTCGCGTCCCCTTATCATCAGAGGCAATGAAAGTGATAGAACAAGCCCGTTGTATCTCTAAAAGTAATTTCATCTTTTCTTTTTCTAGTCGGGCTCCTATTTCACCTATGGTTATGTCAAAATATATGAAAAAAATTGGACTTGAATCCTGCCCCCATGGATTTCGCTCTAGTTTACGCAATTGGCTTGCTGAAACAACCGATGCTCCCTATGAGGTTGCTGAAACTATTCTAAGTCATACAGTAGGAGGACAAGTAGAGCGTGCCTATCGTCGGACTGACTATTTAGAACAGCGCCGTGTCTATATGGATAAATGGGCGGC
>NZ_JBHILR010000016.1:0-19682 GCF_042193415.1 Bartonella sp. TT121SHDZB | reverse complement strand
AAAACGTTCTTTTTACATTTACGAGCGTTAGGTTTCAAAAGCAGCTTTTCATAAGATAAATAAACAATTATGGTTTTTTGTTACCATTTTTATCAAGTCAATTTTATTAATAATAGTTATTAAAAAATCACAAAATTAGAATAACCACTTGAAAATATACCCATATGGATATATTAATAATCATGAGTAAAATAAAACGTATCATATGGCTTGGTTCTTCACTCAAAGATATAAAAAGTCTTCCTGATCTTATTCAACAAAGGATTGGTTATGCTCTTTATCTTGCTCAGATAGGAGATAGAGGAGAAAATGTTAAGGTTCTCAAGGGGGTTGGATCTGCCAATGTTCTAGAAATTATTGAACGCGATATTCAAGGAACTTATCGCGCTGTTTATACGATACAATATAAAAAATCTCTTTATGTGTTGCATTGTTTTCAGAAAAAATCGACCCGTGGCATTGCAACACCAAAACCAGACATTAATCTGATTAAAGAACGTCTCAAGTTAGCAGAACAATTAGAAGGGAATTAAAATGATCAATGTTTTTCACGGTAGTTCCAATGTTTATGCGGATCTTGGCTTTTCAGATTCCAGAGAGATGCTTATCAAAGCGCAACTTGCTCATAAGATTAGTCAAATTCTGAAAGAAAAGAACTTAACACAAAAACAGGCTAGTCAACTTTTGAAAATGACTCAACCAAAACTGTCTAAACTCTTAAGTGGAGAATTTCGAGGAATTAGTGAAATGAAAATGCTTGAGTGTTTGGCAAAATTGGGAAACGATATAAAGATTATTGTTAATCCGAAAGAAGTTAAAACGCTTGAAGGACATTTTGAAGTTGTTTTTTCTTCTTAAACTTCTTTATGATTTGCTTTTTATGGTCTATTCATACATGGCAATCTTATATAAAAAACGGTCAAATGAATCATACATAAAAAGATGGATTCTTGAATGGATTCATATAAAATAATTGCAAACAAACTATTGACTTTATTTTGTTTTTTGATATTATATCGAATATGCCTTTATAGGGACTGTCTTTATAACAAATGCTTTCATTTGCATTTTTGCTTTCTCTATAGTTGTTATGTTCTTTATAGCCATGGCATCATTTTTCATGTTCATAAGAGAAATGATAAATAGGATAATTGCGATTTATTGTCTGTTATGAAAACACTTATGAAAACATCTAAAGAGAGAATGATAATTATAGAGATGAGCAAAATCCCTTTTAATAAACTTTTGTCAGTCTTGTCAGTTCTTTTTAGAACCTATATCATTTTTTTTAAATGAGAAAAAATTAAAATCATTATATTTCAATAAGTTAAGTTTTATGAATTTTTCAAAATACAACTTATTAAAACTGCCATAACAAATAAATACAACTGTAAATATATATTTGTCAGTTTGTGTCAGTACATTGAATCGACAAAAGTGATCATTTAGTGAATGATTAAAACATGTCTTATGAGAGTATGTGATCTTTTAAAGCCTTTCAAAAGAAAGGGATTATAATCATAATAAATGCTATCAAGATCATTATGGTTGTGAGTTTTGGAGGTGCTTTTTACGCCCCTTTTATATATTTTTTTCAATAAAAAATAAAAGTTATTATATTTCAATATGTTAATGTTTTAAAGAAACAACCTATATTAAATACAACACATAAATACAATCTTTAATATATATTTAAGAGGGTTTTGTAGGTGTTTTGGGGGTTTTAAAAACAGACAAAACCTATAAGTAATATAAGAAAATGAATATACATAACTCTCTTTAAACAAAGCTTTTGAAAAGCATAAAGCTATCCTTTTAGATTACGGTATAATCTTTTAAAGGCAATCCAAATAAGAGTATCTAAAAGTGCAAATGATTTCTTTTTAGAATAACGCATATAAGCACTCTTTTTAAAGATTGTATCTAATCAACTTAACAAGAGAGGTATAGATTATGGTTATAAGACTCTATACCCCTTGTGAGTTTAGCAAGCCAAGTCTATTCAGTTTCTCTAATTTCTAGTTTTGGTAGGTTCTTAACGATTTTCATTGTTTCTAAACTTACTGTAATAACCCGCTGAAATAACTCTAGAGGGTAGGCAGGGTTGCCAATGGTTTCAACAGCATAGTGATTGGCATCATTCACAATACCACTCTTTTTATCTGTTTTTACACATTGACGCCCCATAAACCATTCAAGAGCAGGCTTGCCATTGACGATATACTCATAAGCTTACTTAGGGAGATCTGTCATGATGATATTGCTATTATAAGTAACTGTTGATTTATTCTTTTCCTTACTATCCTTAATTTTTGCGAATTTCATTTCAGTCACATAATAAAACTTTTCGGGATTAGAGATGTCAGTTAATTTTGGATTACCCTTTTTAAAGGTCTCAGGATAAGGTTCTACAGTTTCATAGTTTACGTGCAAATGACCCAATTTACGCCCTGCTGTTACAAACTTCCAAAATCATCAGCATTCTTTACACACGGGATACGCGGCAATTCTTTAGAGAGGTTATTGACATAACGAGTGCGATAATCTTCTGAATGCAAAAGACCGTAAACATAATAAAACAGATCATCTTTAGTGTTTTTTCATTGGGATAAGCAGCTTTAAAATGCGCTAAGTTATGGCATTACGCATTTTCTTATTTTAGTAAATAAGCTATTGTCATACTATTTTTCTTATCAAGCGATAATAAGTGGTAGTCTTCTTGTTGTCTCTAATATGTAACAGTTCCAATAAATTTGGTCTATTCTATGAATAACAGTCTTTACTTGAAGCTCAAGATTATATTACATGCAACACCTTAAAATTAAGAAGCATATAGAGTGTATGATTGTCATTTAACAGTGTCATTGTAAAATCTTCAAAAGCGGGGGAAATGATATGGTTTGCACAACTCATAAAGCAGGTATATGCAGTACAGTCTATGCTTTTCTCTTAGATTTTAGAAGTATTATTCTCATCAAAAAATTATTACGCGGTTGGCGATTTTTTCTGTGACGCTGATGATATGGTTCATTTTGTTGCTCATTTTGAGGACACAATGAATGCATAGATTTTTTTTCATTTTTGTTTTTGCGGCTATTTTGTGCCTTTTTTCGTTGGCGAGTTTTGCCGAAAACATTCGTGAGAAAGCGATTAATCAATCAGAGAGCATCCAACGACAACAAACGCAACAACAACGTTTTCAGCAATTACACCGTAGAAACGAAACCCATGGGGTATTTTTGCCAGACGATGATACCACATCTCCCTATGGTGCTTCGCCTAGTACAACCTGTTTGCTGATCAAAAGCATTGAATTTGTTGGTGCTCAGTTGATTTCTCACACTGATCTTCATGAAGCTATTTCTTTTTGGGAAGGGCGGTGTTTGGGGATTTCCGAAATCAATAAAGTGCTCAAAGCGGTGACCAAGCTTTATATGAAGCGCGGCTATATTGCGGTGCGGGCTTATTTGCCTGAGCAAGATTTAAGCGGCGGTCATCTCAAGATTGTTGTAGTTGAAGGTGTGATGGAAGATATTACCCTTGATGGGCATAAAGTTGAGAGGAGACTTCAAGGAGAAATCACCACGGCTTTTCCAAACCTTATTGGAAAACCGACCAATCTGCGCCAGATAGAGCAAGGGCTTGATCAAATCAATCGGCTTTTCTCACGCCAAGCCACCATTAATCTTGGTGCTGGTGGCAATTCGGGTGGTTCGGTACTCGATGTTCATATTGAAAAACAAAAACCTTGGCTTATTACGCTTTCCAGCGATAATCTTGGGGCTAAAGCAACAGGGCTTTATCAAACGCGCTTGAGCCTTTCTTTTGATGATCTGTTAGGGATCAATGATCAATGGTCGTTTAGCTATCAGCGCTCCATGGATGGTGGTCCGTATCATTTTTCTCATAAGCGTCCCAATAGTGATACTCTAACGGGATCATTTTCTCTTCCCTATGGCACTTGGACAACAGGTTTTGATGGGACGTGGAGCCAATATCATTCAAGTGTTAAGGGAATATTTTCCGATATTATGACTGCGGGCAAGTCTTTATCGCTTACACCATGGATTTCACGGGTTATCGACCGTGATCAAGAGGGAAAAACGTGGGTTACGGGACGGTTGACATGGAAATATTCTGATAATTTTATTATGGGCAGTCGGGTTGATGTTTCCAGCCGTAAACTAGCTATTGCAACCTTTGAGCTTGATCATTCGCGCAAGTGGCTTGGAGGAGAATTAAGCGCGCATATAGGGTTTCATAAAGGGTTGGCAATTTTTGGCGCTTATGACGATAAAGAGCAAGAGAATGCAACAAAAAATTCACCCAAAGGGCAATTTTCCAAATTGTCTTTTTCCCTAGGCTACGTGCGTCCTTTTTCGCTCAAACAATATAACTTTCGCTATAACACGCTGTTTTCAGGACAATTATCACCCGACACATTGTTTAGTTCAGAGCAAATATCGCTTGGTGGTAGTTCCTCTGTGCGTGGGGTGCGTGAGGCGATTTATTACGGCAATAATGGGGCGTTTTGGCGCAATGAATTGTCGCTGTTGTTGCCAGGTTTTTCTTCGAGAATGGGGCGTAAATTTATGAGCCAATTTGCCCCTTATATGGCGCTTGATCTGGGGGCTGTGGCCAATGATGTAAACAAAAACAGTTTTGGCGGGAGCCTCGTTGGGGCAACTCTTGGTTTCCATGCAACCGGAGACATTACGGATATTGATGTGTCTTATTCGAATATTTTAACCCAATCGACAGTGCGAGAAAAGGGAAATTCGACAGGGTTATTTCAAGTACGGGCATTATTGAGATTTTAGAGCAAAGGGGCGGTAAAAAATATCGCTGCGCTGTTTACACCCATATGGGGTGTTTTTTTTTAAGAGATAAAGAATTTTATGAGGAGCTGAAGATGCGGGGATTGAAAAATCAAAAGCATAGATTGGGATATGGATACAAGCTATGGCAGCGCGTTCTTTGTGTTTTGCAGCGAGGGATCCATAAGGGGCTTTCACTGGTTTTAAGTTTTTGCTTAGCTTTTCAGCCTTTGTTGTTGCAAGCACAAGCGCTTGGAGCGCGAAGTCCTGTTGCACAAGAGAGCCAAGGGATTAAAGCAGCTGATGGGGTTGGCTCTGTTTTCCGCCCCACGGTGGGGAAAGCCGGCAATGATGTGCCGCTGATTGATATTGTTCGCCCCAATGGACAGGGTCTTTCTCATAACAAATATGACAGTTTCAATGTTGATACCCATGGCGTGATTTTGAACAATTCGACTGAGGAGGTTTCGCGTTCACAGCTTGGGGGATTGGTGCCAGGCAACGGCAATTTGCGTTATAGCGGTGCAGCAAAGGTTATCCTCAATGAAGTGGTGAGTGCCAATCGCTCGCGTCTTGAAGGCGTGAGCGAAGTACATGGGCATATGGCGGATGTTATTATCGCCAATCCCAATGGGATTACCTGTAACGGTTGTGGCTTTATTAATACACCACGGGTGACTTTATCGACTGGACAACCGATTATTGGAGCCGATGGCGCTTTGAGTGGATTGCGTGTTGAGGGTGGAGATATCACTATAGGCTCTCGTGGGGCTGATGGGAGTGCATTAGATATTTTTGATCTTGTTTCGCGCAAGATCAGTGTCGGGGGTCCCATACAGGTCAAAGGAGATTTGGCTGTTATCGCGGGGCGCAATCATTTTGATTATGACAAACGCGAAGCAACTTCTCTTGGTTCTGATGGCAAAGAGCCGGAATTGGCGATTGATTCCAGTGAGTTTGGTGGAATGTATGCGGGGCAGATCCGCGTGATTGCCAATGATAAAGGCGCCGGCGTTAAAATGCGCGGAGACATGGTTGCCAATGCAGGCGCCATGAGATTGACAAGTGATGGCAAGCTGGTGATTGCCAAAGCACGTGCCAAAGGAGCGGTGAAGGCTCACTCCCACCACGATAGTGTGCACGTGAAAGATCTGCTTTTTTCAGAAGAAGCGGTTGAGCTGAAGGCTTTGAAACATGTTGAATTGGCTGAGCAAGCTTGCGTTGCGGCAAGCGGTGCTGTTGATGTGCACGCCGATGTGATCAAGCTCCAGTCTCATGCTCTTCTAGCAAGCGGTATTGGGAGTGATGGTCAACAGTCAGCGACGGGTTCTTTGCATTTACAGGCAGCAAAGCTTGAGGCGGGGAATGGGCGGATAGCCGCTGGTGATCTCTTAGAGATCCAAGCAGCAACAATTGATCTAAGCCGCATGCAAGACAATGATCAAACAGGGGTTTCTTCCCTTGGCGATCTGACCATTAAAACCAATCAAATCAGCGCTTTAAACAACCATATTGGTGCCAAGGGGAATATTGTCTTGAGCGCCGATGATGCGCTCACTGTAGGCGCTGGACATTATAGCGCCGGCGGCTCTCTTTTGGTGGAAGCAGCAGAGCTTACATCACGCGCGCGCTTAGTGGCAGAGCAAAAAATTGACCTTTATGCGCATCACGGTGCCCTGATCCAAGAAGGCACTGTCTGGTCCAATGGGAAGATAACGCTGGATGCCCATGGTGCCCTCAATCACACGGGTGATATTGTCAGTATGCAGCAGGTTGCATTGACAGCGGGGGGCATGCTCACAACCTCTCAAGAGAGCACGATTTTAAGTTATGATGTGGTTTTAAGTGCTGATGCTTTAACCCAAGCAGGGACTGTGGAAGCTCAAAAAGGAGCATTAACCCTTCAAGTGCGTGATGGGGTTATCAATAGCGGCACAATGCGTGGTGAGAGTGTCGATGCTCATATTGGTGCATTTACCAATCAAGGGACGTTTATTGCAACCGATGATTTGCATTTGATGGTAAGCACACAAGAAGGCGCCGATCCGCAACAAGCCTTTCTGAAGAATACATCCGAAGGTGTCCTTCAAAGTGGTGGCGTTTTTGTTGTGATCGCAGGGCAATTAGACAATGCCGGTGTGCTTGGCTCTAGTGGTGAGAATGTTGCCCTCAATGTGGCAGGGGATGTCAGCAATAGCGGGCTGATTTACGCCAAAAAATCTATGGATCTATTCAGTGATGGTGATTTAACCAACACACAGGGCAGAATTATTGCTGAAGAGGCTCTCAGCATTGGTGGGCTGAAAGAGACACGTGCTGGTCATATAAACAATGAGGCTGGTCTTCTTAGTGCTTTAGCCGGTGAGATGAAGATTGTTGCAACGTCTTTTGTCAATAAAAGCGCTGAAGCGACAAATTCAGACCAACAAAACGCTACACATGATGAAGGTGCACATGTTTTAGCGCGGGATGGTTTGCGCATTGATGTGGGCAGTTTTGAGAATGTTGATGGTCTCATTTCTACGCAAGGGGCAGTTAATATTGTTGCTGATAGTGTGATCCAAGCAGGGCACATAGAGATTGAGCGTGGTGACCTTCAACTGATCAGCCACGGTGATTTAAGCAATAGTGGCACAATAGAAAGCAATGATACCATTGCTTTGCATGCGCAAACAAATCTCAGCCAAACGGGGCGCATTGTCTCTAAAAAGCGGATAGAGCTTTCCAGTGATGGCATCTTGACGCTGGGTGAGACAAGTGAGGTTGGCGCCTATGATGTAACGCTGAAGGCAAGCACACTCACCCAAACTGGGCTTGTGGAAGCGCAAGGCGGGGTACTTACTCTCAACAGTCATGATGTTTTAAGCAATTCCGGTATTATGGTGGGCGGTGTTGTTGATGCGAAGCTTGGGTCTTTAGCCAATTCAGGTCAGCTTTTAGCCAGTAACAGTTTTACGCTTGTGGCAGAAAGCCATGATCCGTCATTGGGGCAAGTTGCTCTGGTTTTAAATGGTGAAGACGGTGTTCTCAAAAGTGGTGGTGCTTTTGTCTTAACCGCAGATGTTTTGGACAATGCCGGCAGTATTGGTTCAAGTGGTGATGGGGTTGCGCTCAATGTGAGCGCTGATCTGAGTAATAGTGGGCTGATTTATGCCAAGAAATCTGCCATTTTCTCCTTAGATGGGGATTTTATTAATAAGTTTGCCGATGTCATTGCTGAAGACAATCTCATCATCCGTGGTTTAAGTGGAGAGCGGGCTGGTCATGTGATCAACAGCTCGGGGCTTTTAGAAGCCGTGTCAGGCGATATGACCTTCGATGTCTCAGCGCTTACCAACATGCGTGAAGGTGGGGTTGAAGTTAGCGATAAAGTAGTTTCTCACAGGTTCGTTGCGGGAAGTTGGGAAGGCACTAATATTAAACACCATCAGATAAAGGAAGATGTTGACACTACAATTAGCCGTCAACAGCCTCATTTTACCAATAATGCTGCACAGATTTTAGTAGGACGTCATCTCACGGTTCATGCCGGTGATATCCGCAATAGTTATAGTTTGATTGCTGCTAATGGCAATATTGAGATGCATGGCGATACGCTGCTCAATGAGGGGCGTGATTTAATCGAAACAACCGAGATTGTAACTGAAACACATCGCAGGGAGAAGAAATGCAGACCGTGGAATGCAGGGTGTCATGCGGGAGGCATTACAGATGAGGGACATTATACTGATACCAAAACAACCGTCCGCACTTATGATGCTGTTTACGGCACGATTGAAGCTGGTGGCACGCTTGATGCCAAGTTGACAGGCTATATTGACAATCATGCGGTGCGTGAGGGGGTTGAGCAAGTTGGCTTAAGCTCTGGCGATAAAGGTTTGGCTGGTGTTAAAAACACCGATTTTGACGGTTCCAAACCACTGATTAGTGATGATCGATTGGACGGCATCATCAATGGTTTGAAAGGACACAAAGGGCTTTTTGCACCGAGCATCCAAACACCCGCACCAGAATCCATACAGGTGCCAACGCAAGACGGGCTCAGCTCTGTCAAGACAGAGTTAGCTGGCAGCCAATCACCGGATGTGCCGTTTTTAGTTGAGACGCGACAGGACTTTATCAACCCAAGTAAATTTTTGGGATCGGACTATTACTTAAAAAAGATTGGCAATTATAAGCCTGAGCACGTGTTTAAAAGATTGGGGGATGCTTATTTTGAATATCGTCTGGTGGGTGAGCAAATCTTTGAGCTAACAGGCAATCGCACTCTTCTTGATGTTGAAGATCCTAATGCTCAAATGCAAACGCTCTATGACAATGCTGTGGAGCAGCAAGGTCCTTTGGGGTTAGTGCTAGGCAAGCCCTTAACGCCTCAGCAGATTGCTGGCATCAAAAAGGATATGATCTGGCTTGAGACCCACCTTGTCGACGGACAAGAGGTCTTGGTACCCCACGTTTATTTGGCACCAAACACTTCTTTAGCACAAGATGTTTATGGGGCAAAAACGCAGCAAGGAAACCTTGCCAGTGCACGTTTGAAAGGCAATGGCGTCACTATAGAGACGGACCGTCTTACCAATAGTGGCACCATATCGAGTAATGGTGCATTGCATGTTTCGACTACGCAAACTTTGTTCAATAATGGTGGTTTTTTGCTTGGCAGCGGTGCTGTCGATCTCAGCAGTGGCGATCTTTTAGCTAACTCTTCAGGGGTTATTCTGGGGGATATCATCACCCTCAATGCGAAGACAATCATTGATGGTACTGCAAAAATCCGTGACACGAATGAATATGGTTTTGTTGATCGCAGTGGGCAGCAGGCTCAAATCATTTCTATACAGGATTTAAACATTCACTCCCTTGGCGATTTAAGCATGAGCGGTGGCCAATGGAGCAGTGGTGGATCGACGACGGTGATTGTCGATGGTTCTGCTACGTTTGGTTCATTAGTGCTAGAGAGTGACCATAAGGAGACATTGGAAAAAGGGCATTATAACGCCCAAAGCAGTGAGCACCGTTTGACAGAAGTCAACAGTGATGGAGATTTGACCATTGTCACAGGTGGTGAACTGAACCTTGAGGGAAAGTTTAAAACCAAGGGCAATGGAGATTTCACCAGTGGTGGCGCTCTCAACGCGATTTCAGAGCAAGATTTTAACAGTTTTGATTTGGATCTGAGGGGCAAAGAAGGCGACAAATCGAAGCAAAAGAATAAGTTTCGTCAACAATCAACAGAAGTTACTACAAACAAAACCACGATAGAAACAGAGGGCAACCTCTCCATGCATGCGCAAAATGGGGATCTCACGCTTGATGCGGCAGGGCTATCAAGTGGTGGTCAGACGCATTTGTCATCAGATACGGGGAAGATCAAGTTTCTGACCAACAAGGATCAAGATTTTAAGGATGTTTATCAGCGTAATGAAAACCTTGTGTGGTGGAGTGAGAGCGATAAAGGTTACCTTAAGGAGACCATCGAGCATGTCACCATAGATGCTAAGGGTGGCATAAAGCTTGATGCGGGTGATGGCTTCGTTGTTGAGTATGAGGCAACCGGTGATTTAGACAAATCTCTTGAGCAATTATCTCGCTCCCCAGGCATGGCATGGATTAAGCAACTGCGTGATGATCCAGAATTATCCAAGCAAGTGGATTGGCAAGCAGTTAAGGCTGAATTTAAAGACTGGGATTATAAAGCCCAAGGGCTGACAGAAGCCGGTGCGGCTCTCGTGGCCTTGGCTGTCACGGCGGTTACGGGCGGAGCAGCCTCGGGCGCTGCCAGTGCCATTACCGGTGCTTTGGGGCTTGGCTCGAGTACCGCCATGAATGCAGCGATACAGGCAGGTGTCCAAGCACTGATTAACAAAAGCGCTGTGGCGCTTGTCAATAATCGCGGCAACATTGCCGGCGCCTTGCATGAGCTTGGCTCTTCAAAGAATGTTCTCAGCATTGTCTCATCGATGTTGACAGCAGGCTTAACCAGCCAACTAACGGAAATGGCAGGTGTTGGACAATCTTTGCCAAAAACCGCTCCTTTTGTCGATCGTATCGCCCTTGAAGCGAAAAAGAACTTGATCAAAGCCGCCATTGGCACAGGCGTGCAAACGGCTCTTGAGGGTGGTTCTCTTGACAAGAACTTTTTTAACAATCTGCGCATCGCCCTGTCTGATACGGTTGGCAAATCGTTGGCGGAAGAAATCGGTACCGCCAAGGCAGAAGGCAAAATAGACACGGTCACACAGATCGTTGCCCACGCCGGTCTTGGCTGCTTAAAAGGCGCTGTTGCGAGCGGTGCTTGCACGGCCGGTGCTGTGGGGGGTGCTGTGGGCGAAGCCACTGCTATGCTCCAGTTTCAATTGTGGGTGCAAGGCATTGTGAAAGAGGAAATGGGGGATCTAAACGGTCGCACCCCAACTGCGGAAGAGCAAGCGCGTATAAACGCAAAGATTGATGCGCAGTTTGCTGACTTTAGAGATCACACCATTGATGTTGCACGGGCTGCGGGGGGTGTTGCCGCTGCCCTTGCCGGTGGCGATGTTGATGCCGGCGCTGATGCCGCAGGTAATGCCGCTGCAAATAACTACCTCAGCAGTGCGCAACAAGCTCAGATGGAGAAAGAATTAAAGGAGTGTCCTGACCTTTTATGTGAAGCAGCAGTGTCTGCGAAGTGGTCTGCGATTAGTACAGGGCAAGATATAAGCTTTGGGGCAGGTATGGTAGCTGGTGTACCGGCTGAAGTATATGGTACGGTTGATGGTTTTTTGCAAATAATCAGTTCTCCTACGGTTGGTGACTTGATACAAATAGCCAAAAATTCCAAAGAGATTTTGAAAGCGCTCAAAGATTTCTTCACCAGTGGTAAGGTTTTGGCTACCCTTGGGCATGCCTTTGCACAGCCCTATGTAGATCGCATTAATAAAATGGAGGAGGAATATGAGCGAGCCGGTGCCGGTGGTTCCTTTAATGCTGGTCTTGAATTTGGAAAATTATTGACTGAAGTAGCAACGCTGTTTTTGGGAGGAGCTGGAACAGCCAAGGGAGCCATAAAGCTTGGCGAAAAGACAGTGATCAAGTTCAATGCTATGAAAGATTTTGCCCAATTCGCTTCCAAGAAAAATCTTGCAGAACTTGCAGCTCAGGGAGATCCTGACAAATTTGCGGCGAGGAAAGAACTGACCAAACTTGCTGCTAAAGAAAAAAAGCTTTGGTTAAAAAAGAAACCCACTAAATTTACCGATAGCAAATTTGGACAGACTAACAAAGCCTATCAGAGAGACGATTTGTTTGATCCTAACAGAATTTCTGAGTGGAGAGAAAACAAAAAAACGGTGTGGGGCACCAATGTTGAAAGGATGGAAGCAGGAAAAGCACCTATAGGTTTTGATGGTAAGCCTGTTGAGTTGCATCACCTAAAGCAAACGCATGAGGGGCCCATAGCAGAAATGAGCAAGGAATCTCATAAAAAATATACTTCTGTGATTCATGCTCCTTCCAAAACACATCAATCGCTTATAGAGAGAGAAAAGTTTGGTAAGTGGAGAGAGGAATATTGGAAGGAACGCGCTAAAGGATATAGAGAACAAACAAACAATAATTTAGGAGGAATAATCAATATGAAATGGAGTATCATAGGGATAGATTTTGACAGATGGGGACAAGAGCATCGACAGTAAATGCTCTACGGTTAATTGAAAAGAGAAAAAAGAAATTTGGAGAAATAATTGATGAAAACCTATACCTTAGATGATGTTGTAATATTGATTGATAAAGTGAATAAATATGATGATGAGATTATCCATTTTCGTACTGAAGATGATGCAGTTGATGATCTTGTAATTGAAAGGGCTGAGAAAGCTCTTGGTTTACAATTCACATCCTCTTACAAGAGTTTTTTGAAACATTATAAAGGTGGGGACATTAGTGGTGAAGAAATCTATAGTCTTTATGAGCATCCTATAGGTGTTTCTGTTAATGACGTTGTTTTCCAAAACTTAAATGATAGAAAACGTGGTTTTACGACACCAGAACAGCTCGTTGTGAGTTATGATCTTGATGAAACCTTTTACTTTGATTATACGCAGTTTCGGGATGGTGAATGCCCACTCTATGTCATGTTTGCGGATGAGGAGTCCGAATATTACGCCAGTAATTTTTATGAATTCCTATGCAAAAGAATTAAAGTACACGCGGGAGTTGAGATACCTGATGGTGATCAACCGATTGAAAAGATTGAGCACACTCCCACTCCGCAACCTATACCTTTTTACAAGAGTTTTTGGAAAAAACTATGGAAGAGGTGAAATTGATAGAGGAAATATGGAGCGTTTATAACGCACGTTTTGAGGATCATCTATGAAAACCTATACCTTAGATGATGTTGTAGAATTAGTTGATAAATATAATGATATTATCAATTTTCGTACCGAAGAAAATGCGGCTAATGATCTACGGATTGAAAAGGAGGAGAAAGCTCTCGGTTTGCAATTCACATCGTCTTATAAGAGTTTTTTAAAAAAATATGTAGGAGGAGAAATAGGGGGTGAAGAAATCTTTAGCCTTTATAAGGAGTGTGGAGCAGATATCCCTGGTGGTGATATTGTTTTCAAAAACTTAAATGCTAGAAAACGTGGTTTTGCAACATCAGAACAGCTTGTCGTGTGTTACGCTGATTTTGGTGAAACCTTTTATTTTGATTATACGCAGTTTCGGGATGGTGAATGCCCACTCTATATCAGGCTTCCATCTGAAGATTGCGAATATTACGCTAGCAATTTTTATGAATTCCTTTGCAAAAGAATTAAAGTACACGCGGGAGAAGAGATACTTGATGGTGACCAACCGATTGAAAAGACTGAGAACACTCCCACTCCGCAACCTATACCTTTTTACAAGAGTTTTTGGAAAAAACTATGGAAGAGGTGAAATTGATAGTGAGAAAATATATAGTCTTTCTAGAGAGCCTAAGTATTACACAAGTAATTTTTATGTAAAAGAATTACAGATCATGCTGGGGGAATGATGATGCAAACCAAAGATGTCACAGAGATTTTAAAAAGACTGGGCTGGGAGCCTTATCGTGATAACGTGGGTGATACTTTTGCGCATTATCATCTTCCCGATCGCATTATTGGCATTGGCTATGGTGTAAAAAATTATGGAGAGAGTGGCAAAGAGTTTTTGCTTTCGGCTGATCTCACCACCGCTGCTTATTGTCTTGCTAGGGAATATTCTAGAGGTGAAAAATCACAGCGTAAATATGGAGATGTGCTGTTTTATGCGAAGGAGGATTTTAATGTTAAAGCTCCAGATCTTTCCGAAAGCCATATCACAACCGCTTTAAACAAAGTGGTTGCATGGGCGCAAGCACAGGATATTGAGCAAAAATTACGCGAGGAAGCTGCTAATCATTCTGCCGTTGCACAAGCATTACTTGGTGATATGGAGGCTTTAAGGAGTGATAGATCTACTCCAAAACTATCTGTGCCAGAATTTGCAGATTATAAAACAATGACATCGGATGATCGCCTGCTTTTTTTTGCGCAAGCCTATAAAAATGGGGAGTTGGATGATATTCTAACGCGCAAAAAAACCAAACAGCGCTCGATAAGCCTCACAGCAGCAATGCGCGTTCTCAAAACACAAGGGTGGTTTTCTACGGAGCCTGGAAAAATGTGGTTGATTTTGCCCGACCGCTTCATTCAATTTGATTTTGGTTTTATACGTCTCCATGACAATTACAATGTCCGTATTGAAGCTGAAATATCTAATGAAATGATTTCTGTCGCTTGCAATTGTATTCACTATAGTGAGGAATATTGGTGCGTTTCTCCTAAAAATATTTATAATTCTTTTAATACGATTGGGGGGGATTTTTAGTGGTTTTGGTAAAGGCATTGATATTTGTGTAGAGACATTAGATGAGCAAGAGCTTATCAAAATCTCTGAGCGGATAATACAGTGGGCGCGTGCCCAAGATTTACAAGCATCAATAGAAAGCAAAACACGTGTTCAAAAGTATAGCTACAATATACGTATAGTCTGGCATTTGGCTTGTTTAGCATTGACAGGTCAAATTGATGTCCTGAAATCTTATCAAAGTTTTTTAGAAGCAGGTACAATTTCTGAGATCTTGGATGACAGTGAAGTAGAGAGATATATTAACCAGGCCGTTCAATTTGCTGAAGAATATCTGAAAATCCTTAATGAGCGAAAAGCCATAGATGATCGTCTTAGTTTGCAAGATTTGTCTTTTCTTAATACAGTTTCTGAAGACTTAAAAAGGATGAGGTGAACAGTTTATCGCGATAAGAACTATGATCGCAATGCTTATTTTATAAAGAAAGATCGTATCATTAATATAGTGTACGATCTTGATAAAAACGGAGAGACACCGCTTGTTACCTTCAAGGTTTCTTTTTCAACACTTGGTTTTTCTACAGCTTATCGATCTATTTTCATCGATACTCCCCAATATACCGTTCTTAAAGAATCAGAAGAAGTTTATGCAGTTTCTAGTACTGAATTGGATGAAGGCAAACTAAAGCAAATCTGTGTGGATATTCTTAAATGGGCTGATAACCAAAACACCAACCAAATCATCTATGATTATACGGCGTTGCCAACAAAAAGTGAATTTTTCCTTGCAGAATTTCACCTTATTGCACTTATTTTGACTGGCAATGTCAAAAAACTTAAGTTTTATAAGGAGAGTTTTCAAAGAAAAAACCGTCTAGGCTTTGTAGATACTATCACAAAATATGATATTGACAACGCTCTTACTCTTGCGCGGGGTTATCGAGCGGGTTTTCCAAAAAACGCTCCGATTTTAAGCTTGGATCCACAAGCAGCATCTGTTGCTTCTAAAACAACTTCTGTTGAAGTGGCAGAGGAAGTGGATGAAGCAGATGACACTGATGATCGTCTCACCATGGAAAGTGCTCATGCACTTTTAAAAAGCCTAGGCTGGTCAACCGAGAAAATCAATGAGAATGACCATATGGCAAGCTATCAATTGGCTGATCGTGAAGTAGACATTCTTTATAACGACGAAATTGCCAAAGATTACCCACAATTTGATAGCGCTTTTATGATTAGTACTGGCATTCTTTCCACCGCTTGTAAATTCATTGATCCTACCCACACGGAAGATATTCCAGATATACAGCTTAATTTTGAAGCAAAGGGTTTAGAAATCTTTGAACCAGAAGTTACTGCGGATCGCTTAAAGCAAGCACTTGATGACGCGCTAAAATGGGCGGTAACAGACATTGACCTTTCTAAAAGACTTCGCTCTGATTATGGCACTGCTCCTTGGCAACAAGATGCAACATCTAAAGCAGATAATACGGATTATGCTTTACTTCATCTTGGCGCTCTTGCTTTGTTGGGTGATGTTGAGACCTTACAATCTTATCAGAAAAGCTTTACGGCAGGTGATCACCTAGGCTTTGACGAAAGCATCAACAAAACCCACCTTGAACGTGCATTAGCTTTAGCCAAAGAAGTAGCAAAGGTGAAGCAAGTGAGTTACGCTTTGATTGAACGGGTAGCAAAAGATTTTGATGATCAACAAGAGGTTATCAGCAAGGAGCAATCCCGCTCGTGGAAAGAGAAAATAGTCAATTTTATCGGAAAAAAAGACAAGAAATAGCACCTAACAATATCAAAAAGATTTCAGAAATTTAGAAAATAAGATGCGCTCCAAAGCCTTGATCACTAGTTGAAAAACTCAACAGTGGTGTGGCTCTGATCATGATTTTGGTGCAAGATTTAAAGGAAATAACCTATTATTTCATAGATTATCAAAATCTCTTTTAATGGATTATTGTCTATTTTATCGGTTATGTCAGTTTATTTAACAGACGAATCTTATGATTTTAGTAAATGATTAAAATGTGCTTTATGAAAAGCATATGCTCCTTTAAAGCCTTTCAAAAGAAACGGTTTATAATCATAAAAATGCTATCAAGACCATTATGGTTATGAGTTTTGAAGATTTTGAGTATTTTGATGGTTCCTTTTACGCCCCTTTATATATTATTTTTCAATAAAAGATAAAAGTTATTATATTTCAATATGTTAATGTTTTAAAGAAACAACCTATATTAAATACAACACGTAAATACAATCTTTAATATATATTTAAGAGGGTTTTGTAGGGGGTTTGGGGGTTTTAAGAACCTACAAAACCTATAAGTAATATAAGAAAATGAATATATATAACTCTCTTTAAACAAAGCTTTTGATAACAATAAAGCTATCATTTTAGATTACGGTATAACCTCTTAAAGGCAATGTAAAAAAATCTAATTCTATTTAAGAGTGGGTTTCTTAAAAGTCTTAAAGCAATCCAAATAAGAGTATCTAAAAGTGCAAATGATTTCTTTTTAGAATAACGCATGATAAATTATTCCTTTTAAGATTATAGGTAATCAACTCACAAGATGATACGTTTAAAGAATTTACAAAAGTCCATTAAAGAGATTTTGATAACGTAATTATTTCCTATCTTGGTTTATCTCATAACAGATGATAAAATAGACTGTTATTTAAACTAATACATAAGTGGCTTTAATAAGATTGGCATACCCATTATGTGAGCATGCTTTATAAGTTATTCAGTTTCTCTTAATACCAAATTTGGTAAGTTCTTAACGATTTTCATGGTTTCTAAACTTACGGTAATAACCCTTTGAAACAATTCCAATGGATAAGCAGGGTTGCCAACGGTTTCAACAGCATAGCGATTGGCATCATTAACAATGCTACTATTTTTATCAGTCTTGACACATTGACGTTCCATAACCCATTCAAGAGCAGGCTTTCCATTGACTATATACTCATAAGCTTTAAGAGGGATATCCGTCATGATGATATTGCTGTTGTAAAAAACAGTCGATTTATCCTTTTCCTTACTATTCCCAGAAAATTTCATTTCTGTAACGTAGTAAAATTCTTCGGGATTAGAGATATCAGTCAGTTTTGGATTACCCTTTTTAAAGGTCACTGGATAAGGCTCTACATCTTCATAATTTACGTGCAAATGACCCAATTCACGCCCAGCTGTTACAAACTTCCAAAAATCACCAGCACTCTTTACACAAGGGATACGAGGCAATTCTTTGCATAAATTATCAGCATAACGAGCACGGTAATCTTCCGAATGAAGTAAACCGTAAACATAATAGAATAAATCATCTTTTGTTATGGTTTGATTAGGATAAGCGGCTTTAAAATGTGCTAATCCTTCATCCGTAATGGCATCACGGCGTTGTAAACCAGCTGTTTTACTTTCTTCTGTAGCATTTGCAAACAAATGGGATTGTTGCTTACTTTTACCTTTTGAAACCGAAGTGTCTTCGTAAATATAGCGTGGAAAACATTGACCAGTATCTATTGCATGAAAATTAGGTAGAGTCCTAGTCATTAAGACAGAAAAACCACTTGCTCCTATACCTGTAATTTGGATTACTTTATTTTCAACGGCTTTTCTCATTGGAAATATACGAGGCATTTGAAAAACTCTATGATTAAAAACACGATTGTAATAGAGCCATTGCTTTGTAAATGAACGATAAAGACTTTGAACTAAACAATTACTTTCAAATTCGGAAAATTTGCCTCTTACAAACTCTTCTTTTAGACTACTACTCCAACTTATTTTGCTCTCATCTGTATTGACGAAATTATCTACAGCATTTTTACGTATTCTGCGATCAACATGTCCATAAGCAGCATTAAAACGTTCTACTTCACTATTATAGAACGCAATCGTATTGTGCATATTCTTTGCTAATATTTTACGGCTTGAGTTGTATGCCCAAGCATCACGACTAGTTTGTACACCGCAAGAAAATGTTGTAAAGAGCTTTTTACCATGACCTTTTTTGTCACCTTTATCACCTATAGCTAAAAAGGTTTTGAAATTGTCATTACGTTGACCAAGCCAATCACCATGCTTGTCTGGTGTAATTATTTTCCAACCTTGTTTGCTCTGTGTAATACCATCAATGCTACCAAATTTTTTAATTGTCTTAAGCTTTTTTTCTCTTGTGAGATAATCTCCAATATCACGGAAATATATTTTCCCCTGTTGTTTGGATTTTGGATTTTTTACGAGAATAGAAATCGCTATAGGGGCACGAGATCCAGAACCAAAAATCTTACCACCTTCTTTTCGCGAAAGTTCTCCAGAGGTTCGTTGATTACCCCGTAAATGGAAAATGTAAAGGCTACTAAATTCCTCAACTAGACACTTGCGTAAACCATTCATAGCATTTGCATCTACAAAGCTTGCATTTGTAACAAAACCAATCACACCACGGTCTTTTATACGGTCACTAGCCCAACGAATAGCACGAATATAGCTATCATAAAGACTTCGTATATTGGTTGATTTCGATTGAACGGCATATGTATCACGAATACGGTCATCTAATATCGGATAAGGCGTATTCTTTGCATTGTCGTTTTCGCTCTTTTGTCCCATAGAATAAGGAGGATTGCCAAAGATAACTTTGATATTTAGATTTTTCTGGTATTCTAAATATTCACTGTTTTCTTTAAACAATTCCTGTAGCAGATTCTTCTCTTCAAGCATCCGAAACGTATCGGTTAAGCCAATATGCTTGAAAGGAATATAATTCCCTTTCATAAGACCATGATAGGTTGCTTCAATATTAATGGCTGCTATGTAATAAGCGAGTAAAACAATCTCATTTGCATGGATATCATAACGGTATTTATATTCCATATCCTCTGGTTTGATGAGATTGGATTGTAAAAGCCGTGTGATAAAGGTCCCTGTTCCAGTGAAAGGGTCAAGAATGGAGACACCTCGTGAACCCAAGCTTGTTCCGAACTCAT
>NZ_JBHILR010000048.1:0-856 GCF_042193415.1 Bartonella sp. TT121SHDZB | reverse complement strand
CACGTATTTTACGATCAATATGTGGATAGGTATCATTAAACCGTTCTACTTCACTGTTATAGAAGGTAATCATATTACTCATGTTCTTCTTTAAAGTTTCATGGCTTGAGTTATATGCCCACGCATCACGGTTGGTTGAGATACCAAGAGAAAACGTTTCAAAAAGCTGTTTATTATTACTTTTCTTATCCCCTAATGCTATGAATCTCTCAAAACTTTCATCACGTTGATTAATCCAATCACCATATTCGTCTGGTGTAATTATTTGCCAACCTTTTTTGCTCCGTGTAATGCCATCAATGCTTCCAAGGGATTCAATTATCGTAAGCTTTTTTTCTCTTGTGAGATAATCTCCAATATCCCGAAAATATATCTTACCATGCTGTTGTGCATTTGGATTTTTTACGAGAATAGAAATCGCTATAGGGGCACGAGATCCTTCACCAAAAATTCCACCACTTTCTTTCTTACGTTGTTCTCCAGAAGTCCGAGCATTTCCCCGTAAATGGAAAATATAAAGGCTGCTAAATTCTTCAACGAGGCATTTTCGTAACCCATCCATAGAACTTCCATTAATAAAACCGGCATTTGTAACAAAACCAATCACACCACGGTCTTTTATACGGTCACTAGCCCAGCGGATTGCACGGATATAGCTATCATAAAGCGTTCGCATACTACTTGCTTTTGAATGAACAGCATAAGTTTCAGCAATACGTTTATCTAGTATAGGATAAGGAGTATTCTTTGCATTATCGTTTTCATTTTTTTGTCCTACCGAATAAGGAGGGTTACCAAAGATAACTTTGATGTTTAGATTTTTCTGATGTTCTAAATATTCACTGTTTTCTTTAAA
>NZ_JBHILR010000047.1:628-863 GCF_042193415.1 Bartonella sp. TT121SHDZB | reverse complement strand
AGAGATTCATGGCTAAGGAACTAGGCAAAATCGACCTGTAACTTCGGGAGAAAGGTCGCCCCACTCCGGTGGGGCCGCAGTGAAGAGGTCCAGGCGACTGTTTATCAAAAACACAGGGCTCTGCAAAATCGAAAGATGACGTATAGGGCCTGACACCTGCCCGGTGCCGGAAGGTTAAGAGGAGATGTTAGCTATTGCGAAGCATTGAATTGAAGCCCCGGTAAACGGCGGCCGT
>NZ_JBHILR010000047.1:0-498 GCF_042193415.1 Bartonella sp. TT121SHDZB | reverse complement strand
CCTTGTCGGGTAAGTTCCGACCTGCACGAATGGTGCAACGATCTGGACACTGTCTCAGCCATGAGCTCGGTGAAATTGTAGTATCGGTGAAGATGCCGATTACCCGCTGTGGGACGAAAAGACCCCGTGAACCTTTACTATAGCTTAGTATTGACTTTGGACAAGTGATGTGTAGGATAGGTGGGAGACGTTGAAGCTGCATCGCCAGGTGTAGTGGAGTCATTGTTGAAATACCACCCTTTACTTGTTTGAAGCCTAACTTCCTTTGGAAGGACAGTGCTTGGTGGGTAGTTTGACTGGGGTGGTCGCCTCCAAAAGAGTAACGGAGGCTTCTAAAGGTCCCCTCAGCACGCTTGGTAACCGTGCGTAGAGTGCAATGGCAAAAGGGGGCTTGACTGAGAGACATACAGGTCGATCAGGTACGAAAGTAGAGCATAGTGATCCGGTGGTTCCGCATGGAAGGGCCATCGCTCAAAGGATAAAAGGTACTCCGGGGAT
>NZ_JBHILR010000015.1:0-29044 GCF_042193415.1 Bartonella sp. TT121SHDZB | reverse complement strand
TTTAAATAAAATGCCCCAAACATTACCAATAAAATTTTGTAACAAAAAATCCTATTTCAAGATTTTATTGGAAAAATAAGAAGCTTGTAAAAGTTCCTTGCTAGATAGCAGCGGCTTTCAGAGTATAATACCCCTCCCCTCACAACGATTGCAACTTTTCTTACATATTGCAATGATGTCATGTCAAAGGCTAAAGAAAGATAGAGTACATATTCTATAATCACCATTGCATAAATATCTTACACGCTTTATGCTTTTCCATGAGAGCAAAAGGAAGATGTCAATGTCATCTAAACTGACGCGTAACCAAACATTGGTTTTAAACACTTTAAAAAATGCAAAGGGGCCTTTAAGTGCTTATGCGATTCTCGACCATTTACGCGAAGAAGGTTTTCGTGCACCTCTCCAAGTTTATCGTGCGTTAGAAAAACTCGTACAGTTAAAGTGTATTCATCGTCTTGAAAGTGTAAATGCCTTTATGGTCTGTTTACACCCTGAAAACTGTCAACATGAACTTACAACGTTTATAATTTGCGAAAACTGTGGCACAGTCAACGAAATACAAAATCAAACGATTGTATCGAGTTTAAAACAGATGGTTCAAGCGGTTGACTTCCAAGCACACAAAAGCACCCTAGAAGTACGAGGTCTTTGTAAAAAATGCGCAATAAAATAAGACCTCTAACTTGAAAACAAGATCTCTAACTTGCAAGTTTATATATTTAGCATTATGTACCAGAGATCGCCTTATTGTTTGAAAAGCTCTTATCGTCTGTATATATCACCCTACCCTAGAGTGAGAGGCTTATTATACTCGTTAGAACATAAATATTGAAAGTATAAATCATGTCCATATCTGAGACAATTTTTTCAGCCAAAAATTTCAATAAAAAGCAACAAAGGAAAGTAATCAAGGCTCTTCTTATTGTCTCTGCAATTTTTGTGCTTTGGTTTAGCTATAAGTGGATAACACAATGGCGTTATATGCTCTCCACTGAAGATGCCTATGTACAAGGAGATATAGCCGCTATTGCGACTAAATTAAATGGATATATTGAAAAAATCGCTATTAAAGCCAACCAAGTTGTAAAAAAGGACGATGTTTTATTTTACTTAGACAATGGTGATTATCAAATAGCCTTAGATCAAACAGAAGCGCATCTTAACACACAGAAAAAAACACTTCTACGCATTGATGCACAAATCACAGCCGCTCATAGTGCTTTAGATGATGCAAAAGCGCAAAAAGCAGCCGCTTCAGCTATAGCAACCAATGCACAACTCACCTTAAAACGTGTAACAGAACTGAAAGCCGATCGTTATGCCCCTCAATCTGAGGTCGATGATGCCAAATCAGCTTATGAACAAGCCATTGCAAATGTTAACAGAGCAGATGCACAAATTGCTGCAGCACGTGCAAATATCCGAGTACTAGAAGCACAACGAAGTGAAACAGAAAGCCAAACAAAGAGTTTAGAACTTTCGCGTGAAAAAGCACAACGTGATCTTGATTCAACCATTATACGCGCGCCATTTGATGGAATTATAGGAAATTTAACAGCAAAAACGGGAGATTTTGTTGTAAATGGCCAACGTCTTGCAGCGTTAGTCCCCATCCATGCACTTTATATTGAAGCAAACTATAAAGAAACACAGTTGCAAAATATTCACGCGGGACAAAAGGCTTATATTTCTGTTGATGCCTTCAAAAAGGAGGTCTTTACAGGAACAGTGCTTTCTATTTCACCCGCAACAGGTGCTGTTTTTTCTCTTCTTCCTCCACAAAACGCTACCGGTAACTTTACAAAGATTGTCCAACGCATTCCCGTACGTATTTCTATTCCAGAAGAAGTCTTAAAGACCGGACATATCCGAGCAGGAATGAGTGTTTCAGTAGAAGTTGATACACGTACAAAACCACAAGATATAAGTCTCTTATAATAACAAGAAAATGACCTCATTATTATGACATCTTCAATACCAAAGCCCATACAGTCTCAAGAGCGCATAGAAATCCGTAACATTGTGATTTTCATAGTTATGGCCTTTGGCATGTTCATGGCGATTTTGGATATACAAATCGTTGCCTCCTCTTTAGCCGAAGTTCAAGCGGGGCTTACAGCAAGCTCTGAAGAAATTTCATGGGTACAAACCTCCTATCTCATCGCTGAAGTCATCATGTTGCCCCTTTCTGGATTCTTAGGAAGATTGCTTTCAACACGTGTTTTCTTCACCATATCAGCGATCGGGTTTACGATTACTTCTGTTCTTTGTGCAACAGCAACATCTATTGGAGAAATGATTATCTATCGCGCACTACAAGGCTTTATTGGTGGTGGAATTATCCCAAGCGTTTTTGTCGCCTCTTATGTTCTTTTTCCTCCTTCCAAACGCCCAATTGTTACCCCTATTGTTGGACTAGTCGCAACATTAGCTCCCACCATTGGTCCAACGATCGGAGGTTATCTTTGTCATATCTTATCATGGCACTGGCTTTTTCTCATTAATGTGCCTTTTGGGATTATTATTTCAATTCTCGCTTGGAAGTTGATTGATTTTGATAAAGCAAATCCATCTCTCATGGCTAAATTTGACTGGTTGGGGCTCATTTCTATGGCTGTTTTTCTAGGAACTTTAGAGTATGTACTAGAAGAAGGCGCACGTCATGATTGGCTGAATGATAGGCTGGTTCGGAATTTGTTCATTATCATGATTCTTGCTGCCACCTTGTTCTTCTGGCGTGCTTTTACAGCAAAAGAACCCATTGTAGATCTCTCTACTTTTTCTAATTTTAATTTTTCAGCTGCATCCATTTTTTCCTTTTCACTGGGGATAGGTCTTTATGGACTCACGTACCTTTATCCTGTCTATTTGAGCCAAATCCGCCATTATGATGCCCTTATGATTGGAGAAACATTGTTTCTTTCAGGATTCGTCATGTTATTAACGGCTCCCCTTGCAGGATTCCTTTCAGCACGAATGGATGCACGTTTAATGATGGCAATAGGACTTTTTGGTTTTGCAATAGGCACTTGGATGGCAAGCGCTATCACAGATAAGTGGGATTTTTGGCAGCTTTTTTGGCCGCAAGTTTTCCGTGGTGCTTCTGTAATGTTATGTATGGTTCCTATTAATAATATTGCATTGGGAACACTCCCACCAGAACGAATGCAAAATGCTTCTGGACTCTTTAATCTCACACGGAATCTAGGTGGTGCTGTGGGGCTTGCCATTATCAGCACGCTCATGACAAAACGCACGGACTTCCATTATGGACGAATAGCCGAAACACTTAACCACGCAAACAGACAAGCAACTGAAATGCTTTCAAAGCTTACTTTATTGTTCAAAACAGAAACCTTTGATTCCTATACTCTTGCTCTTTCTCAATTGTTTAATATAGTCCGCATACAAGCAATGATTATGGCTTTTAGTGATATTTTCTTTATCATAACCATTATCTTTAGCGTTTTGGCATTTATGACTATTTTTCTCAGAAAAATACCACCCCTCATGGATTCACCACCAAGTCACTAAGCTTCATTAAAGTTGAAGAATATTTTTTATATCCTTATCCCTTTCCTCGATTTTTATCACTTTATCTCTTCTCAAGAGACAATATAAATTAATATGTGATTCTCAATGATTCTTCTGATAAAAATTCTTTTGAATGCAGGCTCTTTACGCACTTTTAAAATAACTTCTCACATGCAAAATTGCTTTAGATGATAATAAACAAAGAGCTTACCTAACGTGCTCCACACTATAAAGATAAAGCAGCTATTTCTATAAGATTTTTGATTTATCACCATAGGGCACAAACGATTAAAAGATTCTTTGCCCTTCATCTCTTTTGATTCTTACAAGAATATTCATAAAAGATTTATGATTCTTGTGATTTTTATTCACGCACCTATTTTCCCTTATAATGTGTAGGATAACGTTTTTTTGATTCTGAATGCAAAATTTTATATGAGAAAATCATTTTGTATTTGATACTCTCATGCCAATTGCAAAACGATTTACCTTTATAGCAAAAAAAGTAATGATATATTTTTTTCAAAAAAGCTGCTTTTGAACATGTAATTTTATTTTTTTACACTCTTTTAAAAAAGCTGATACTTATAATTTTGATTCTACTGCTGCATATTTTTCTTTCTTAAGCCCCTTCTCTTTCAACAAGCGCTAAAATTGTATAAAATTTCTCTATTGAATCAATCAAAACCATTCCCTTGCACATAAAAAGCAAAGAAATAAAAACTGTTTAAGAAAAAAGTAAAATACCGAATCGTTTTGATGCAAGATCGACCAACGATATTGAAAACTGGAAAACTGTATGATGATACCGACTTTAAAAGAATACAAGACAACTCAAAAATCTGGTTCCTTTAATATTATAAAATAGGACGCTATTTCAAAAAATGAGCTTAAAATATATTCCTACTCACTGAACTGAAATTATCAAAAATAAGAAACCAGCCATATAATAAAATCGCAATAGAACTCCCCAAAAACTTTGTAGCGCTAAATACCTTGGCACGAGCCAAAACAATATGCTCTCCTCAATGGCAGCTGCTGAAAAACAAAATAAACACTATCTTTAAGCGACTTTATGATGCTGAAAACGATTTGAAACTTCTCGTTCTCCACTAGGAACCAAAGTGCCATAACACCCAGCAAGATAGTTTGGTATCAGTTCCAACGCTTGAAAGCGATGTTTTTCGTAAGGACCAGGCATTGCCAAATTTTCTGTTAAACTATTTGAAAAGCCAAAACGTTGATAAAATTCAAAATCCCCTACCAGCAAAATGGCGCCATATCCCAATTTTTTTGCTGTTTCAATTGCATGGCGGACTAAAATTGATCCTATTCCCATACCAGCACATTCAGCAGCAACAGCCAAGGGGCCTAAAAGTAAAGCATGTTGTGTTTCATTTTTTCCTTTAGAAAAAGAAACATGCCAAAGACGAACACTTCCCACAAGCTCTCCAAGCGCATTTTTAACCACAAAAGAAAGCCCTTGAGCAGCCAAACGACCACGACGTAAAGCCTCTGATGATTTACGTTTACGTCCATACCCCATCATTGAATCAAGCAAAATTTCTCGATAAGGCTTATCGGTTTCTTGCTCCAATAAAAGTGTAAAACATGCCCCATTTTTTGTTTGAAAATTAATCATGTTCATCTCTATAACCGCCCTCTTACAGCGCCATGACGAGCATAGCAAAAAATCAAAAAAACTATAGTTAAAAGGAAATGTCAGATCACATATGATCGTAAAGGCTCAAAGCCATTAAAAGCAACCGATGCGTAAGTTGTTGTGTAAGCACCAGTTCCATGAATCAATATTTCATCTCCTATTGTTAGGGATAGAGGAAGCGGATAAGGTGTTTTTTCATAGAGAACATCTGCCGAATCGCATGTTGGTCCAGCCAAAATACAAGGCTCCATCACCTTATCATCATGAGGTGTCTCAATAGGATAACGAATGGCTTCATCCATAGTCTCAGCAAGACCATTAAATTTCCCAATATCAAGATAAACCCATCGTACATTATCGTTATCAGCTTTTTTAGATATTAGAACAACTTCTGTACGAATAACACCAGCATTGCCAACCATCGCACGTCCTGGCTCAATAATCGTCTCAGGGATACGATTACCAAAATGCTTTTTCAATGAATCAAAAACTGCTGTACCATAAGCTTGTTCTGTCGGGACATCTTTCAAATAACGCGTTGGAAAACCGCCCCCCATATTCACCAATTTCAGTGAAATACCTTCTTGTTCCAAACGCTTAAACACTGTAGCAGCATCCGATAAAGCACGATCCCATGCACTCAGATCAACCTGCTGAGACCCAACATGAAAAGAAACACCATAGGCTTGCAAACCCAATTGGTGTGCCCGTCTTAGCACATCAACCGCCATAGCAGGAACACAACCGAATTTGCGTGACAATGGCCACTCAGCACCTTTTCCATCGGTAAGAACACGGCAAAAAACACGTGCTCCTGGAGCAACACGCGCAATTTTTTCTACTTCTTCAACACAATCAACGGCATAAAGTGAAACTCCCAGTGCATATGCCCGTGCAATATCACGCTCTTTTTTAATCGTATTCCCAAAAGAAATACGCTCTGACGTTGCTCCTGCTTTTAAAGCCATTTCAATTTCTGCAACAGAAGCCGCATCAAAAGAAGATCCTAAAGAACTCAGCAAACTCAAGATTTCAGGTGCTGGATTAGCCTTTATTGCGTAAAAAATACGAGACTGCGGCAAAGCTTTTTCAAAGTCTAAATAATTGTCACGAACAACATCAAGGTCAACAATTAAGCATGGACCTTCAGAACGATGTGTTGCAAGAAAATCGCGAATACGTTGCGTTGCCATCTGCAATTCTCCTTGAGGGAATGCTCCCCCACTCTATGCTTGGACAGCCAAAGCTACCAAAAGCTAAAGGACAAAAAACACACAACAACCATCCCCATTCTGATTACGAAAAACCAGAAATTAGCATTGCATGCAGCGAAAGAACAGCGCGAAACCGCGTTATTCTATTTTATCTGCCTTTTTGATTGGAGTTGAGAAAACCACTTCCGCACTGAAGGCAATGAGGTGTGCCTCTATAGTTATCCCAGCGTTTAAAAGCTGGAAGACAACAGAAAGGCCCGCACCGTCGTTGCTTCAAGATGTCCTCATTCTTGCAATTGGCTGTAAGAATGACTGGAGCGGTTAGTTCCAGGTACCGTACCGGTTAATCTCACCATTTGAGAACCAGCGGACACCCACAGGCACGTGCGACTTTGGGCAAGGCATCCTATAAAACGAATCCTTTCTCATTTCAATCATTTTTTTAATTTTAAACATTTTTTAATTCTTAAAGATAAAATGGGTGCAAAAAAACAACACTCTCCCCCTGCAAACAAAGTCATTCATCCACTTTCATGGGATCACTCCCCTCATGTAAAACAGCATACCCCAAACGGAATATAGTTGGGTTATATCTTCACGTATTTTCTTTAAAGAAATATTTCTTAAAGTGCTCGAGCCCATTTCGCACCAGCACCCGTAAATGATAGAATGGTACCCCCAATGAAATAATATAAAATTTATTGAACCCACTATCTTTAGGCTTCATAAAAGAGCAAGCTGATCATCATCACACACTAAGCCCCCAATGTTGTGACAGCCCTTGACATTTGAGACGATTCATAAGAGGCACATCTTCTCTTGTATTGTTTTACTCTACATGACTTTCCCCGCTTGTAACGTGGAAGAGATATGGTTTTTATTGATTCAACCATAAAAACAGGCTTGGAATGAGAAAATTATGATGATATTCAGATCTCTTATTCAAAGATGTAAACAGCCAATGATTATGAATCAATGTGCTAAATTGTTCGTAAATGACTTTGTCTATTTTAAAATGAAAAGTATTTGAAATACTCAATCCTATAAAGTCAAAGAAAGCAAACAATCTATAATGATTATTTATAAGTCAAATAATTTAACATAAACAAAAAGACCGAATAATATCCGGTCTTATAAAATATTTTTCTACCAATATTCAAAAACTCTTCTCTCTTAAATTTAAGAGAAAAACGCTACAATTTAAAGCCCTACACTGCGATATCCTTATGTCCCTTGATGAGAATCAATTGCACGCAACTTCAACAATTGAAACTGCCTATGGCGCTCACGAAAGCGCTCTCTATCGGCTTCACTACGCGTGTTATAACAAGCATCACAGGAAACACCTTCTTCATAATGAGGCGATAATTTGCTTTCAGCATTAAGAGGAGAACGACATGCGCGACATAATTCGCGACCACATTCTTCAAGACCATGTTGAACAGAAACACGTTCATCAAAAACAAAGCACTCACCCCACCATAAACTTTTCTCTTTTGGAATTTTTTCTAAATATTTTAGAATGCCACCTTTTAAATGGTAGACTTTCTCATAACCAAGATCACGAACATAAGCTGTTGATTTTTCACACCGAATACCACCTGTACAAAACATGGCAATTTTCTTTTTTTTCTTTAACTCAGCCTCATGTTTACGCACCCATTCAGGAAATTCGCGAAATGTTTTAATCTGCGGATCAATCGCTCCTTGAAAACTCCCGATTGCATATTCATAGTCATTCCGTGTATCGATTAAAATTGTCTCTTCATCTTGAATAAGAGCATTCCAATCTTCAGGATCGACATAAGTACCAACAACTTTTAGCGGATCAACCCCTTCAACCCCCATTGTCACAATCTCTTTTTTCAACCGCACTTTCATGCGATGAAAAGGCATTTTTGATGCCCATGAATATTTAATCTCGGGCGTTTGAAACGCTGGCTCAGCCGTAATAAAGTCCACCAATGCCTCAATCGCAGCACAAGAACCAGCAACTGTTCCATTAATTCCCTCTTGTGCTAAAAGGAGGGTTCCTTTGATATCCTTTGCTTGACATAAATCCTGCAAAGGTTTTTGTAATTGACGATAATGCTTCAAATCTGCAAAGCAATAAAGTGCAGCAACTTTAAAATTCTTTTCCATGTGTTTTGCCATAACGCGCGTTTCATTCAATTTCAAGATCTATTCATTTACTCTTTAACATATTGTGCTTAATCAAACGATACAAATAATATCATCTCCAAAAAGAAAAAATATCATGTGCCAAAAAAGAGAAAAGCTTTTATTATATCTCCAAGGACAAACTGTTATCCCTGTTTTGCTCATTGACAATCTACAAAGTGCTGTACCCTTAACACGTGCTCTTGTCAAAGGCGGATTAAAAACAATTGAGATCACCTTGCGAACACCAAATGCCCTCAAAGCAATTCAGACGATTACACAAGAAGTCCCTGAAGCCATTGTTGGAGCTGGAACAGTTCTCAACACGACACACTACGAACAAGCCGAACAAGCTGGAGCCAAGTTTATTGTAAGCCCCGGATTATCCAATGAATTAATCAATTGTGCAAAAAATAGTGAAATTCCCCTTCTTCCCGGAGCAATGACCCCAAGTGAACTCATGAAAGCATTAGATAAAGGCTATTCATATCTTAAATTTTTCCCTGCTGAAGCAGCTGGAGGGATTGCCTTCATCGAAGCTTTAGCATCTCCCTTCTCTGATATCCGGTTTTGCCCAACCGGTGGTATAACACAAAAAAGTGCACCACAATGGCTCCAACTGCCCAATGTCTTCTGTGTTGGAGGTTCTTGGATAGCGCCCCAACAACTTATTGCCATAAGTGATTGGGATTCAATTACTGCATTAGCATACACCGCATCACAACTTCCCTCTCCCTCGAAAAAAGCTCTTTCTACAATATAATGTTAAAGTGCAAGAATATCAGTCCCTTCAACAAGACCAAAGCTTTCACACATTCTTGCGCAATCTTTTAACATTGCCATGGAACTACAAATCATCACCCAATCTTCATCGAGATGAATTTTGGGAAGTGCTATTGTTTCAAAAAAGCACCCACTCTCCATAACAGTCGTAATACGCCCCATATGCTCAGAAAGCTCACGAGTGGTCATAGGATAAAATTTCAACTGTTGTGCATATGCCCCATAATGAGTGGATCTTGTTGCAAAGAGGAAACAAGATCTTTTGCATAAATTAACTCATTCTTTTCGCGCATTATTTAAATAAGAACAACTTCTGAAAATTTTTCATAAATGTCAGGCTCACGAATAAAGCTTGCAAAAGGAAAAACCTATACCGGTTTGAAAGAAGATAAAACATCAGCTTTCGCACTCACCCCACAAAAGCGCGCTCTACAACATAAGTTGCAGGAGCATTATTGGCCCCTTCAACAAGACCAAAACTTTCACACATCCTTGCGCAATCTTTTAACATTGCCATGGAACCACAAATCATCACCCGATCTTCATCAGGATGAATTTTAGGAAGGCCTGTTGTTTCAAAAAAGTCCCCACTTTCCATCACAGTTGTAATACGGCCCATATGCTCGGAAGGTTCACGAGTGGTCATAGGATAAAATCTCAACTGTTGTGCATACTCTCCAATGAGTGGATCTTGTTGCAAAGAGGAAACAAGATCTTTTGCATAAATTAACTCATTCTTTTCGCGCGTTGTTTGAATAAGGACAACTTCTGAAAATTTTTCATAAGTGTCAGGATCACGAACAAGACTTGCAAAAGGAGCAATCCCCGTCCCAGTTGAAAGAAGATAAAGACGTTTTCCAGGAATAAGAGCATCAAGAACCAGCGTTCCTGTAGATTTTTTACGCATGAGAACTGTATCACCAATTTTAATTTTTTGGAGATGCTCAGTTAAAGGTCCCCCTGGAACTTTTATCGAAAAAAACTCAAGCTGTTCATCCCAAAAGGGACTTGCAATCGAATAAGCGCGATAAATCGGCTTTTCTGCATTTGGCAAACCGATCATAACAAACTCACCCGAACGAAAACGAAAACTATCCGGACGATTCAGACGGAATTTAAATAACCGATCTGTATAGTGATAAACCTCTTGGACAGTAAGGGCGAACACATTCTCAGGAATCGGAAAATTTGTAACGCTGCTGATGCTTGACGGAACATTGGTAGCAGACGTATTCATACTCTTCCCTATATCTTTATTGAACATTAAATTTCGAATCCTTAACGTGATATAGTACTTGCACAACCATCTGCCAACAATTTTCTTAAAACAAAAGTCTCACGGCTAACACTTTTATGCCAAAATTAAATAAATGAGGAAAATACGAATACAAACCCCATTCAAAGAAAAACAAAACATTGAGTATTAAACAATCCCGGTACTCTTTTCCCCTTTAACTCATAATGCATATTTCCATTGTAACGCTATAACACTCTCTCACTTGACAAAACTTATGACCAAAAACCTTAAAATAAGAGAGATAAAATTTTTGTTGAATGAGGATTCCAGTAATTTTAAACGCTATCCAGTGCGAAGTCGTAGTCATGAAATTATAACAGCTTGCGGTATTGATTTACGTATTCTTGTTGTTCGATATCATGAACTTAAACAAAAAGTTGACGAAGTCTTAGAGGCTCAAGACAGACAAAAGGATATTTTGCGTTGTTTTCAGGGGTTGGTACGACAAATTAAAACATGTTACGCATCAATTGAATCAACACCATTTACATCATTGCTTTTTTCTAGAATGCAAAAAATTACCGATATTATTGGAAAACCAGCAAAATCTTCGGTTAAAAAACTGCACAAAGCATTAGGTCTTTTGGAGTGGATTTTAAAAAGATTTTTTAAACAAAAATCATCAAAAACAAAATACAGAAATTTCGCTGACAAAATACACATAGAACATACAACCTTTAACTTAAATAGTAATTGTAACAAAAATGAATATTCAAATTCTCATGAAAACAATCAAAACAGAGATACAATCGAAAACTGCAAAGAAATAGCTTATGAAAGGATAGAGAAAAGCAAAACTGAAAATGCATTACCTTCAAAAAACAGCAAATCGCCCCCAATTAAACCAGAATTTTTAACGCAAGCTTTGCCTAATGTTGCTATGTTCATGAAACATGGGTTGCAATCTGAAAGAGATTTAATCGGGTCCATGGAGTTTTTAGCTACAATGAAGGGCATTTCTTCTCATGCCGTTGAAGACGCTAAAAAAACTATGGGAATTAAAAAAGCTGCTCTAGCTATTGCTATCATTTTCGAAAAACATTGCAAAGAACTCGTAAAATCACCGGGGGGATATCTACGCGGTATGATTGCTAAAGAAAATCGAGAAGAGTTGTATCTAGAACGTTCTTTCTATGCATTGCTGAATGAAGCTTTTGAGAAAAAAATGAAATATTGGCATGTGCAAAAAACGGAAAAAAACGATCTAACAAAATCAAATGATCAAAAAAGTGCTTTGTTTAAATCGGAATTGAATGAAGTTCTTAAAACTTTAAAAATGCCAATAAATTCAAAGAAATTTGTAAAAAATTAAAATGAAAAACACTTCAATATGATATAAAACATACGTCTAACATATGGTTTACTTATAGTGTACGTATAATATACATACTATTTTTAGGATATGATGTGATGTGAAAAAACAATACTCCTCTCTTATGCTAATAGAGATTTTTTAAGAGCACGATTAATCGCTTCAGGTTCATTTTCAATGATTGAAAGTAACAAACGAGAAGAAGTATATATAGAATATTGCCCTTGTTCCCAATCACGAATACGTCCTACAGAAAAACCAAAACGTGCTGCAAATTGGGTCTGTGTTAGCCTAATATTTTTTCTGATTTTTTTGACATCAACATTAGCAGGAATATGGATACCAAATTTGGTGATATCCGCTTCATCTTTAACATAGACAAGAGCTTCACGAGTACCTTGTAATATATGAGATCTTGCTTTATTTGCTTTATCTATTATTTTTCCTTTCTATACTCATCGAGAAGCGCAGTTAAAATTTTCTTGAGATGATTTACTGTAAATATCTAAGAGAAATACTGGAGTATTTTGACCGTCGAAAAAGGTAATAAACCTATATCCTCCACTTTTATCCTTATAGCTTTGTTGGAAATCTAACTTTTCTTGCTCCACCAGTTCCTTGCATAAGATCTTCACCCTTTACTTACAATTGCTATTTTTAATGTTACTTTTTTTAGCTATTCATCCTTTTCAAGATGGAAATGGGCGTTTAAGCCGTATCTTAACCACCTTGCTTTTTATCATCTTGTAAAAAAGCACAAGCAAGAACATTTGTATCTCGTTCTTCAAAAGGTGGTTAAGATACCTTATGTTACAGTATTATACCTTATAGTACTATATCATAAGGTATAATAAACTTAAATAGAAAGCAATTTTGAGATTGATTTCCGAATAGAATGAAAAGTTTTGAAATCATGGTATACGACGCTAATCGCCTTGCTTATAAGCATTCATTAATATTTCTAAAAAATCACCATGGCGATAGCGCTCTTTTTTAGCCATAGATTTAAAACGATTAATTGTAGCTATGCTAGCTTTGATATTTATCTGTGCCTCATCTGATTGTTCACGACTTGGAAAGGTTACTGCTTTATCTATTTCTTTACGTTCTACAGTATTTAAAGCAGATTTAGCTTGTCGAGGTTTGAAATCATCAAGTTCTGAAAAATTTAATGGTTTTCTTTCTGTACTCATTCTTTAGTTTCCTTATCTATTTAACTTGTTTTAGCTTTGTAATAACTTCTGCAACAAATGCTTCAACATTACTAATTGCGGTTTCTAAATTATTGACTTCTTTGGGATTGAGATTACGATGCGAACCTCCTGTTGCAAAAATTGCGGAAAAGGCATCACGTTCATTAATTTCTGTTTCAAAAACATCAAGTTCTGTATTTTTTCTAAATTGAGATGATATAAAACGAGCAGTTCTAGGTTTTGCAACGACTTTAGATTGCGTGAATAAAACAGCATAAGCGATAACACGCCGTACAGCTTTCATATCTCTATGAATTTCTTTTATAATTTCAATAGCTGCTATAGCATCTTGTTGCTGTTCCTTCATAGGTATAATTACAAAATCAGATTGACTAATTGCATAACTAGTTAAGCGTGATGCTGTACCTTCTAGATCAACAATTACGAATGGATCTTTAGCAGATGCAATTTCTATTTCATCCAAAATAGTTTTTTCAGATTCATTAGTAACGACGGTAAGATTATCTGGTTTACCCGGCAATTTAGACCAAGTGGTGATAGGATGACGTGGATCTGCGTCTATAATTGTAACAGGTTTAGCATGTGCAAGTTCACAAGCTAAGAGTAAAGCAGAGGTTGTTTTTCCACTTCCCCCTTTGGAATTAGCAAATGAGATAACAGGCATTTAATTCCTCAATAAATAGAGTATCATAATATACGATATTATAACTTATTATATAATAAGGTACTAAATTATAAGTTAATATAACGTATAAGAAAAATTCTTATTCAAAATTTAGTTGATCTTTTATTTTTCCCATACCATAAATCCATTCAGAATTAAGATACTGTAATATATAATACTATATCTTACTATATAGTAAGATACTAAAATATATCTTTTTGCCTTTTCAATTAAAGCACCAAATTTATGTTAAGGTTGAAAAACGTCCCGTACAGGTTTATTTTTTGTAATAATAACAGAAAATGATAAAATCACCCCGAAAGGGATTATTATGTTTGAGAGCAAAATGAAAAGATTGGGCTTGATTGTTAAAAATACACGTAAAAAACAAGGATTAACACAAGAACAGTTAGCAGCTACATCAGGGGTTGGTGTGCGTTTTATCCGTGATTTAGAAAGAGGCAAAGAGTCTTGTCATGTTGGAAAAACCATACATGTGCTTACGATGCTAGGTCTCGATATTCAAATTGAAAATGAAAAATTATGACTCGTACTCTTGACGTTTATTTACATACAAAATTAATCGGTCAATTATCTCAAGAGAAAAGTGGAGATCTCACGTTTCTCTATGACAGTGATTATTTACATCAAGATTTACAAGGCATCTCTGTTTCTCTCCCTCCTCGTATTGAAGCTTATAAAGGTCAAGCAGTAAAAGCCTTTTTTTCCGGTCTCTTACCCGATGATAATGTAAGATATCGTTTAGCAACTTATTTAGGTCTTTCTGAACGAAATGCTTTTGCTTTACTTGAAGTTGTTGGGGGAGATTGTGCTGGTGCTCTCGCTTTATATCCATATGGACAAGTTCCAAATTTGCCAACTGATGATGTAGAAACTCTTGATGATACTCAATTGAAAGAAATTCTTGAGTGTATTAAACGCCGTCCAATGCTTGCTGGTGGAGATGGCTACAGATTGTCTCTTGCGGGCGCACAAGATAAATTAGCGGTTGGCTTTAAAGATAATCGTGTTCAACTCATTAAAGGGGGTGCACCGACCACGCATATTTTGAAACCTCTCATTGAACATATTAATGATAGTGCGCATAATGAGCTTTTTTGTATGAAATTGGCAAAACTCGTAGGTATTAATGTGCCGGAAGTGTATTTACATTTTGTGAATAATACACCTTATTGTCTTATCACTCGATATGACCGTCAAATATCTTCTAACGGAACAGTTTTGCGTATTCATCAAGAGGATTTTTGTCAAGCACTTAGTATAGCTCCAGAATTTAAATATGAATGTGAAGGAGGACCTAGTATTGCTGCGTGTCAAACCGTTATTTTCCAGCATACATTGCGTCCTGCTGTTGATCAACTGAATTTCCTTAATATAATTATTTTTAATTATTTAATTGGTAATGCCGATGCGCATGGCAAAAACTTTTCACTTCTCTACCAACAGAAAAAACCAGAACTTGCTCCTGCATACGATTTGTTAAGCACGGCTATTTATTCAGATTTATCTCAAAAAATGGCTATGAAAATAGGAGGAGAATATATACCTAAAAATACATATTTGCGTCATTTTTATAAAATAGTCGCGGATACTAAAGCTTCTCAATTGTCCTTAAAAAAGCAAATAAAAAGAATGACTGATTCAATCAATGATAAGGCAATAAAATTAAAAAAAGAACTCGAGGGTGAAGGTTTGCGTTCTGAAGTTTTTGATGCAATCATCAATGTTATTCAACAGCGTTCTCAACATTTAAAAATTTAATCTCTTTTCTTTTTTATTTCTCATTTTCTAACGGATAAAGTTTTATGGCGCTATGGATAAACTGCTTAAATGTCCGCCTGATAAGGCTAATACTAATGGTTAATAATGTTAAGTAAGAAAAATTCTCAATTTTAACTCTTGATAGATATACAAAAAAGCATTATTTGAGTACAATGTACTCAACTGAAGAGGAGTTTTAGATAATGGCAAGAATTCAGGTACGAATTCATGATGATATAAATGTTTCCGCAAGTGCTGTTATTGAAGAAGCAGGTCTAACTATATCTGATGTCGTATGTATGTTTTTAACAAATATTGCTGTAGATAGAGCCTTGCCTGTTTATTTATTTAGAACTGAAGGTAATGTCAAAATTCATCAATCTGTAGAGTAAACTAAAACTAGCTTAAATGAAAAGGAGCTTTGGATAATGGCAAGAATTCAAGTCCATGTCCCAGATGCTATCAAACACGTTTCAGAAGAGGTTATTCAATCTACGGGTTTAACTATTTCCGATGCTGTACGTATGTTGATGGTATATATTGCTAAAAATGAAGTTTTACCGCTTGATCTTTTTCAACCTTCTCCAGAAACGCTACAAGCTATCAAGGAAGCAGAGGATGGGTGTATGGAAAGTATGTCATTAGATGATTTGCGAAACATGATCTGCAATGATGAAGATAAAAAAAACAAATTAAAAAAGCGCGCTTAAGCCAAGACATATGAGGGAAATTATCAGTACTAAATTATTTCGGCGTGATGTTAAACGTGAAAAAAAAGGAAAGCACGCTTACATATTAAAAACAGACTTACTCCTTGTGATTGAAACATTGGCAAAAGACAAACCATTGGAAGTACGTTTTAAAGATCATAGGATGATAGGTGCTTGGCGCGGTTGGCAAGATTGTTATAATTGCCATATCAAACCAGATCTTATTTTGCTTTATAGAAAGCCTGAAAATAATACATTAGAATTATTACGTCTTGGTTCCCATTCAGAACTGCGTATATGATTAATTGTTTTTTCCGTTCTTAAAAAAATGAAATTAAAAAACACATATAACAACTTCTAATATCAGAAAAAACGATCATTTTTTATGATATAAATAATCAAAATTATCAAAAATAAAAATAGATACTTTTAAAAGAGCCGATAGGAAATTGATTGATCAGATTTAATCGTTAAATTAATATTTTAAGACAGATTACAGAAAGGAATTTCCTATGCAAAAGAAATTACCAAAAAGTTATATGACTGATGCTGAACGCGAGGAATTACGAGCAGGTGGTCTTTCTCAAAACAGTATCTATATGGTTGAAGCAGAAGCAGCTTCCAAGGCGAATGATAACAAAGCAACTTGGGAATGGTTAGCGATGGCTGAATATCCAGCACATGCACTTTTACTTCTTAGACATCAACGTGGAGCGCAATTTATACGAGATATGGGATTTTCTACCAAAAGTGCTGATGAAAAATATGGACTGGACTGGTTAGATAAAGGTGTTGTAATAGGAGGTCATCATTTCTAATAAATCAGAAGAGCTTTTTTACAACAAAGTATACTAGTACAAGATCTTGAAAAAAACATTAGTATCTCAAAAATTACACAATGTGCGAAGTAATCTATGTGATCATATTCGTAATGTTGGAAAAAGTGGGGATTTATCATCGCTTCATTGATACGGAGAGTGATCTTATAAAGGATGATTTGTCACGATATGCTAATAGCAAATCTATGATTAGTAGCCTTAAAACAGCATTAACTGAAATAGATGTTGTTAAAGATCACATAAAATTGGTTTCTAATTCTGAGAAATATGATGCGATAAATAGAGGACATAGTCTACTAAAGCATCGTAAAGGAGGATTGTCTTATGATGAAGCGCGAAAAGCAATAGCTTCACATTATACGCGTTTAAGTAATCTAGATAAAGCAGGTTTAACATTAGCTGAAAAGTCAATCATTTGTGTGAGAAAAGACAATATGAAAGAGATACAGAAGCTATATAAACAAATGCGAGCCAAAGCTATTGGCATATATCTATAATCCAATAAAGATCTTTCTCTTAGTTATGATCATTTAATGAGATTACAAGCCGTAGTTTTATCCATTATGTATCGTAACTCGCAAAATATTGCCTTTCAAAAGCAAAAAAAACACAAAATATTGTTTTTGAAAAATAAAAAAATCATTTTTTCACTGGAAAAGCTTATAAAGAGTTGCTAATTTAATACAGTCAAGTGACATTGATTCTGTAAGTTTAAATCCAAAATAGATTTAATGTCTTAGAGGGGTGTCCCATGAAATAAAAACAAACTCTTTCTTACAGTTCGTAAGAGCGCAAAACAAATTGATGTAAGAACATCTTGGGCGACGCATTGCTTATAGGCTTACGCCTACCATGTTGGTTATAAGCAGATATTCATGATGCGATCAAGAAAGCAAAAAAACAACATCGCAAAAACGCCGCCTAAAGAAAACTTCGCCTTTTAGAACAGACAAAGTATTTCAACATTCGCAAATATCGAAATAACAGAATCTGTCCTGGAATGCAAGTATCAGGACTTGATTTTATGCATTTTACACATACTATAGGCAATGCTTATGCATTGCATACAACAGCTCAAAAAATTACTTATGCATTACGTGGTACTTGGCATGGGCGTTATGGAACAGCCCGTTGCCCTGCTCATGATGATAGGCTGCCTAGCTTATCCCTTGCCAATGGACATGATGGGCGTCTCTTACTTTATTGTTATGCTGGCTGTTCTTTTAGAGAGATCATACAAGCGCTCATAAGAATTGGGTTGCTTGGAAAACAAGCCTTTTTTGATAAAGCTTATGATCAGACGCTCTCTTTCTCAAAACAGATTTCTGCTGATCTCAAACGAGCAAAACAGAAAGCAGAGAGAGCAAAAGCAATTTGGCAACAAAGCCAACCAATCAAAAATACTTTAGCAGAAACCTATTTACGTATGCGGGGGATCACATGTGATTTGCCTGCTGATTTACGCTTTCACGACAAGTGTCCACACCCCTCTGGGGGTACACTGCCCGCGTTGGTGGCTCTTGTTAAGGGCGCAGGTTCCTTTGCCATTCATAGAACCTTTTTACAAGACAATGGCTGCAAAACAGATCAGAAACCAGCAAAAGCCATGTTGGGATCTGTAACGGGTGGTGGGGTGCATTTAAGCCAAGCCAATCCAAAACATCTGGTCATTTGTGAAGGCATTGAAACCGGTCTGTCTCTTTTGTCTGGGTTGTTATCAGAGCCCGTTGATTTATGGGCGTCCCTTTCAACCCATGGCATGATGCATGTGAATTTACCCCATACAAAAGGACGTCTGACAATCGCAATGGACGGCGATGATGCGGGTCGTAAAGCAGGTTTTACCCTCGCTGCGCGTGCCTATAGACAAGGCTTTGAGGTCTTTATGATGCAAGCCCCTTACGGTCTAGATTTCAATGATTTTTTAAGAAAGGTTATAAATGATAGAATATAAAAACAATATTGTAGAGAACAACAATCAAAATGTTTCATGCAATGATAACGATAATGGCTCTTTAAACGATAATATTTGTTTAGAAACCATTCCTTATAAGCAAGCATTGCAAAAAAACGGTTGGGGGGAATTAAAACCACTTGAATATACTCTCTTACCCGTCGAGTCTTTTCATGCTGCGCAAATGCCTTTAACTTTAAGTCGCTATGTTTATGACGTTTCACAGTGTCAACAAGCCCCTATGGATTTTATTGCTGTCTCTGCTCTCTGTGCCTTGGCTGCTGTGATTGGCAATGGCGTGCGGGTTGCCCCAAAACAACATGATGATTGGATTGTGGTGCCTAATCTCTGGGGCGCTCTTATTGGGCAATCGTCGACATTCAAAACTCCAGCCATGAAAGCCGCTTTAACACCTATCCTTGCTTACAAGTGATATTTTTGTCGATTGTTTGTGCCAACAAGCCACGTTGTCACAAAAGCTCCACACGACCACTTAATTCCATGGCTTGAAGCAAACTGCCGTGTTTCACAGGTTTCAACACTATATAATCGGATATTACGAACAATCCTCTTTCTCTACACCTCATCCGTAGGTGTGATCATTTTAAAAGTAACACCACTTGTCACCTGTATGGCACCTGAATAAACTAGTACATCTCTCTTGCAAAAATTTAACTACCGTTTGAAACTCATTTACAAGCTTCTTATCATGAACATGAGAATGTTGTTTAATATAAGCTTTTGACAAGTCAAAGTCTTGTTTATAAATAGCATTCCTGCCCAAAACGTTTATTAAAAGCACTTTAAAAATTTGAAATTAGTAATATTTTTGTATTACTTCTAATGAAGTAGTGACTTTATAGCTAATTGGCTGGCGATAACATTTTTAAAGGATTATCAAGCGTTATTCTTTGTACTTGAGAAGGAGAAAGTTTTGCTTCTTGGAACCAGTTTGCACTGTCTTTCAACCATGTTGGAATATCAGTTCCCCCTAATTGTCCGAGATCTGAACTATAAATCACATTATTAACTTTAGATAATACAGAAAACATGTCTTCTTTTGTTTGATATCCTAGATAAAAAGTTAAAGCGCATTGCTCTATATAAAGCCAATCATGTTCTCCCAGAGCTTGTAATTGTTCTGCAGAAAAACCTGTCATTGGATTAGCCGGTTGATTTAAGAGGAGTCTACAATTGCTTTTTTTTGCTACAGCATCTAGCAAACGTAAAGTTGCATCTTTAGAGGCATGCCCAGAAGAGAGAACAATTTCATTGTCAGCAGCAAAAGTTATGAGTTCGTAAACCTCTGATTTTAGATATCCTTTCTCATCGGTAATAGCTGTTGGCTGCTGAGCAAGAAAAGCAGCATAATTATTAGAAAAATTTCGCTTGAGACGGCTACGATGATGTGTTGGCACAATAGTGGGAAAATGTACAAGCAATTTTGATTTTGAAACAAATTGATAATGTGCTAAAGCGTGTTTAACTGAAAGTAAACTTAAACCACCTGAAGCATAATTAAGAACAATAGAACCAAAAACAGGTAAATTTTGTTCTTGTAAAGCTGTGGCAATTGCAGCTGTACTGCCTAAATGATTTTTAAAAATAACTCCACCTTTGTGTTTAGCATAAATTTGTGCAGCTTCATAAGCTGAATATGCTCTATCAAATAAATCTGGACGCGCATGATAATGAATATCTACAAATTTTAATCGCTTCCGCCAGAACTGTATAAAGGATGTACTCACAACTTTTCCTTCCAAGGAATTTCATAACCTTCTTGAATCCGTATATTTTCAAGCCGCTCTCCGCCTTTAAGCGCAGTCAAAATACGCACTTCTGTTTTATCAACATTTTCAGCACGACGAATAATCTCAGATAACTCTGAATTAGGAAGAACTAAAACACCATTATCATCAGCAAAAACCCAATCTCCAGGAACAATTTTTATTCCTTCAATGATTAAAGGGACCTGCACGGCTCGTATGCGTGCACGGTTTTTACCAGAAACCATATAAATATTTTTTGTAAAAAGAGGATAATGTAGAGCCTTAATTTCAGCAATATCTCGGGCAGAACCATGAATAACAGTCCCTACAATTTTTTGCTGTAGTGCCTTATGAGTTAATATATTTCCCCAACTAGTACAATCACATCGACCATTATTATCAATCACCACGACAGATCCGGCAGGTACATCATCAATATAATTACCAGCATTCGTAAATGTTTTATTTTCTGGACTAAAAGACTCATATTGTACCGTAAATACAGGACCAGCTATTTTAATATTACTTAAGCGTGGTTTAATGTTCGGTAAAGCTCCTTGCAAATATAAACTATCTAAAGCATCAGAAACAGCTGCTGTATCTAATGCCAGTAATCGTTTTTTGAGTATTTCTACATTTTCATCAAGTCTCATTTTTTTCCTCTGTTTTTAAATATCTTTTTAAAACCAACCAAGCTGCATATTCCTGTAAGACTACGCTTAAAAGTGGTCGTGTATAGGGAAAAGTTATAAGATCATCATCATAGCCTTTTATTCGTATAGCCATGGAAGCATGTCCAAGACTTTCCTTCTGACTTTCTAATATCTCCAAAGACGGCGATAAACTAACTTCAACCTCAAGCTGCGGAACATTTTCTTCATTTTTTTCTATTGGCTGAAAATATTTTAAAAGCAGAGGATCATTTCCTAACCAATAAACTTCTGCGTACATTGCTAATTGTTCACGAGCAGTGGTAATTCCTGTTCCAACCAAATATGGACGAAAATAATTTTCAAATTCTTCAATTAAATGCTGTGCCAAAGGCGTTGAAGATTGACCAATCAGTTGTACAAGAACATAAGGACTTTTCCATAAAAAATGCCGTTCGAATGGCTCAGTGGCGAAATGATCATCAACCCAATGTGCAATTGTACTTTCATCAATTCCAATTAAAGTCCATGCATATTGAGCGCGTGTTACAAAAGAATACTTCTTTTCACCATGTTCTAAATACTCTTCTAAAAGGGCAAGAGCTTGTGTAGGCGGACCAGGCAAAACAACAAGGGAACTTTCCTCACAAGAGAGATAAAAACCAGGCGCCGTTCCTGTAGGATTATCGAGTACTTTTGCTGTTTCAGGAAACAATGCTTGACGCGCATTGCTTTTATCCGGTGTAATACCCAATCGCTGTAATTGACTTTTTATTGTTTGCCAAACAGCTTCATGGTGAATTAATGGCCGTTGCACAGCTTTTGCAATTGCATCACGTGTTTTATCATCTGATGTTGGTCCCAATCCTCCGCTGATAATGATAAGATCTTCTTGTCCAAGACAGGCAACTACTGTTTCGCTTATTTGCTGTAATTGATCAGCACAAACAAAATGACGCGTGACTTGTATATTTCTTTTTTCTAAGCTTCGACTTAAATCTTGCAAATTTGTATTCAAATATTGTCCCGAAAGAAGTTCATCACCAACCGTAATAATCGCCGCACGACAGACAGTAACAGGATTTATAAGGGAATTGAGAACAGTTTCTGCCATTTGGCGAGTAGAAGCTGAGCCTCCCAAATCATAGGTCACAGTTTTACCGGCACGAATAACTTGATCAACACTTTCAGATAGTTGTTGCGCTGCATCTTTAAAACCTAAATGATCTAAGAGTAAAGCCGTGGTATAAAGCATGGCAGAAGGATTTGCTTTATTCTGTCCAGCAATGCGCGGTGCACTGCCATGAACAGGTTCAAAATAAGCAATTTTGCTTCCCACATTTGCACTAGGTGCAAGTCCCAATCCTCCCATCACTCCAGCAGCAAGGTCAGAGAGGATATCGCCAAACATATTTTCAGCAACAATGACACCAAACTGCTCTGGCTTCGTTGCAATCCACAAAGCAACTGCATCAACATTATGAATATCTGCTTCAATTTCTGGATAATTTTGTGCAACTTTCTCAAAAATTTCTTGAGCAAACTGACCACTCTCCCGCATAACATTCGGTTTATCAGCAAAAGTAACCCGTTCAAACCCATATTTGCGTGCATAAGAAAAAGCGTATTCAAATAACCGCTCTAAACCAAAGCGTGTCTGCAAACGGACTGTCCATGCTGCCTCCTCAAGACCATATTTTTCTAAATTTGGATGTTTTAACCATGCTGCTGTCTCAGAAGTTATGCCCCGAAAATCCAAACCTGCATAGAGACCTTCGCTATTTTCTCTGATAACACAAAAATGAAAAGGCTTTCTCGAACCAAAGATATATCTGACAGGGCGTATATTTGCAAACAGACCTAACTTTTGACGAAGCTGAATAACAGGAGAAACATAAGAAAGCTTTTTCTCTCTTAAATGGGGGGCAAGCTCTTTTAAAGCAGCTTCTTTTCCTTTGCTGGTCACAGCTCCAAGTAAAACAGCATCACTTTTAGCAATTTTTTGCCAGGTCGCTTTTGGAATAGGATCACCTTCCTGTTTCCAACATTCCCAACCAATATCGCCATAAGTTAATTCAATCGGCAACTTAAATTGCTCCAAAACCATCAATGCAGCATCACAGACCTCTGGCCCCACCCCATCACCAGGTAACACAAGAACTTTCTTCTTCATAACTCATCAATCCATTCATCAATAATTGCATCTGTCATAGTAGGATTATCCTCCCACAAACGCATACCAGCACCAGAAATAATCTTGTATTCATGATTCATACAATGACTTCTTGTTTGATTTTCTACGGTTGCAAGTTGTGACTTTTCACCTACCAAAGCTAAAAACTTTCCAGTGTATTTGATAATCTCATCCCTCGCATCCATTTCCAATAACAATTTAAATCCTCTTGTCATACGTTCAATTGCCATGCTTTTTTGTTCATCAGAAATCTTCAATAAGGTTCTTTTTTTAATTGCCCCAATAGGCTGCACGAAAGCATCTAATATTTCCAGAGCTCCTGACAAATCACCGCTTTCCAATAAAGTAAGAAGATATCCAAGTCGTTGTTGTAAAAGCTTATCTGGATAGCCTGGCGCGTTCACTGCGAGTACGGCTTGAGCATTTGGAAGTTTTGCTGCCAACATTTGTACCAATGTCCCAGCCATAGCAAATCCCACCAGTATAAAAGGCTCCCGAAAGCGATCTTTGAGCTCTGCTATAAGTGAAGGAATAACTTCTATCGTAGAGTTACTAGAAAAAAGAGATAACGTATCTAATAGCGTAACCCTAAATCCTCTTTCTAAAAATAGGTTTTTAAGTGAAGAGCAAAAGGTTCCTTTATCCCAAACTGGCATTACAGGCGCAAGAATAACACTATGAAAATTCATATCATTTAAACCTCCTGCGCCTTTTGTTTCAAAGTTTGGATAGTAACCAGGACCTCTTCCATACCTAAAGGTATTTTAGTCTCTAGCAAAGTTTGATATTCAATGCTTAAATTACTTAGTCCTAAAAGGAGATCAACAGAGCTTCGATGCACAGGTGAATAAAAGGAGTGGCTCTTTAGATTTTCTATCTGTTGCAAAATTTTACCCGTATTGTAATATGTTTCCTTTTTATGAAAATTCAAAAGAGCCAACCATAACTCTAAAGTAAGATTCCCTGCTCCTTTGCCCATCCCCATTAACGAACTATCAATAAAGCTTGCACCGGCTTCTACAGCTGCTATGCTATTTGCCATAGCCATACCTAAATTATCATGTGCATGAAAACCAATTTCTAAAGGTGAGATATCTTTTATTTTTTGCACGAAGTGCGTTACAGTCTCAGGTAAGAGGCTTCCATTAGAATCGGCTAAATATAAAATGCTAGCTCCACAATTAACCGCTTCTATTGCTATGCTTTGTAAATACTTTTCATCTACTTGACTCACTCTCGTAACATTAATACTGGTAGACAGCCCTAAAGAATTGGCATAGTGGCAAAGTGAAAATGTAGACTTAATATCATTTTTATTGAGACAGAGTCTTAAGAGTGTAATCCCTATTTTTTTTAGTTCTCGAATATCCGACTGATTAATATTATGTGGATGTGCAATAATGACAAGCTTAGCGTTCGGAATAGCATCATGTAATAGCTGAATATAATCATTAGAGCAAAAAGCCGTTTGGCCCACATTGTTCATAGGCTTAAACGAACCGTTACGATAACCGATCTCAATATATTCTACTCGAGAATCTGTCAGATTTTTAATATGCTCAATAACGTAATCTAATGAAAAAGAAAATTGATTCCTGTATCCTCCGTCACGCAAAGTAACATCAAGATTTTTAAGCATAGTCCCCTCCCAATTTGGTTGTTTAGTTTGATTGTTTTTCTAAATTAATAAAATAATTTGCTTTTCGAATGTAAATTATAAAACCCACGATACAGCATGTCGCTAATAAAATGGCAACGTTCCATGGATTATGTTGAGACATTTTCCCAATAACCGCAGATCCCAGTGCAGCACTTCCTAATTGCAAAGCTCCCATAACACCAGATGCTGCTCCAGCAGCTTGTGGATGAGATGAAATTGCCAAAGCTGTTCCTAATGGCAACAAAAAACCATTACCAAAAGTAAGAAGAGAAATGGTTATTAAACTTGTTACAAGTGGCCATGGACTTATATACATTTGTAGAGCAAATAATACCCCTCCCAAGACAAAAATAACATATCCACGTCGAATAGTATGTTCCATGGATTCTTGTTTGAGAAATCTTCGCGCTACTAAGTTCCCTAAGACATAAGTTAAAGAAACACCAATGTAACTATAACCAATATAGAAAGTTGATAAGCCTAAGGCTGTGAGGAAAAAAGGTGACTCTACAATGTAAGCAAAATAAGTTGCATATGCAAAACAGGGAATCAGAGCATAAAAGATAAACTGTTTGTTTCTAAAAACACCTAAACTGCCCTTCATGATTCCTACAGGAGCGAAAGATTGACGTTTTGTGGGAGGAAGAGTCTCTATTAATACAAAACAACAGAGCAAAATGGTGAAAAGTATAAAAAGGCTTAAAAAAACAAAAGTGGCTTGCCAATTAAAAACTTGTAATAAGATCCCCCCAATGAATGGAGCAATTGCCGGCGAAATACCAACAAAGGGGAAAATAACCAAATAAAACTTTCCTGCAGCCTTTTTATCCATCAAATCGTTGATAATGGCGCGACTTAAGACAATACCTGAACAGGCTCCAAGACCTTGTAAAAAACGTAGTGCGAAAAAAGCTTGAAGATTGACTGTGTAAATTATACCCACTGTAGTACAAAGCCATAAAAACAAGCCAAACAGAAGTGTTTTTTTACGTCCAAAATTATCACTGAGTGGCCCATAAATGAGTTGTCCAATAGCTAATGCCAGTAAAAAAATTGCCACTGCATTTTGAATCTGGGATTCCGTCACTTGATAGTATTGGCGCATATCTCCAAGCGCCGGAAGAAAAATATCAGTAGAAATCAAACCTCCCACTGATAAACAGACAATAAGTAGCATAAATAATAACGTAGGTTTATAATACATAAAAAAAACTTTAATAGATTATTCTTTAATAATTTCTTACCATCATTTAAAAATGATATAAAATATAATTGTTTTATATTTCATCTTTATCCACAAAATATGAGATATTTTATTAAATATCTGCCTGCTACTATAATATTATTGTATCAATAAAATAAAATCCTATCCTTATAAACAAGCATTGCAACAAAACGGTTGGGGGGAATTGCAACCGATTAATACGGCTCTCTTACCCGTCGAGCCTTTTAGCTTATTACAGTTGCCAACATCATTAATGGACTATGTTTATGACGTTGCGGATAGCCAACAAGCCCCTATGGATTTTATTGCTATTTCTGCTTTATGTGGTTTGGCTGCTGTTATTGGTAATGGCGTGTGCATTGCACCAAAACAATATGATGATAATTGGAAAATTGTTCCTAATCTCTGGGGTGCCATTGTGGGGCAATCTTCGACCATGAAATCACCCACCATGCAAGCTGCTTTAAAACCTCTCTATATCTTTGAAAAGGAATGGCATCAAGAGTGGTTAAAGAAGAAAAAACAGCAAAAAACAAAAGAAATCTTCAATGAATTAGAAATAAAAGAAAAGAAAAGAAAAGCTTACAAAGCATTGAAAAATCAAGATAAGGAACAAGCTCTTGCTCTTCTTTCAAAAGCTCTTGAAGACAACGAAAGTGATGAAGATGACAGTTCTATAAAACGACGTCTTATCGTCAATGATGTGACCGTAGAAAAGCTAGGCGAGTTGTTGAAAGAAAATCCGCGTGGATTATTGATGGTGTGTGATGAACTGACTGGTCTTTTAGCCAATCTAGAAAGAAAAGAATACCAAACAGACCGTGCCTTTTATCTAAAAGCTTTTAATGGCGATCAATCACACACCTATGACCGTATAGGACGTGGAACCATTCATATTCCCATTGCAACTGTCTCTATCATAGGGGGCATTCAACCCCCGCGGATTATTCCACTCATTCAAGCTATACACCGTGGAATAAACGATGATGGTTTATTGCAACGCTTTCAAATGCTAATCTTTCCCGATGTACGACAAAAGCGGTTATGGGTCGATAGACCTTCCAATCAAAAGGCATGGGAAAATTATCAAGGGGTTTTTCGTTCTCTTTATGATAAACCTTTAGGATCACCAAAACACCCCATTACCATACGCTTTTCTGCCGAAGCCCAAGAGATGTTTCGTGTATGGTGGGAAGATTTTCAGAAAAAAATAAATGATGGTTATTTCTCATCAAGTTTACAAGCGCATCTTTTGAAAATGAATAAAACCATACCAACCCTTGCGTTGATTTTTGAACTGGTTGAGGGTGGGCGTTTTGAAATCAATAAAAATGCCCTTGAAAGAGCCTTGTATTGGGAAAAATATTTGTTAAGTCATGTCAAACGTCTTTACGCGGCGGGGAATACATTAATAGCAGATCGTGCCAAATTAATTGTCGAACGTTGTGATTGTTTACCCAATGTTTTTACACACCGTGATATTCATCAAAAAAGTTGGACCTCTTTAAAAGACAAAGAAGCTGTGAAGCAAGCTTTAGAGCTTTTATGTCGTTGTAACTATATTCGTGAAATCTCTGGAGATAATAACTTACAAGGTGGTCGACCTACGATACGTTATGAATGGCATCCTTTAGTGAAAAGCCATAAGACACCTCAATAAAGCATTTGGAAATCTTATGAAAGATTAAAGCCTATACCTTTGTATTCTAGAAGTAATCCCTCAAAGAGCGCCTCATCTATGAGTTTAGAGGGTTTTGAAGGTTTTGAAGGTTCCTTTTACGCCCCTTTATATATTATTTTTCAATCAAAAATAAAAATTATTATATTTCAATATGTTAATGTTTTAAAGAAACAACCTATATTACACACAACATGTAAATACAATCTGTAATATATATAAAAAGGGGTTTTGAAGGTATTTTGAGGGTTTGAGAAACCTTCAAAACCTCTCTATAAAATGTCTCATAAAACTCATCAAAATACTCACTCTGATATTTTAAAACACATAGTACATTTGTCTTTTTTCCATAAAACTAACAGCAAATTTCACTATTTTGCTGAACAGACCTATGCCTCATAGGCTGTGGATAAAAAGCTTTTAAAAAAACTTTTGAAAAAATTTATCCGCTTTTGAATGATTTTACCTCATCTGATACTCGATATTTATCCTAAATGGATTTAATAGGCTTCATTTTAATTATTTTGAAGAAAATTCAATAGAATACATTGTCATGGAGTCTGTTCTTTATGTCTCACCCTCTTTATTCCGATAATGAACACGTCACTTTACGCTCTCTCTTAGAATATTATCGTCAACAAGCAAAATCACCCCGTGAATTAGGAACCATGTTTGAAAACCTTGTCATGGCTTATTTGACAAACGACCCGCTTCAAAAGCAAGAATACGAAAAGGTTCA
>NZ_JBHILR010000014.1:0-33063 GCF_042193415.1 Bartonella sp. TT121SHDZB | reverse complement strand
AGAGAAACTTCGCTTTGCTATTCGTGAAGGTGGTCGTACTGTTGGTGCCGGTATCGTCTCTAAGATCATTGAATAAATAATGCTTGTTGAGTGCTTTGATTATTGAAGGCACTTTATATAACAGGGAAATAAAGAGCATGAACAGTCAAAATATTCGCATTCGCTTGAAAGCGTTTGATCATAGAATTCTTGATACGTCGACGCGTGAGATTGTATCGACTGCTAAACGTACCGGTGCAAATGTCCGTGGTCCCATTCCGCTTCCGACGCGGATTGAGAAGTTTACGGTCAATCGTGGACCGCATATCGATAAGAAGAGTCGTGAGCAGTTTGAGATGCGAACACATAAGCGTCTTCTTGACATTGTTGATCCAACGCCGCAAACAGTGGATGCGCTTATGAAGCTCGATCTTTCTGCTGGTGTGGATGTAGAAATTAAGCTCTGAGGTTTGAGGACGGAAGGAACAGACCCGATGCGTTCAGGTGTAATAGCACAGAAGCTGGGCATGACCCGTATTTATAATGATGCTGGTGAGCATGTGCCGGTGACGGTACTTCGTTTGGAGAATTGTCAAGTCGTTGCTCAGCGTACAGTTGAAAAGAATGGTTATACTGCTGTTCAATTAGGTGTAGGCTTTGCTAAGGTTAAAAATACTTCGCAAGCTCTTCGTGGACATTTTGCTAAGGCTTCTGTTGAGCCTAAAGCCAAAATAGCAGAGTTTCGTGTAAGTCCTGATAATCTTCTTGATGTTGGTACTGAGATTACAGTGGAACATTTTGTTCCAGGGCAAAGAGTTGATGTGACTGGTACCAGTATTGGTAAGGGGTTTGCTGGTGTTATGAAACGACATAACTTTGGTGGGCATCGTGCTTCCCATGGTAATTCGATCACACATCGTGCTCATGGTTCTACAGGGCAGTGCCAAGATCCTGGTAAAGTTTTTAAAGGCAAAAAAATGGCTGGCCATATGGGGCAAGTGCGTGTAACAACACAGAATATTGAAGTTATTTCCACTGATAGTGAGCGTGGTTTAATTTTGGTGCGTGGTGCTGTTTCTGGTTCTAAAGGCTCTTGGATTTTGATACGGGATGCTGTGAAAAAGCGTCTTCCTGATAATGCTCCAAAGCCTGCCGGTATTCGCCGTCTTGTGAAGGAGAAAGCGGAAATGGTTACTCCGGTGACGGAAACCTCTGAAGTTGAGGGAGCCTAATAATGGATCTTGTAATTAAAACTCTTGATGGTAATGAAGCTGGTAAATTAAAGGTTTCTGAAGCTATTTTTGATCTTGTTCCGCGTGAGGATATTTTGCAACGTGTTGTTCGTTGGCAGCTTGCACGTCGTCAGCAGGGAAGTCATCAATCTCAAGGTCGTTCTGATGTGTCGCGAACAGGGGCAAAAATGTTTAAACAGAAAGGAACGGGACGTGCTCGACATTCATCTGCACGTGCACCGCAGTTTAGAGGTGGGGGTAAGGCACATGGACCAGTGGTTCGTAGCCATGCGCATGATCTTCCTAAAAAGATTCGTGCTCTTGGGTTGCGTCTTGCTTTATCTGCAAAATTAAAAGCAAAAGATTTAATTATTGTAGATGAGTTGACTGTTAAGGATGCTAAAACGAAAATGCTTGTTTCTCATTTTTCTAAGCTTGGATTTAATAACGCTCTCTTAATCGGTGGTAAAGAGATTGATATTAACTTTTTTCGTGCAGCTTCTAATATCCCGAATATTGATATTTTGCCTATTCAGGGAATTAATGTTTATGATATTTTGCGTCGCAGCAAACTTGTTTTATCAAAAGCAGCTGTTGAGGCTCTTGAGGAGCGTTTTAAATGACAGATCTTCGCCATTATGATATAATTATTAGTCCAGTTATTACTGAAAAGGCGACAATGATTTCTGAATATAATCAAGTTGCTTTTAATGTCGCGCCGAAAGCGACGAAGCCTGAAATTAAGGCTGCTATTGAAGCGCTTTTTAGCGTAAAAGTTAAAGCAGTTAACACGATAGTCCGTAAGGGTAAAGTGAAGCGTTTCAAAGGTATAGTTGGTCGGCAGAGTGATGTCAAAAAAGCGATCGTAACTCTGGCCAGTGGTCAGACTATCGACGTTTCGACAGGTCTTTAAGAGGCTCGGAGATAGGAATAATGGCACTTAAGCAATTTAATCCAACGACACCTGGGCAACGTCAGCTTGTTATTGTGGAACGTTCTTGTCTTTATAAGGGAAAACCTGTAAAGATGTTAACTGAAGGTTTATCTTCAAAGGGTGGACGTAATAATCGCGGTCGTGTTACTGCTCGTTTTCAGGGTGGTGGACATAAACGAAGTTATCGGTTTGTCGACTTTAAGCGTCTTAAACGTGATGTTTCAGCAAAGGTTGAGCGTTTAGAATACGATCCTAATCGTACTGCTTTTATTGCTTTAATCCGCTATGAGGATGGGCAATTGAGTTATATTCTTGCGCCACAGCGACTTGGTGTTGGTGATTCTGTTATGGCTGGTTTAAATGTGGATATTAAACCGGGTAATGCTATGCCTCTTGCTAATATGCCTGTAGGTACAATTATTCATAATGTTGAGATGAAACCAGGAAAAGGCGGACAGATTGCACGTTCAGCAGGTGCTTATGCGCAGTTGGTTGGACGAGATCATGGTATGGCTATTCTTCGTTTAAATTCTGGTGAACAGCGTTTGGTTCCGAGTAGCTGTTTTGCAACTGTTGGCGCTGTTTCAAATCCTGATCATGGGAATATTAATGATGGTAAGGCAGGTCGGTCGCGTTGGCGTGGTAAACGACCACATGTTCGTGGTGTTGCTATGAACCCTGTTGATCATCCACATGGTGGTGGTGAAGGTCGTACATCGGGGGGGCGTCATCCAGTGTCTCCTTGGGGTAAGCCTACGAAAGGTAAGCGTACGCGCTCCAATAAAGCCACTGATAAGTTTATTATGCGTACGCGTCATCAACGCAAGAAATGAGAAAGGTAGTCTGAAGTGGTTCGTTCAGTTTGGAAAGGTCCGTTTGTTGACGGCTATCTTCTTGGTAAAGCAGAGAAGGTACGTGCAAGTGGGCGCAATGAAGTTATAAAAATATGGAGTCGTCGCTCTACTATTTTGCCGCAATTTGTTGGTTTAACTTTTGGTGTTTACAACGGTAATAAGCATATTCCTGTTTCTGTTTCTGAAGAGATGGTTGGGCATAAGTTTGGTGAGTTCGCTCCTACCCGGACTTATTATGGTCATGGTGCCGATAAAAAAGCGAAGAGGAAGTAGGAATGGGAAAAGCTAAAGTTTCGCGCCAGCTTAAAGATAATGAAGCAAGAGCTGTCACACGGACAATTCGTGTTAGTCCGCAGAAGCTTAATTTAGTTGCTGCAATGATTCGTGGTAAAAGAGTTAATGTCGCGCTGGCTGATTTGATGTTTTCACGCAAGCGTATTGCTGGTACTGTGAAAAAAACGCTTGAATCAGCAATTGCAAATGCAGAAAATAACCACGATCTTGATATTGATTCGCTTGTTGTGGCGGAAGCTTATGTTGGTAAGTCGATAGTGATGAAGCGCTTTCATGTTCGTGGTCGAGGGCGTGCGAGTAGAATTGAACGTCCGTTTTCGCATCTTACTGTTATTGTTCGTGAAGTTACCGAAAAAGTGGAGGCCGCGTAATGGGTCAGAAGATCAATCCAATAGGACTTCGTCTTGGTGTTAATCGGACTTGGGATTCTCGTTGGTATGCTGATAGTGGTGAATATGGGCGCCTTCTTCATGAAGACTTGAAAATTCGTTCATATGTGCTTGAGGAGCTTAAACAGGCGGCTATTTCTAAGGTCGTTATTGAGCGTCCTCATAAAAAGTGTCGTATTACGATTCATTCTGCACGTCCTGGTTTGATTATTGGTAAAAAAGGTGCTGATATCGAAAAGCTTCGTCGTAAACTCTCAGAAATGACGGATGCTGAAACTTCATTGAATATTGTGGAGATTCGTAAACCGGAGATTGATGCGACAATTATTGCGCAATCAATTGCTCAACAGTTAGAGCGTCGTATTGCTTTTCGTCGTGCAATGAAGCGTGCTGTTCAGTCTGCTATGCGTCTTGGTGCGGAAGGTATTCGTATCAATTGTTCTGGCCGTCTTGGTGGTGCTGAAATTGCTCGTATGGAATGGTATCGTGAAGGTCGTGTTCCACTTCATACCTTGCGTTCTGATGTTGATTACGGTACAGCAGAAGCTAAGACCGCTTATGGTATTTGTGGTATTAAAGTTTGGGTCTTTAAGGGTGAGATTCTTGAGCATGATCCGATGGCTTCAGAACGTCGTGCTACGGAAGCTGATCAATCTGGTTCTTCATCGAATCGTCGCCGCGAAAATGCTTAGTTTTGAGATTGAACTAAAATTTGGAGTAGAGAACAATGTTGCAGCCAAAGCGCACAAAGTTCCGTAAGCAGTTCAAAGGCCGTATTCACGGTTTTTCGAAGGGTGGTACGGATTTGAATTTCGGTGCCTACGGTTTGAAGGCTGTTGAGCCGGAGCGGGTTACGGCTCGTCAAATTGAAGCGGCGCGTCGTGCGATTACACGTTATATGAAGCGTTCTGGTCGTGTGTGGATTCGCATTTTTCCAGATCTTCCGGTTACATCTAAACCGACTGAAGTTCGTATGGGTAAAGGTAAGGGAAGTGTTGATTATTGGGCTGCGCGTGTTGCTCCTGGGCGTATCATGTTTGAGCTTGATGGTGTTCCGGAGGATGTTGCACGTGAAGCACTAAGATTGGGTGCTGCAAAGTTGCCTATAAAAACGCGTTTCATCCAGCGTATTGCTGAATAATTGAGGTTAAGCGATGAGAGCCACAGAATTACGGGCGCAAACGCTCGATCAAGTGAAAGATGAATTGGCTAAGTTAAAGAAAGAGCAATTTAATTTGCGTTTTCAAAAAGCAACAGGTCAATTAGAAAAGACTGCGCGCGTTAGACAAGTTCGTCGTGATATTGCGCGTATTAAAACTTTTCTGCGTCAAAAGATAAGTGAAACTAAGGTTTAAGGAAATAAGAGATGCCTAAACGCGTTTTGCAGGGTGTTGTTATTAGCGACAAAAGTGATAAGACTGTTGTTGTCAAAGTTGAGCGCCGTTATTCTCATCCGCTTCTTAAGAAGACTGTTCGGCAGTCTAAAAATTATAAAGCGCATGACGAAAACAACCAATTCAAGATTGGGGATCAAGTTTCTATTCAAGAATCTAGACCAATTTCGAAAGATAAATGTTGGATTGTTGTAAAAGACAATGTAGCGTAATGAGTTGAGTTTATTGTTTTAGAATTTAACAGTGTTTTTATCATTGATAAATTTGAAAGCGATGACTTTATCGTTATTTGGCAGGCAAATCCGAGTGTGTAAAAGGTACAGTCGGATATATGTGTTAAGAGAAGGTGGCCAGTCATGATTCAGATGCAAACAAACCTCGATGTTGCTGATAATTCTGGAGCGCGTCGTGTCATGTGCATCAAAGTGTTAGGCGGTTCAAAGCGAAAATATGCTTCGGTCGGTGACATTATTGTTGTTTCGGTTAAGGATGCAATTCCTCGTGGCCGTGTTAAAAAAGGTGATGTTATGAAAGCTGTTGTGGTTCGTACTGCTAAGGATATTCGTCGCGCAGATGGTAGTGTCATTCGTTTTGATGGTAATGCTGCGGTTTTAGTGGATAATAAAAAAGAGCCGATCGGCACTCGTATCTTTGGACCTGTTCCTCGCGAATTGCGTGGTAGGAATCATATGAAGATCATCTCGCTTGCTCCTGAAGTTCTGTAAGGAGTGAATGTTATGCAGAAGATTCGAAAAGGTGATAAAGTTGTCGTTTTGTCCGGTAAGGATAAAGGATGTAGTGGTGAAGTAATTAAGGTTAGTCCAAAAGAGAACAAGGCTTTTGTTCGTGGGGTTAATATGATTAAGCGTCATCAACGTCAAACGCAGAAGCAAGAAGCTGGAATTATTTCTAAAGAAGCTCCGATTCATCTGTCTAATTTGGCGATTGCTGATCCTAAAGATGGTAAGCCTACACGTGTAGGCTTTCGTATGAATGCAGATGGTAATAAGGTGCGTTTTGCCAAGCGTTCGGGAGAGTTGATTAATGGCTGAGGAAAGACAAATACCGCGTATGAAAGCGCATTATTTTGAAGTAATTCGTAAAGTGCTTCAAGAGAAGTTTAATTACAGAAATGCGATGCAAATTCCGCGGATTGATAAAGTTGTAATAAATATGGGGATAGGTGAAGCAACTGCTGATTCGAAGAAGCCTTCCCTTGCTGCTGAGGATTTAGGGCTAATAACGGGTCAGAAGGCTGTTGTTACGCGTGCACGTAATTCTATTGCAACCTTTAAGGTTCGTGAAGGAATGCCTCTTGGAGCTAAAGTTACATTGCGTAAAGATCGTATGTTTGAGTTTTTAGATCGTCTTGTTACGATTGCTCTTCCGCGGGTTCGTGACTTTCGTGGTTTAAATCCAAAGAGTTTTGATGGTCGTGGCAATTTTGCTATGGGTATTAAAGAACACATTGTGTTTCCAGAAATCAACTATGATAAAGTTGATCAAATTTGGGGTATGGATATTATCGTTTGTACGACAGCAAAAACGGATGATGAAGCTCGTGAGTTATTGCGTGCTTTTAATTTTCCTTTTCGTTCGTAACGGCAAACGTAGTGAGGTGAAATTATGGCCAAAGTAAGTGCCGTTGAAAAAAATAAGCGTCGTGAGGTGATGGTAAAGCGTTATGCTGCCCGTCGTGCACGTTTGAAAGCAATAGTTATGGATCAGAAGGTTTCTCTTGAAGAACGTTTTAAAGCTTCTGTTCAGTTGGCAGAGTTGCCGCGTAATTCTTCGAAAGTTCGTATTCGTAATCGCTGTGAGGTTTCAGGTCGTCCGCGGGCTTATTATCGCAAATTAAAAATGTCGCGAATTGCGTTGCGTGAGCTTGGCTCTATTGGCCATATTCCTGGTATTGTAAAGTCTAGTTGGTAAGAGGAGATTATTTAATGTCTATGTCAGATCCTCTTGGTGATATGTTAACACGTATTCGTAATGCACTTGGTCGTAAAAAAGGTAAAGTAGTTACTCCAGCTTCGAAGCTTCGTGCGCACGTTCTTGATGTTCTTCAGTCGGAAGGTTATATTCGCGGATATAATCAAATTGATTTAGGTGATGGAAAAGCGGAGATTGAAATCGAATTGAAGTATTTTGAAGGGCTGGCTGCTATTCGTGAGATTTCACGTGTATCAAAGCCAGGGCGTCGTGTGTATGTTTCTGCTAAGTCACTTCCTCAGGTGGCAAATGGCCTTGGTATTTCGATTTTATCGACTCCTAAAGGCGTTATGGCAGATCATGAGGCGCGTGAACAGAATGTTGGTGGAGAACTCCTTTGTCGTGTTTTCTAAGTTATGTCAAGAAAACGGAAGAAAAAGTAGGTTAGAACAATGTCTCGTATTGGAAAGAAACCCATTTCAATTCCTTCTGGAGTTACTGCTACTGTTGAAGGTCAGCTGGTTAAGGCAAAAGGTCCAAAAGGTGAGCTGAGTTACGTCGTCAATGATGAAGTCTTAGTCAAACTTGAGGAAAATATCATATCAGTTATGCCGCGGGATCAGTCAAAAGATGCGCGTTCTAAATGGGGTATGTCGCGCTCAATGATTGAGAACATTTTTTGTGGCGTGAAAGATGGCTTTGAAAAGAGGTTGGAGATTAATGGGGTTGGTTATCGTGCTGCTTTGCAGGGTAAGGATGTTCAACTATCTCTAGGCTTTTCGCATGATGTGGTTTATAAAGTTCCTTCGGGTGTTACTGTGACTGTTCCTAAGCCAACGGAAATTGTCGTTTCTGGAATTGATAAACAGCAAGTTGGACAAGTTGCAGCGGAAATTCGTGAGTATCGTAGGCCTGAGCCTTATAAAGGTAAAGGTGTTAAGCATGCAGATGAGCGTATCTTCCGTAAAGAAGGTAAAAAGAAATAAGGATTTTGTATTATGGTTTCATCTAAGGACATTATCCAACGTCGTGCAAGGCGTGTTCGTCGTAGAATTAAAATGGTTTCTCATGATCGTCCTCGGCTTAGTGTTTATCGTTCAAATCAGAACATTTATGCTCAAGTTATTGATGATTCGCGGGGATGTACACTTGTTTCAGCCTCTACTCTTGAAAGTGATTTAAAAAAGTCGTTAAAGAGCGGTGCGGATAAAAAAGCTGCTTTTGCTGTTGGTAAGTTAATTGCTGAGCGTGCGAAGAAAGCGGGTGTTAATGAGGTGGTTTTTGATCGTGGAGCGTATGTGTACCATGGTCGCGTCAAAGCTTTAGCTGAAGCTGCTCGTGAAGGTGGTTTGAATTTCTAAAATTTCTTATTTATGAATGAGTAAGGAGTGTTTAGAGTATTTCGTTTGAGTTCTTTCAGTTTGATGAGGGACTTTGTTATCGTGCTTCCGGAAAAGAAAAAGGAATGAGGAATGGCACAAAAAGAACGTGGTGATAGAGAAGAACGCGATAGTGAATTTGTCGATAGGCTCGTTCATATCAATCGTGTTGCTAAAGTTGTAAAGGGTGGTCGGCGTTTTGGTTTTGCTGCTCTTGTTGTCGTTGGAGATCAAAAAGGGCGTGTGGGTTTTGGACATGGTAAAGCCCGCGAAGTTCCAGAAGCCGTTCGTAAAGCAACGGAATCTGCAAAACGTGGGATGATTTATGTTCCGCTTCGGTCTGGGCGTACATTGCATCATGATCTTGAGGGTCGTCACGGAGCTGGGCGTGTTTTGCTACGTTCGGCTTCTGCTGGTACTGGTATTATTGCTGGGGGACCGATGCGTGCTATTTTTGAAGCTCTTGGTATGCAGGATGTTGTTGCAAAATCGCTAGGATCGTCGAATCCTTATAACATGGTTCGTGCAACATTTGATGCATTGAAACATCAAATGCATCCTAGAGATATTGCTGCTCAACGTGGTATAAAATATTCGACTTTGCAGGCGCGTCGTCGCCATTTAGTCGACCTAGAAGGGTAGTTTCTGAGGTTATCAGAAAAGGAATTAGAAAATGGTTCAGAAAAAATCTCAGAGTGGTAAAACTGTGACGGTGGAGCAAATTGGAAGCCCTATTCGAAACTCGCAGATTCAGCGTGCAACCTTAAAGGGGCTTGGATTAAATAAAATGCATCGTCGGCGCGTTTTAGATGATACGCTTTGTGTGCGGGGTATGATTGCTCGGGTTCGGCATCTTGTTCGCGTTATAGATGAAGATTAAGGGTTGCGGGAGTATTAGATATGAAACTCAATGAACTGCGTGACTGCGAAGGCGCAATAAAAGATCGTAAGCGTGTTGGGCGTGGTATTGGTTCCGGTACGGGTAAGACTGGTGGTCGTGGTGTAAAAGGGCAAAAATCACGTTCTGGTGTTTCCCTTAATGGTTTTGAAGGTGGGCAGATGCCTATCTATCGTCGTTTGCCAAAACGTGGATTTAGAAATTACTTTGCCAAGATCTACAATGAAGTTTCACTAGGACGTATTCAGTTGGCAGTTGATGCAGGTAAGTTGAATATTGAAAAGCCTGTTGATATGATTGCTTTGAAAGAGGCTGGTATTATTCGTCGTGAAAAAGATGGGGTTCGTCTTCTTTCTGATGGTGATTTGACGGCTAAGATTACCTTTCATGTTTCTGGTGCTTCACAAGCTGCTCGTGTTAAGATTGAAAAAGTGGGTGGTCAAGTTATTCTTCCTGATATTGCTCGATAATTTTTTAATATGAATCGAGACCTAAAGAAGAATTACATCTGCTTTGTGGAATCTTTTGTGGGGAATTGTTTAATTTCTGCATTTATTTGTGTATGCATATATGAATTTTAGGATTATACTTCTGTGATTTAAAGAACTGGAGTGTGAAGTGGAGACGTTTTATGGCATCAGCAGCAGAGCAATTTGCTTCCAATATAAACTTCGGTACCTTTTCGCGTGCAACTGAATTAAAAAAACGCATCTGGTTTACTCTGGCGGCACTTCTTGTATATCGTTTTGGCACTTATATCTCTCTTCCAGGTATTAATATTGATGCTTTACGGCAAACATTTGAACATCATGCATCGGGTGTATTAGGACTCTTTAATATGTTTGCTGGGGGTGCTGTTGGGCGTATGGCAATTTTTGCGCTGGGTATCATGCCTTATATATCGGCATCTATTATTGTGCAATTGTTAACATCTATTATTCCTTCTTTGGAAACTCTTAAAAAAGAAGGGGATTTAGGTCGTAAGATTATCAATCAATATACACGTTATGTAACAGTCGTATTGGCAATCCTACAAGCTTTTGGTATTGCGGTTGCGCTTGAAAGTGGTATAGGGACAGGGCTTCAAATTGTTTTAGAACCAGGTCTTATGTTTCGTGTCTCTTCTGTTATTACACTTGTTGGTGGGACAATGTTTCTCATGTGGCTTGGCGAGCAAATTACGTCACGCGGTGTTGGTAATGGAGTTTCTCTTATCATTTTTACAGGGATTGTAGCTAACTTTCCTTCTACTTTTGCTCAGCTTTTGACAGCTCATAGCCAGGCTGATTTATCAACTTTTCTTTTAATAGCAATCGTTCTTATTGCGGTTTTGGTTATTGGGCTTATTGTTTTTATAGAGCGCGCCCAACGGCGAATTCTTATCCAGTATCCGAAACGTCAGGTCGGTAATCAAATGTTTCAAGGAGATATGTCGCATCTTCCTTTAAAGTTGAATACTGCTGGTGTTATTCCACCTATTTTTGCTTCATCTTTATTATTATTACCTGCCACTATTAATAATTTTTCTGATAAAATGCCACAGTGGGTTCAGGCAATTTCTTATTCTCTTGGTCATGGACAGCCACTTTATATGATTATTTATGCATCTTTAATGGCGTTTTTTTGCTTTTTTTATACAGCTATTGTATTTAATCCAAGTGATACTGCAGATCAGTTGAAAAAGCATTCTGGCTTTATTCCAGGGATTCGTCCAGGTGAGCGTACAGCCGAATATATTGATTATGTTTTGACGCGTATTACTGTTGTGGGCGCTGTTTATATTATCTTGGTTTGTTTGTTACCTGAATTTATGATATCTGCATTACAGGTTCCTTTTTATCTTGGGGGAACATCCTTGTTGATTGTTGTTACTGTTACACTTGATACGGTTTCTCAAATTCAGGGACATCTTGTTGCTCACCAATATGAAGGGTTGATAAAAAAATCAAAACTTCGTGGAGGTAGAAGGAATCGATGAGAATTATTCTTTTAGGTCCTCCTGGAGCGGGAAAAGGTACGCAAGCAAAAATGTTGACTGAGGAATATAACATTCCTCATTTATCAACAGGAGATATGTTGCGTGAGGTGATTGCCAAAGAAACGGGGATTGGTAAAAAAGCTAAAGCTATTATAAGTTCTGGTGCTTTGGTTCCTGATAGTATTGTTAACCAAATCGTATCAGATCGGATTGATGAAGCTGATTGTGTAAACGGTTTTGTTTTGGATGGGTATCCGCGAACTGTGGGGCAGGCGGAAGCGTTGCAACAGATACTAGATTCAAAAAATATGCGGCTTAATGCTGTTATTGAGTTGTGTGTTGATGAAGACATGTTGATTGAACGTATGAAGAAGCGTGTTGAGGAAGCAATAGCGGCTGGTGAACAGGTTCGTTTAGATGACAATCCTGTTGCTTTTGCAAAAAGATTAGTAGAATATCGTGAAAAAACAGCTCCCTTATCAAAATTTTATTTAGAGAGGGGAATGTTGAAGGTTATTGATGGAATGATTGGTATTGCTGAAGTGACACGTATGATTAGAGGTTTTCTTTCATGAGATTTTTTTTAGAAATAAATGAAAAGAGTTGACTTTTGAGATGAAATCTATCAGAAGTAAACTTAATTTATTTTAGTGAAATAAGAGGATTCGGAAGAATTTTTTCTGAGCCTATTTTTTTTCTGTAAGGTATATCAGGTATTTTATAACAATTTGTCAAAATAACTAAGGAGAGTAGGCGTGGCTCGTATTGCTGGCGTCAATATCCCGACAAATAAGCGTGTAATTATTGCGCTTCAATATATCCACGGGATTGGACCAAAATTTGCTCAAGAAATTATTGAAAGAGTTGGTATTCCTTTGGGGCGTCGTGTGCATGAGCTTTCAGATGCTGAGGTGCTGCAGATTCGTGAGGCGATAGATCAAGGTTATCAAGTTGAAGGTGATCTTCGTCGTGACGTTGCTATGAATGTTAAGCGTTTGATGGACCTTGGTTGTTATCGGGGATTGCGTCATCGTCGGTCTTTGCCTGTTCGAGGGCAGCGTACGCATACGAATGCTCGTACGCGTAAAGGTCCGGCTAAGGCAATTGCTGGTAAGAAGAAATAAGGGCCTTTGTGGAAGGTTTTTATATATTCTTTTTCTTGTTTGATTTGTTTGACAAGGAAAAGAAGGTGGAGCTGCTGATGTTACGGCAGTGATGAGATCGTTGAAAGGGAAATTATGGCCAAGGAAGCCACACGTGTTCGTCGTCGCGAACGTAAGAATATTTCATCAGGTGTTGTGCATATTAATTCAACCTTTAATAACACAATGATTACGATTACTGATGCTCAGGGTAATGCAATTGCTTGGTCATCTGCGGGGGCTCAGGGGTTTAAAGGTGCGCGTAAATCGACACCTTTTGCCGCTCAAGTTGCTGCGGAGGATTGTGCAAGAAAAGCGCAAGAGCATGGTATGCGTTCTTTGGAAGTTGAAGTTTGTGGACCTGGATCAGGGCGTGAATCTGCTCTACGTGCATTGCAATCTGTTGGTTTTGTCATTACTTCTATTCGTGATGTAACACCAATTCCTCATAATGGATGTCGTCCGCGGAAAAGGCGGCGTGTTTAATTGGGTGTTGTTTTTTGTTGTCGGAGATTTCTCTGATGTTCACATTGGTCGTTACGATTGAATGGTAACGGAACTAAAGAACGGGAATAAAAATATGATCCAGAAAAACTGGCAGGAACTTATTAAACCCAATAAGGTTGAATCATGTGCGCATGATAATCCAAATATTATAAGTGTGATTGCTGAACCTCTTGAGCGTGGTTTTGGTTTAACGTTAGGAAATGCGCTTCGTCGCGTGTTGTTATCTTCGCTTCGTGGTGCTGCTATTACTGCTGTGCAGATTGACGGTGTCTTACATGAATTTTCATCGATTCCAGGTGTGCGTGAGGATGTTACGGATATTATTCTGAATATAAAAGAAATTGCGCTTCGTATGGAAGAAGAAGGGCCTAAACGTGTCGTCGTTTATAAAGAGGGGCCTGGTGTCGTGAAAGCGGGAGATATCAGTACAGTTGGGGATATGGAAATTCTAAATCCAGATCATGTTATTTGTACTCTTGATGAAGAAGCTGAAATTCGCATGGAATTTATTGTCAACACAGGAAAGGGATATGTTCCATCTGATCGTAATTGTGTTGATGATGCACGTATAGGGCTTATTCCAATTGATAGTCTTTATTCACCAATCCGTAAGGTATCTTATAAAGTAGAAAATACACGTGAAGGTCAAGTTCTCGATTATGATAAATTAACGCTCACGATTGAAACAAACGGTGCTGTTAATGGTGAGGATGCTGTTGCTTTTGCAGCGCGCATTCTTCAAGATCAATTATCGTTATTTATTAACTTTGAAGAGCCACAGAAGGAGCCTGTTGAAGAGGCTGACTCTGAGCTTTCTTTTAATCCTGCACTTCTCAAAAAAGTGGATGAATTAGAACTTTCAGTTCGTTCGGCAAATTGTCTTAAGAATGATAATATTGTCTATATTGGTGATCTGATTCAAAAAACAGAATCTGAAATGCTTCGGACACCGAATTTTGGTCGCAAATCGTTGAATGAGATTAAAGAGGTTTTGGCGTGTATGGGGTTACATCTTGGGATGGAAATTCCGGCGTGGCCGCCTGAAAACATTGATGATCTTGCGAAACGTTATGAAGATCAATATTAGAATTAGAATTTAAGGAGAGGGCTTATGCGCCATAGTAAGTCAGGACGTAAGTTAAATCGTACTGCCAGTCACCGTAAAGCGATGTTTGCAAATATGGCAACTTCGTTGATCGAGCATGAGCAGATTGTGACAACGCTTCCAAAGGCTAAAGAAATTCGTCCTATTGTTGAAAAACTCGTTACTCTTGGTAAGCGTGGTGGTTTGCATGCGCGTCGGCAAGCTATTGCAGCACTTCGTGATACAGGAAAGGTTGCAAAATTATTTGATACGCTTGCGCCACGTTATGCGTCACGCAACGGTGGGTATTTGCGTATTATGAAAGCGGGGTTTCGTACCGGAGATAATGCACCAATGGCTGTTATAGAATTTGTTGATCGTGATGTTGAAGCGAAGGGTGCTGGGGATCGTGCTCGTATAGAATCTTCTGAGAATGAAAAGGGGACATCTTCATAAAGTTTTTTATCTGTTGGATTTTTAAAGGCCGCCTTGTCTTGGGCGGTTTTTTTGTGAGCATTTTTAAGTTTGTTTTAGTTGAGAAATAGGTGGAGAGAGAAAATTATAGAATATTGAATTATCTTATTTTTATAATATTTATTGTTCAAATAGATTGTTTTTATTCTCTATTATGAAATATTAATAGAAGTCCTTAGTTTGCGGGGATGCGTTTTTTATTCTATTAATCTTCAACAGAATGTGCTGATTTTATAAGGAGTGGATTATGAGGTATTCTTTTTGGGTGCGGATTTTTTTTGCAATTATGATGCAGATATCATTTGATCATGTATATGCTCATGTTCCTCAAACACAAACAGAAATCACTCTTTCATTTGCTCCTTTAGTTAAAAAGACGGTTCCATCTGTTGTAAATATTTATGCAGCTCGACAAATTAGAGCACGATCACCTTTTGAAGGTGATCCATTTTTTGAGCAATTTTTTGGTCGTTTTCAAAATAATTTTCCTGTCCGTAAGCAATCGTCATTAGGATCGGGGGTGATTGTTGATGCACGTGGTTTGATCGTTACAAATTACCACGTCATTAAAGACGCAAGCGAAATTAAAGTGGCTTTTTCTGATGGGCGAGAGTTTGAGAGTAAGGTCGTGCTCAAAGATGAAGCGACTGATATTGCAATTCTTGAAGTTGATGCAAAAGATGCTCAATTTCCCGTTTTACCTTTGGGAAACTCTGATACTGTTGAAGTTGGTGATCTTGTTCTTGCTATTGGTAATCCTTTTGGTGTTGGTCAAACGGTTACAAGTGGTATTGTTTCAGCGCAAGCGCGTACACGTGTTGGGATTTCTGATTTTGACTTTTTTATTCAAACAGATGCTGCCATTAATCCAGGGAATTCGGGTGGCGCTTTGATTGATATGAAAGGTGAGTTAATCGGGATTAATACGGCTATTTATTCGCGTTCCGGTGGTTCTGTAGGGATTGGTTTTGCTATTCCGGTTAATCTTGTAAAAGTGATGCTTGATACTGTTAAACGCGGTGGAAAATATTTTGTACCGCCTTATATTGGGGCATCTTTTCAAAATGTTACACCTGATATTGCTGGTGGTTTAGGTTTAGAACGTCCCTATGGTGCTCTTATTGTTGAAGTTATCAAAGATAGTCCTGCTGAAAAAGCTGGTTTGAAAGTGGGTGATGTGATTTTGAGTGTGCAGGGGGTGCGCGTTGATAGTCCAGATAGTCTTGGATACCGTTTGATGATTGCGGGTATTGGGCATAGTCTTGCTTTAGAATATTTACGAAGTGGAAAAACGTTAAAGACACAAATAACGGTTTCATCGATATCGGAAACTACATTTTTAAAATCTGAAAAAATTACGGGTGAGAGTCCTCTTGCTGGTGCTGAAGTGTTGGACTTAACACCGCAAAATAGTCGACGTTTTCATCTTCCTATATCTGCAAAAGGTGTTGTGATTACCAATCTTGATGAAATGAGCAATGCTGCTGGAATTTTTCAGTTAGGAGATATCCTACGTGTTGTAAATGGCCATAAAATTCAAACAGTTCATCAGTTGAAAAAGATTCTTATGCAAGCGCGTTCGCGTACTTGGCAATTGGAATATGAACGTGATGGGATGTATATTCGCCAATTTATTCGTTGAGGTTTTTTTTGAAGAAAGATTTTTTTACTTCGTCGTTTGATCTTCAAGTTAATAAAAGTCAGCCACTTGCAGAAAGAATGCGCCCTTGTTCTCTCAATGATGTTGTAGGACAAAAGCATTTGATTGGAGAGGATGGTTTGCTTTCACGTATGGTGGCAGCTGGCTCAATTGGATCGATGATTTTTTGGGGACCTCCAGGGACGGGAAAAACAACCGTTGCACGTTTGTTGGCCCTTGAAACAAATTTCGCGTTTGAACAAGTTTCTGCTATTTTTACAGGAATTTCTGAACTTAAAAAGATTTTTGAAGTTGCGCAAAGACGTTTTATGTCTGGGGATAAAACACTTCTTTTTGTTGATGAAATTCATCGGTTTAATCGTGCACAGCAGGATAGTTTTCTTCCTGTTATGGAAGATGGTACTGTGGTCCTTATAGGTGCAACAACCGAAAATCCTTCTTTTGAACTTAATGCTGCCCTTCTTTCGCGTGCACGTGTTTTAACATTTCTTTCTCATGATCATGAAAGTTTGGATATGCTTTTGAGGCGTGTTGAAGAAGTGGAGGGAAAATTTCTTCCCTTGGATAATGATGCCAGAGACGTTTTGATAGAGATGTCTGATGGTGATGCACGGGTAGCGTTGACATTGGCAGAGGAAGTTTGGTCTATTGCACCATTGGGAGAGATTCTTAATGTTGTTGCTTTGCAAAAAGTTATTCAGCGTCGTGCGCCTATTTATGATAAAGGACGAGAAGGGCATTATAATCTCATTTCAGCTTTGCATAAATCTGTTCGTGGATCTGATCCTGATGCGGCGCTTTATTATTTGGCACGTATGTTGGATGCTGGTGAAGATCCTCTCTATATTGGGCGAAGATTGGTTCGTATGGCTGTTGAAGATGTTGGTTTGGCAGATCCTCAAGCTCTTGTCATTTGTAATGCGGCAAAGGATGCCTATGATTATTTAGGGTCTCCTGAGGGAGAGTTGGCCTTGGCGCAAGCATGTCTTTATGTTGCAACTGCGCCAAAGTCAAATGCAGCATATCTTGCGTATAAAGCAGCACTGCGTTGTGCGCGCAAAAGTGGTTCTTTGCCGCCACCTAAGCATATCCTTAACGCACCTACGAAATTTATGAAGGAAGAAGGGTATGGAAATGGTTATTGTTATGACCATGATGAACCAGATGCTTTTTCAGGACAAGAATATTTTCCCGAAAAACTTGGACGTCAGAGTTATTATAAACCAGTTGAGCGTGGTTTTGAGCGTGAAATTGTGAAACGTCTTGAGTGGTGGCAACAGTTGCGCAAAAAACGTAAAGATCAAAATAAAATTTGAGTTGAAATACGTTTTTTATTGATCTCTTATGTTATTGTATGAGAAATTTAGCTTATATTTTAAACATTTATTGCATTGCTTGTAGAGATTTTTTTTGATATCTTCAAAAGTGCATATTTTTTCAAATTTAAATATATCATTCAACTTTTAAGCTGCTTTATTTTTTTGGCTTTTATTAAATAATATATTGATTTATAATGATAATTTATTGTTTCGTAAGTTGAATGAAAGTCTCAAATACCGTAAATTTCTCTCATTCCAAGCCTGTTATTTGTTGAATCAATCAAATCATTCGCTTGCAGGTTACAAGCAGGATTAGCGTGTAATAAAAACTGTACAAGAAAGGACTAAAAAATCCCTCTTATGAATTGTCTCAAGTGCCGAGAGCTGTCGCAATATTGGGGGATGATAAATAGTGTGATGGTTCCAGCTTTCTCCTTCTATAGTGTAAAGATGGTGGCGCCCAAAGGGTTTTACAGTATACCACATTCATAGGTATTGTCACAAAATGAGCTTGGAAGTGTTGAGAGATGTTTCTTAAATCAAGTGCATGAATATGCAATACAATAGCGTTTTGTTCTTCGATGCAATAGGGTATGAGGTTGATTGATGATGCGTTTTTTGTGTGATCAATAGCAGGAGAATTTTTAGTCTCTCAAGTATTTAATCAAAGGGATAAGCAGGAGGGCTATAGAACATTGTGTTGAAATTTAAATTGTTCCTTTTCTAGAGAGATATAAATATGTTAACTATGCTCCCATAGAGATATTACTTTATTGGAGTTTATTATGTGTCATAAGATAAGCAATGCCAATTCTTTATTGTGATGGTCATGAATGTTTATGGACATAATGTGGAGATAGGAATGGAAATAGTCTGTGAAAATCTAAACTCAAGCCTTTAGTTAAATTAAAAGTACAGTGTACACTAAAGTTTTAGGTTATTATGAATCGGTCAAGGATATAATCGTGGATAAAACAAAAGCTCTCGATGCTGCTCTCTCACAAATTGAACGTTCTTTTGGTAAAGGCTCGATTATGCGTCTTGGGCAAAAAGAGCAGGTTGTTGAAATTGAAACAATTCCAACAGGGTCGTTATCCTTAGATATTGCTTTAGGGATTGGTGGATTACCGAAGGGGCGTATTGTTGAGATTTATGGACCAGAAAGTTCTGGGAAAACAACATTGGCTCTCCATGCTATTGCTGAGGCACAGAAAGGTGGTGGGATTTGTGCTTTTATTGATGCAGAGCATGCGCTTGATCCTATTTATGCGCGTAAGCTTGGTGTTGATTTAGAAAACTTGTTCATTTCTCAGCCAGATACCGGTGAACAGGCATTGGAAATTACAGAAACGTTGGTTCGTTCTGGTGCCGTTGATGTGCTTGTTGTGGATTCTGTCGCAGCTTTAACACCGCGAGCAGAAATTGACGGTGAAATGGGTGATGCTTTGCCCGGATTGCAAGCTCGGTTAATGAGTAAAGCGTTACGAAAATTAACCGCAGCAATTTTTCGCTCTAACTGTATGGTTGTTTTTATTAATCAAATTCGCATGAAAATTGGTGTGATGTTTGGTTCTCCTGAAACGACAACGGGTGGAAACGCTTTAAAGTTTTATGCTTCTGTTCGTTTAGATATTCGTCGCATTGGATCCATTAAAGATAGGGATTCAATCGTTGGTAATCAGACGCGCGTTAAAGTGGTGAAAAATAAATTGGCACCTCCATTCAAACAGGTTGAGTTTGATATTATTTATGGTGAAGGTATTTCCAAAGTAGGTGAATTGATTGATTTGGGTGTCAAGGTTGGCATTGTGGAAAAATCTGGTGCATGGTTTTCTTATAATTCTCAGCGTTTAGGACAGGGACGTGAAAATGCAAAGCAGTTTTTACGTGAACATGCGGAAGTCGCAGCAGAAATTGAAGCGGCTTTGCGCCAAAATGCTGGTTTGATTGCCATTGAACTGCTAGAAAATGCAGGGGCAGAAAATACAGAAAGTGATGAAGCTATTTGATGGGACGTTTTTTTCGTCTATAATTTTTTTCCTTTAAGATTTTTCTGTTTTTTGTTTGAGTTTTTAAATACGCAGTCATTTTATTCTCAATTTTTTAAAACAAATATTCCATTTTTGATTAAATTGACTCCATGCGTGGCGAAGAGGATTTAATGAGGGGGGATTTTTCTTTTATGGTTTTGTGCTGTATTGAGCAGGTGTCAACATGAATAGTGTTAATAATATTCGGTCAACATTTTTGGATTATTTTCATCGTAATGGGCATAAAGTTCTTTCTTCTAGCCCTCTCGTTCCACGTAATGATCCTACACTTATGTTTACAAATGCAGGGATGGTGCAGTTTAAAAATGTTTTTACTGGGCTTGAACAGCCCCCTTATACGCAGGCAACAACGGCACAAAAATGTGTTCGTGCAGGTGGAAAGCATAATGATCTTGATAATGTTGGTTATACGGCGCGCCATCATACATTTTTTGAAATGCTGGGTAATTTTTCTTTCGGTGATTATTTTAAAGAAGAAGCCATTTTTTTATCATGGAATCTTTTAACAAAGGAATTTTGCCTGCCAAAAGATAAATTATTGGTGACAGTTTATCAGAGTGATGATGTTGCTGCCGAACTGTGGCGTAAAATTTCTGGTCTTCCAGATGAAAAAATTGTTCGTATTGCGACGGCTGATAATTTTTGGTCGATGGGAGAAACAGGACCTTGTGGACCTTGTTCGGAGATTTTTTATGATCATGGTGATGAAATCTGGGGCGGTCCTCCTGGAAGTGCTACTGAAGATGGGGATCGCTTTATTGAGATTTGGAATCTTGTTTTTATGCAGTATGAGCAAGTTTCCAAGGAAGAACGTGTTAACTTACCTCATCCTTCTATTGATACAGGCATGGGATTAGAGCGTATTGCTGCTGTTTTACAGGGTGTTCATGATAATTATGACATTGATCTTTTTCGTGCATTAATTGCTGCGTCAGAAGAAATTACAGGGATTGAGGCAAAGGGTGATTTTATTGCCAGCCATCGTGTTATTGCTGATCATCTTCGCTCATCTGCATTTTTGATTGCTGATGGTGTGCTTCCTTCTAATGAAGGAAGAGGATATGTTTTACGTCGTATTATGCGTCGTGCTATGCGTCATGCCCATCTTTTTGGTGCTAAAGAGCCCTTAATGTGGCGACTTTTGCCTGCTTTAATTCGCGAAATGGGACAAGCTTATCCTGAATTGGTGCGTGCAGAATCTTTGATTTCAGAAATTTTGAAGTTAGAAGAAATACAGTTTCGTAAAACGCTTGAACGAGGACTTGGTTTGTTGAACGAAGCAAGTACTAATCTTAAAGAAGGGGACTATTTGAATGGTGAAGTTGCTTTCAAGCTTTATGATACCTATGGTTTTCCGCTTGATTTGACGCAAGATGTTCTTCGTCGTCGAGGAATCTCTGTTGACGTTGGTGCTTTTGATAAAGCGATGGAACGCCAAAAAGAGGAAGCGCGTGCCAATTGGTCTGGTTCTGGGGAAGCTGTAACAGAAAAGATCTGGTTTTCTGTTCGTGATCAAGTGGGGGCTACAGAATTTTTGGGTTATGAAACAGAAAAAGCTGAAGGAATTCTTACAGCTCTTGTGTGTGATGGTAAAATTGTTGATCATATTTCTTCAGGTCAGAAAGCTATGCTTGTTGTTAATCAGACGCCTTTTTATGGTGAATCTGGTGGGCAAATTGGTGATAGCGGTATTATTTCTGGTGAAAATTTTATTTTTGAGGTGCATGATACCCAAAGAAAGGGTGATGGTGTTTTTATCCATATTGGGGAGGTGAAATCTGGTCAGGCATCGAGGTCTGATTGTGTCGAATTAACGGTTGATATTGTTCGTCGTAAGAAAATTCGTGCGAATCACTCTGCTACTCATTTGTTACACGAAGCTTTACGCCAAATATTGGGGGATCATGTTACTCAAAAGGGCTCTCTTGTATCGCCAGATCGGTTGCGTTTTGATTTTTCTCATCCAAAATCCGTTTCACCAGAAGAGTTGAAAAAAATAGAAGATTTAGCCAATGAGATTGTTTTGCAAAATAGTAAGGTCGTAACGCGTCTCATGGCTGTAGATGATGCAATTTCTGAAGGAGCCATGGCATTGTTTGGGGAAAAATATGGTGATGAAGTTCGCGTTGTTTCTATGGGGGAGCTCCTTGAACTGGGAGGATTAAAAAAGCGTTGGTCAATTGAGCTTTGTGGAGGGACTCATGTGGAGCAAACAGGTGATATTGGTTTAATTCATATTGTTTCTGAAAGTTCTGTTTCAGCTGGAGTGCGGCGTATTGAAGCTTTAACAGGCAAAGAAGCACGTCTTTATCTTAGCCGCCAAGATGAGCGTATTCATGAAATTGCTGATCTTTTAAAAACTTCTTCTGCTGGTGTGGAAGAACGGGTGCGAATTTTGCTTGATGATCGTCGTAAACTTGAAAAAGAGTTGAATGATGTACGCAAGAAAATGGTGTTGAGCGGTGGAGTAACAGAAAGAAGCCAAGGTGATATTACCATCATCAATGGGCTTTCTTTTACTGGACGCGTTGTTAAAAATATTTTACCACGGGATCTTAAGGCACTCGTCGATTCTGAGAAAAAACAAATTGGATCTGGAGTGGTTGCTTTTATTAGTGTCACGGAGGATGGAAAAGGGAGTGCTGTTGTCGGCGTTACAGATGATTTAACGGATAAGTTAAATGCTGTAGATCTCGTTCGTATTCTTTCAGCGATTCTTGGTGGTAAAGGTGGAGGTGGCCGTTCTGATATGGCACAGGCTGGTGGTCCTGAGGGGAACAAAGCTGATGAGGCATTTGCGGCATTAAAAGATTTTCTTGAAAAAAATTAAATTAAATCATTCTGCATAGGTGTTTTTCACATTGTTATATTGAGTTGGCATCTATGTATCATGAATATCTGTCTGGTGTATTTCTGAAATGCAGATACAGCGTAATTGGGGAAAATACAATTGTAAAGATAAAAACAGTGTTTGTCTTTATAGCTTCCAAGCGTTTCAGGAGTCACTTTTTTAAGATAAGATAGATTATGCAGCACTTCATGCTTTGCTGTGTATTCTTTTACTGGGGAGAATAGTTATTATGTTGCTCTTATAGATTTTTTGAAGAAATATCTCTTTTTATGAAAGGAATAGTACAAGATTTATTGCATACGATTATCCTTATAAAGTTATAAGCTGTCATTATTCTATTAGTTTTCAAATGAATAAAATCTCTTTCCTTGAAAAGGCTTATAAAAGAGTTGTTGTATTTTAGAGCTATTGTGTTGTTTTTATTTTGCTTGTTATGTACAAGAAAACAGTTTTTTGGTTTATTATTAAAAGGTTTTGAAAAGAATATTCTCCTATCTTTATAAATCTTTATTTCAAGTTATAAAGTAATGAATTATCAATATAAATCAAATGAATACCACATAAATCTAAAGATTTAGATTAATATCTAATTTATTTATGATAAAATTGCTTTAATACATTGAGTTATAATGATAATTTATCGTTTTATCTTTTGAATAAGAGCTACGAATATTCGTAGGATTTTATTATTTCAAATTCTGTGTATGTTAAATTAATCAAAACCACTCACGAATGTCGTTGTGAAATGGGCTTAAGAGCATTGAGAAATGTTTTTTAAAAAAATCATATGAATGTGCAAAACAATGATGTTCTGTTCTTTATGCGAGAACTATAAAGAACGTGATAAACAAAAGTGCAAAGCAATACATAATATTCATTATTTAAAAGATATTTCTTTAGTTCGTTTTGAAATTCGTAAAGTTGAGTAAAAAGAAGACGGTAAAACTGGAAATTGTTTTTACCTTTACATTTTCCCTAAATGAGAATGTATACTCGTCAATATATACAGATATAGGGAAATATTTTTGTCCCAATCTAGTAAAATTGCAATAGCAGAGAAAATACTAAACTGTTTTAATATTTGTCTTAAATACCTAAAATGGATTGTGGCATTTTTAGAAATCTTTTTACTTGTATCATATAAGCACTCTTATTGTATTGAAGAGACATTTTTTGCATAAGATCTATGAAGAGTATCGTTTTTATGAAGCTATGGCTTCATGTAAGAGAATAACATTTTCTCCTTCTCTTTCTAGTGGTTTGATTGTTAAACCACTGGCCGTTAAAAATTGAGAGAGACGTCCCTCTTTATCGATTAATTCTTGAAAGTTTCCTTTTTCAATTAAATGACCATCTTCCAGAAAGAGTACTACATCAGCATTGCGTACTGTTGAGAGGCGATGTGCTATAATAAAAGTAGTGCGGTTATGGCTTATGCAATCGAGAGCATCTTTGACACGTGCCTCTGTTTCAACATCAAGAGCGCTTGTTGCTTCATCTAGAATGAGAATAGGGGCATTTTTTAAAACAGCGCGTGCAATTGCTAGTCGCTGTTTTTCTCCACCTGATAATTGAGATCCTCGTTCGCCCACCATTGTGTTATAACAGTCAGCTTTTTTTAGAATAAAATCGTGAGCTTCTGCTATTTTTGCGGCTTCATAAAGTTCTTCATTCGTTGCGCTCGCTTTTCCTATTGAGATATTGTCATGAATAGTACGGTTGAAAAGACCCGAGTCTTGAAATACTGTTGCTAAAGATTTGCGTAAAGATTCGCGATTGATCGAGCATATATTTATTCCATCAATGGAGATATGCCCAAGGGTAGGGTCGTATACGCGCTGCAACAGATTGATCAATGTTGTTTTTCCAGCCCCTGTTGGTCCTACAATCGCAACAGTTTGTCCTGCTTTAACCTCAAAGGAAATATCAAAAACACCTTGAGAAGAATTTGGGAATTGATAGGTCACGTGATGAAATTGTATGGCGCCTTTAACATTTTGGAGGGAAGGAAGATTTTGCGGTTCGTTAATATGAAAGGTTGAGTCTTCCATTTCAAAAAAATCTTGCAGTTTTGCTTGTGAGGATATTGCACAATTAATAAAATTGCTCATTTGGTCTAGGCGGCTAATCATGAGTTGTGCAAATCCAACAAAAGCAACGACTTCACCTACCCGTAATTGATCTTTTGCAACAAAAAAAGCTCCAAGGAGAAGAACACAAACGATTGAAATTGTTGAAGCCATTCGATTTAAGCCACTGGCGAGCGCCCACCAATTGAGAACAGGATTTTGTGCTTTAAGAAGAGCATTTGTATGTTGATGCAGTATAGAAGTTTCTTCTTTTATTCGGTTATAACTTTGTACAATGGAAACATTAGAGATTGAATCACTGACATGTTTAAAAAGGTTGTGGTGGTAGCATTCTACAGCGGCTTGTCCGTCTTTTGTTTTTCGCATCACTAAACGTGCAATTAATACATAAATGATGGCAAGCACAACCAAGACTATTGAAAGACGCCAATTCATATTAAAGGCTATGGGGATGAGAACCAATAAGGCGACAAGTGTTGAGAGATGTTGGCGCATAAAATCAAGCCATATGGTTGACATGGAATCTATAGCGCGCAAAAGTGTATGGAGTGCGTTGGAAGTCCCACGTTGTTGATGCCAAATTAAAGGCATGGCAATGATACGTTCGAAAGATTCCGTTAAAACCGTTAAGCGACGTCTATGGGCTAAGCGGTCTGCACCGCGAGCAACAAGGACATAAGCGATAATATGTGAAAGTCCAAAACCAACCCAAATGGCAAGAGTAGGGAGGATAGCTAATTTTTCTGTAATAGAATCAATAACGCGTCCAAATAAAATAGGTTCTGCAATGGTGATAATCGCTAACATAACATTAGCAGTACAGATTAAAAGGGATGCATTTTTTTCTCTGTTTAGGTAAGTGAGAACACGTGCATAGGTTTTGAATAAGGACACTGTTAATTATCTCCATTCGCTGTTAAGCGTAAAGGCTGTTGATTTTTATAACGCTTAATTTTTAGCTAATAAAATTTGAACGTTAAGAAAAGGCAATTTTGGATACTAACTGTAATATGGTGTGATAAAGCCAACTAAAATATGAATTTTTGTGTTTATAAAGGCGCAAAAATAGGCATCAGGCAAGGGAACTTTTATGGCAGGCGTAGAAATAAAAAAAGTTGAGGCAGATGAAAATGGAATGCGCTTAGATCGCTGGTTTAAAGTGCATTATCCAGGACTTGGGTTTGGAATTTTGCAAAAATTGTTGCGTTCTGGTCAGATACGGGTTGATGGTGGACGTGTTAAAGCCGATACGCGTCTTTGTATAGGGCAGTCTGTTCGTATTCCACCTCTCCCTATTGATGACAAAGAAAGTCTTCCAATAACGGATAAAACCCTCCGTGGGCAGGATGATGGAACCGTTTTGAAAAAAATGCTGCTTTATGAAGACCCAAAGGTATTTGTTTTTAATAAACCAGCTGGGTTGGCTGTACAAGGAGGCTCTGGTTTAACACGTCATATGGATAGTATGCTTGAGATATGGCGCAATAAAAAAGGTGAAAAGCCGCGTTTGGTTCATCGTCTTGATCGTGAGACGTCGGGGGTGCTTATTGTTGCGCGATCAAGGGGAGCTGCTCAGTCCTTAACAGCTGCTTTTAGAGCGCGAGAAACAAAAAAGACTTATTGGGCGTTGGTTCGGGGTGTGCCTAAAAAAAAGCAGGACAAAATTTCAACGTGGATGGTTAAGGAAATGACTGCACAAGGTGACAAAATGCGTGTTTGTGAACATGGGGAGCCAGATTCACATCATGCGGTTTCCTACTATCGCGTTTTAGATACGCGAGGGCGGACTCTTTCGTGGCTTGAAATGGAACCCTATACTGGGAGAACACATCAGCTTCGTGTGCATGCTGCCCATATGGATCATCCTATCATTGGCGATACAAAGTATTTTTTTTCTGATAGTAATTGGACATTACCAGGAGGAATTCAAAATCGTCTTCATCTTCATGCACGTCGTATTCGTATTCCTCATCCTTCAGGAGGAATATTGGACATTGTTGCACCTTTACCACCTCATATGGTTCAAAGTTTTAATCTTTTGTCTTTTAATGAGAGTGATGCTGAAACCGACTAAACAAACTTCATTTGTTCTTTTTGATTGATACAAATTTTGTCTATAAATTTGATAAGATGAATAGGGCATCATTTGAAGAAAGTTTTTGATAAGTCAATCGCTATGAGAAAATTGTGTTTTTGAGTGATGAAATATTTCGAATATCATGGCTTTTTTTCTACAGCTCTTTATTCATATTGATTGTATTGTTATTTTTGGATATGGTGTATCGTTTAATAATCTGAGTTTATGAAGCTGCTCCTTTGAATTATCTATAGAGGTCATATATTGGGGAGGCGTGTCTGTTGAGGGAGATGAGTTAGATAAAATCTGAAAGATATTTACTAAAATAGTGAAAGCAATTTTAGTTTTTTCATGGGGAATAATGGAGGCATTTTATAGTAATGCTGAGGAAAAATAGCCTCTCAAAAAATTCCTGTTGTCAAGGAGTTTTGTTTTATTATCAATGTGGTTCGATATGCTTATAGTATAGACTTATGCTTTGTATCTTTGCTTACACAATGAAGCCTTCTTAGCAAAGTTTTCCTTTCAATGAGCAATTATTTTTCTACTTACTTAGTTTATCCAAAAGATTATTTTTCATAAAAGAAGAAATAAGTTTTTAGTATCTTAATGCTTCATTGAAGTGAGCTCATCACATTGAAAAAATATCTAGACAAAAAATTGGAGATAAAACGTCAGGTGCGTTTTATTGCTCTAAGGAGGGCTTGAACACTTTTGTTTTTTCTAGTGAACAAAAACAGATATTTATTATGGGAACATTCAAAGGGGGGATAAGTTGAAATGAGGAGTGACTGATGGGATCATTATTGATTGACGTTAATAACGTCTCAAAAGTATATCGCAACATTGACAGAGGAATTGGTTTTAAAAACAAGGTGTTTTCTCTCTTCAAGCCGGTTTATACAAATCATCATGTGTTAAAAGATATGAGTTTTACCCTCTTTTCAGGGCAATCGTTAGCAATTCTTGGCCCTAACGGAGCGGGTAAATCGACACTGATTAAAATACTTTCTGGTATACAATACGCTGATGAGGGATGTGTTAAAGTCCTTGGTGTTGATCCTTATAAAGCGAAGAAAAATCTGTTCAAGTCCTTGGGTGTGGTCTTTGGTCACAAGAATTGTTTATGGTGGGATTTGCCCTTACGCTACAGTCTGGATATGGTTCAACCATTATATGGTCTTGAACACGCCTCTTTTACCCGTGATCTTAAAGAGATTACTGAGTTGCTGGGTCTTGAGCGTATTATGGATAAGCCAGTGCGGATGCTTAGTCTGGGTGAGAGAGTGAAAAGTGAATTGGCATTTAATCTCTCCTTTAGACCTAAACTGTTGTTTCTCGATGAGCCAAGTATTGGTCTTGATATTACATCTAAGCATGAAATCAGGGAGCTTCTTAAAAAACTGAAAAAGGAGCGTGGCACTGGGTATATCATCACAAGTCATGATATGGGAGATATTGATGGATACGTCGATGATATTATTCTTTTGCATAAAGGAAAGAAACAGTTTCATGGTAATCTTCATGCGCTTAAAAGTGTCATTCCTTCTTTGGTGAGAATGACACTTTTTTGTGAACATATGGCTGCACCTTCAGCTGTTGTAGAAAAAATTGATGAGATTGCGTTGAAATTATCTACTCCTTTAAAAGATAAGCACTTTAACGCTGAAGAATGCTCGCTGGAGGTTTCGCTGCCCCGTGAGGATTTTGCGCGTTTTGTACGCGAAATTACAACCGAATTGAACTGTACGTTCTCTGTATTCACTCCCTCGCTTGAAGAGATGCTCCGTGTTAAATTTAAAGAATTTATCTAACCACTGCTTTGGTATGTTTCTTTTTGCCAAGAATGGATTACTCACTGTTCTAAGTGATAGAGCAATGTTTTTTACCGATATTATCATTGGGACACTTTCGCCATTTGTTATTCAACTTCTATTATGGAATGCACTTTTCTCTGATACGGGCAATACCATCAATGGCTTTAGCTTTTATGATATGATGTATTATTATGCTTTTGCTTTAGTCCTAGGTCGCTTAAATAATGGTTATAATGTGATTAAGTTTTTCTCTCATCATGTTAAAGAAGGTCAATTAGAAGTATATCTTACAAAGCCCTTTAGTTATATGACACAAATGCTTTTTACTTTTTTAGGGGAGAGTGTATTATATAGCATCCCGTTATTGGCTCTTTTTGTTGTTAAGCTTGTTTTATCCTATGAAAATATTCTGGGATTGGTCATCGCTTTTCTGTTCTTTTTTCTGGTTGTTATTCTATCACAATTGCTTTGTTTTTTACTCTCTTTTGGAATTGCCTTATTAAGCTTTTGGGTGATTGAGTACAATATATTACTCTCTTTCAGTATTCTCAGTTCAACGCTTCTTGGGGGTGTTCTTTTACCACCATCTGTTTGGCCGGTGTGGCTTATTCCGCTTATGCAATTTAATCCCTATCGTTTCATGATATCAGCTCCTGCCGAGTTTTTCGCGACGCAAAATTTAGCGTTGTTTCAGCAGTTTATTTTCGGAAGTTTTACTTATATTTTGTGTTTTTTATTCTTAATTTATATTGCTTGGAATAAAGGGATGAAAGCATATAATGGAGCGGGTGGTTGAGATGAAAATAATCCTTCATTTTATCAGTCTGAATATCCGCCGACAGATTGTTTATGGTAAGAATTTGGCTGGGGAGTTTATTCTTTCTCTATGCTATTATTTTATTCAATTCATATTTATTGATAGAATATCTTCTTTTTCAGGAAAGATCGGTAACTATAGCAGAGGTGAAATCCATTTTATCTTTGTTGTCTTTGTTTTACTTGGAATATTTTTGAATATTTTTACTAATTCTATTGAAACGTTTTTTGAAAAAGTAGCGGATGGTAAAATTGAACCATACTTGATAAAGCCCGTTTCAATCTGGTTGTTGATGTTGTTTGGTTGGTGTAAACCTCTTAATCTGATCAAGCTCTTTGTTCTTTATGTTAGTGCCTATTTATTTGTATCATTACCGAATATATCCGATCTTAAGCTAAGATGGATCTCTTTTATTGTTGCAATATTTTGTGTTTTTATCGTCAATATTTGTTTTTTCATGATGTTTAATTTTGTAACATTTATTATTAGCCGTAAGATGCCTGTCGAATATTTTCATGAAATGATTTACGAGCTTTCATTTGTACCAATAGGAATTTATCCTTTAAGCATCGTAAAATGGCTTTTGTTTATGCTTCCTATGGCTTTTTCTGCTTCCTTGCCTGTGTCATTGTTGCTTGGTAAAGGCGAATGGAATATTGGATATCTTCTGTTGAGCGCTTTTCTTTCCATGGTCATGACTTTCATAAGTTATAAGAAAACAATGCGTAAATTTAATGGATTAGGGGGATGAGATGAAAGTCAGCATGATTATAAAAATAAAAAATTGAGTGAAATTCTATCGTACTGTAAAATATCGTTATTTATGCTGGCGGTATAGGGTATGTAAAATTTACACATGAGGATTTTTATTAGACATATTCATGCATAAAATCGGTTGTATTTCTATAGCTATGAGCAAAGAATTTACAACAGAAATCATAGAGTTAAATTTCTTGGTTTTAGATCAGTTTTAGTTTGAGTTTGGATAGCTGCTTGATGACACAAGCCAATTGTAAGATGGTGTACAATATTAGTAGTGCTTTTTCCTCCGAGCAAAATTTACTTTTGTTGCGTTTATAGTGCTAAAAAACTGTCAAAGAGGGGTAATTTTTAGATGTGTAGAATGTGGTTATTCGTGCGGATTTTGTTGGTGCATTCAATATATTATTACGTGGATGAGTTTTTGCTTAAACAATAAGAAAATTGACAGAATAAAGCTTTTAAGTTGCCTGATAGAAAGCTAAGAGCTGCGCTAAACAACATAATAGCAATTATCAAGAAAACAATCACATAGAGATTTTTCAGCATGCTGAGCAGTCAAAGTTCAGTTAATAATTGCTTGGAAATAAAAGTATTCACCAATCCAAGCAGGCAAAAACGATGGCAACGCAACTGATCTCAATAACATAATTAAATATATTTCTTTGTTGCACTTGTAAACCAAGAAAATTATACTTGATTTTATTATGAATTTCTTATTTCATGTTATGATTTTATTTAATAAAAAGATAATTATTATGTAATATATTTAGTATAATTATAAATATTATTATTTAATTGAAAATATACAATTTAAATACATACAATATAAACATAATATATTTATATTATTTTAAATAGGTTATTTAAAAAAGTAATTAAATAATATATTATTTTGTAAAAAAATATTTTCTATTTTTTAATTATTAATAAGATCATTTTTCAATTTTTCTTAACAAGGATAAGAGAAAAATGAAGTTTTACATCCTCTTTTACAATAAATAAAAATGATACTTTAATCTGGTGTTGCTCTCTAAGCTTAGAGCTATACAGATGTTGTTGCTTATCATTAATAAAACTAACGTGATTGATGATGTAGAGATTACAAAGGGCTAAGTTTTTTTACATGTAATTCATATCTTTTACAAAATTTTAAAAATAATAACACAGAAAAAATGAGTGAGGAAGGAATAGTGAACAAAAGTGATAAGCTTATAGTGAATCTATATTTTAGTCTGTTATTGAAGTGTTGTAGTGATTGAGATTAAAATATCACAATAGTGAACACTCTGATTAGAGAAGATTGTTTGCTAGAAAATAATCTATCCATATCGACGTTATTTAAAATTTTTTTTTAATATATATCTACGCTAATTTTCGTGATTGATATCTTTTCAGTTGATATTCGATATCATATCAAAAAACACAATAAAGTCAATAGGTTGTGTGAAATTATTTTATATGAATCCACTTAAGAATCCACACTTTTATACGTGATTCATTTGACTATTTTTGATATAAGATTGCCATGTATGAATAGAGCATAAAAAGCAAATCATGATGTAAATATTATAACGCATGTGTGCATTCAAATGCAATGAAAAGCCGATATCATTCATAACAGTTCATAAATTTTATGATACGTTTTTATCACAGCACAAATCACATTGTTTTAAATTTAGTCGTTTGAAAATATCGATAACATACGTTTAAAGATCACATCTTGTTTTAATGATTGGATTGTTAATCGCATGATAAAAACACAAGATTTGCAGTCCTCAAAATTGGCGAGCGCAAAATAGAGAGCTGTCATAACAGCATCATCATAACACCGAACATTTTAAAGATTGCATAAAAGGATTTAAAGACAAGATCGATTTTATAACCACGGTATTTTTTTACCGAGGTAGGAAATAAAGGTCATGAAATTCAAAATGCTATATCTTATGAAATGAAAAGCCTTTTAATGAATAGATTGCAGGCTAGTCTTTAAGAATGGAACTATTCGCTTCCACAAAAAAATGGAGGCAAATAATGCCATGGCAGTAGAATAACTATCTACTTTAGATTTGGTACTAAAAACGTTTTAAAAGTTATAGTTTAAAAATACGAAACCAAAAGAGCTCTTTCCAAATTTGGGGGCAGCTATTTAGACAAGATAAGCAAGTAAAATTTAAAATCGTTGTAACATCATAAGGTATGGGTTTTTACTTAATTTTGAGTCAAAAGCTGTAATATTTAAGAATGCTCTATTCTAAGATAACATCCCCAAAATGGACCGGCTAATTTTTAAAGAAATTAGGTTTTAAAGAAAAGTACAAATACGCTTATGAGAACCTCTTTAAATGCACGTTTAAACGTTTGAAACATAAAATGAGATCTTTATAAGAAACGTTAAAACTTTTTTTTATTACAGTTATAACTTAGTTATCATTTGCTCTTAAGAATGTTTCATTTATGAAAAACGAAGATCTAGATTTCACAGCAGAGCAAAATCTTAAAAACCTTACACTTTATAAAAGCGGTTGTTTATTGTCTTATGAGAGATTGTTTTAAAAACCAATGTTCATAAATGTAAAAGAACGTTTTTAAAAAGACATTTGTTTAATAAGCATTTGCTTTTGATTTGTTTGATTTTAGACAAAGCGTTCTTTTAATTCACTCAGTTCGATTTTGAGCTTAATATTTTGAAACGTTTTTAAAAGAAGCGTCATGATCATGTGCTTTGTTTTAAATGAATCTCTTTAAAGATAAAGACGTTATGTTTGATACGTTTGATAGCAACGAAAAGCGTTTATAGACTCTCTTATTCAAATAAGTGATTAAAGATCATACGCATCGTTTACATTCCTTTTGATAAGTTTTCATATGTTTAATAAAGCGTTTGCAATATGATACCTTTTGTATATATGCATTCATTATTGATTTCGTTTATATGAAATATTTGCACATACCTCCATTGAAAGCCGCGTCATATCATTGGCACGGCTTTCTTTTAACTCTCTCTTTTATGATATGTATATTAAGCAATGCATCTTATGATACGTTTATAGCCATCAAGAAGGCACCCCCATATCTATTTTTATTCTGTTTCCTCAACAATCTTGACAAGGTTATCGCTTTCATAAACCTCATAATTTATAGGAACTTCC